>NZ_AJVM01000064.1:0-100764 GCF_000281735.1 Rhizobium sp. AP16 | reverse complement strand
GTACGACTGCACAGCAAAGAAGCGCCGCAATCGGAAGCGTTGCCGATCGCACGGCATAATTATCGTTTCGCCAGATCAATCCCATTATGATTTCCCTCTAAATTTATTAATCACCACCGCACCGAAGTGCTTACAAAAAACAGCCCGGCATCATGTCGATCGATCGTGCCGGCGAAGACGTCGGAATAGCCCAAATCGAGATTGAGGTGCCCGCCGGCGAGCTTAGCGCCGACCGTCCAGCTCAGCATGTCGCCGCCATCGATCTGAAAGCGCGCTTGCGAGGCAACCCGGCCGTAATCGAGGCCAACATAGGGGCGCAACTCGCCGAGCGCCTGGACCAGCGCGGCATTGTCGGCCCATGGCCGCGTGCGCCAGCTGAGATCATTGCGAAAGAAGAAACCGTCATTGCCATAAAGCAGCGTCTCGCGTGTGCCGCGCACGTTGGCGTAGCTGCCGATGGATATCTGTTCGGCGCCGAACATGTTGTTGGGCGAATATTGCCCGGTGAGGATCGAGGCCAATTCGAATCTTTGCTCGGCGAGCTCGAAGGGGCGGTTGAGCCTGATGGTACCGGTGAACTTCGAGAACCGCGGGTTCGCATCCCCTGCCCCGGCCTCTCCAGAATCGACCGCGTCGAAGAGGTTCAGTCCCTGCTCATAGGAGACATCGAAAACCCAGAGACCGCCGAGCATGCGGCGCGAATGCGAAAGGCCGAGATTGCCGACCGTATATCTGCGACTGCCGACTTCGATCTTGCTGCCGAGCAGGAAATTGTTGGTTTCCTTGTAGGTCAGACCGGTATTGAGCGTGGTGATCGAATCCTTGTCCCGCGCAATCACCCGGTCGGCGCTGAACCCAAGCTGCTTGGAATTGCCGGAGGTGCGCAGTTCCCCGAAATTGCCGGGAACCGTGCTGTCGTAGCCGTACCACGAACCGTTTCCGGAGAATGTCCAATAGCCGTAAGGAACGCTGATATTGCCGGAATAGCTGTCGCTCTTGCCGTGTCCGTCGTCGCCCCAGGGATAGTTCGGCCCGCTATGCTCATAGGAAAAGCCGAGCTGATCGTTGATCCCGAAGAGGTTGTCGTAGCTGAGCGAAGCGGAGGTCTTGGAATAACCGGTCTGCTCTTGGCCAAGATTGCTGTTGCCGGCACTGAAATGCCAAGGGTGATCCGGCTTGTTCTCGATATTGAGGATCGAGCTGCCATCGTCCTTACCGGGCAGCATCGCCGTCTTGGCATTGTTGGAAGATAGCCGATTGATTTGATCAAGCCCCTGCTCGATGTCGCGCAGGTTCAGGATGTGGTCCTTCATGCCGGGAAAGGCCGTTGCCAGCACACCCGAACCCGGTGCCGGCTTGCCGTTGATGTAGATGTCTGACAGCGTGCCTTCCACCGCCACCAGCCGCAGCACCTTCGTCTTGGCGATGTCCTGCGCCGGCACGTAGACGCGCGAGGTGACAAAACCCTTGTCGAGATAGAGGAAGGTAAGATCGCGCAGCAGCGTGTTGATCTCGCCGACGCCGACGCATTTGTCCCGGTAGGGAGCAATGACCTTGTCGACCAACGCGGTCGAGACGCGCTTGACGCCTTCGACCTCGACATGGGTAACGGCAAAACACGGGCCGCCGGCCGGCGCCTTGGCTGCCGGTTCCTGAGCTGTTGTTGCCCCCGGCTTCGGCGTAATCCTCTTCAGCGCGTCCAGCCGCTGCTGTTCGCTCTGCTCAGCCTGCCGGCGCGCGAAATCGTCGGCTGGCGATTGCTGCGCAAAAGCTGCCGCTCCGGCTGATACCGAGACCAGCAGGGCGACAAGGATGGGTCTCGTGAAGACGGAAACAGACCGCCAGCCTAAGGTCATGAGGCTTATCCGGCTTGTTTTAGTTGGAGGCTGGCTTCTGCAGTTCATCCAGCGCCGCGGACAGGCCCTTGAGCGAGAACTTGATATTGACCTTCTGGCCATTCATCAGCTGCACATGGCCCGTGCCGTCGGCACCCTTCTGCAACGCGGCAAGCGCCTTGGCGTCGAGCTTCTGCTGTGACCAGCAGCCCGCCTGGTTGCAGTTGCGATAGGCAAGCTGCACCGCCTGCTTGTCGCCAGCATCGATGCTCAAGCCCGCCGGCAGATACATGTTGAGAGGCACCAGCGCCGTCAGGACGAGGTCGGCGGACGGAGCCTTGCCGCCCTTCTTTGCCGTGGCCGTCGCATTCGGCGATGCGGGCGCCTTGGCAATCGCCAGCGTCAGCACATTGACGTCCTGATCGCCCTGCTTCACCGTCGCGATCTGTGCGACCTCGCAGCTCGATACAGCCGATCCGTCGGCAGCCTTGCCGTCGATACAACGATAATACCAGTCATCGAACTTCGTTACTTTCGCCGGAGGCGGAGCCGGCTGCTGCGGTGCAGCCTGGGGGCTTTGCGTCGCAGTTGCGGCAGCACCGGCCGCTGGAGGATTGCCGCTCGCTGCCGGCTGCTGGCCGGCGTCCTGGGCAAGGGAGGGGCAGCACAAAGGACGGAGGATAGGAGAATTGTAAATGCGGCACGCTTTGCAAAAGTCGTACCGATCAAACTGTCATGCGCCATGCAAACCATCCTTCAGGGCAAAACTATCCTGACGGGCAAACTGGGTTTTGCTCGTCAACAGATCATCATTGTCATAAGGCGGCACCCGAGGGGAAAAGTGCTGCTGTTCGCTTCTTGGTCTGCTTCGTTGCAGGCGTCAACCAGTACTCGGTCTACGGGAAATCACATTTTCAATCTTACGTATATTGCGTCGACAACGTTGCCATTCAGCAACATACTCGCCGTGTGGATGCAGGGGCTTGAGGTTCGAACCCAGGACGGTGGTTTGGTCTGCTTTGCCGGACTTCCTACCTGGGGCTTAGGGCCGCAACGCGATCGAGAGCGGCCGAGAAGCCCTGCAGCGACACCGGGAAGCTCAGGGGCTTGTCCGCATCAGCGATAACCTTGAGGTTCAGGCGCGAACCGGTCCGCAGCTTGGTGACTGTCGCCGCATCGATTGGAAGCAAAGCTATGCATCCTGTCGGCAAGCATGTGCGGAAGCGCACCGGCTTCAAAGGCGGCTGATCATCGACATTCGGCGTCACGCCTGAGTCGAGGACGATGCCGAACGGGAGGAGAAGCGTTGCGACGGCGCTGCCATCGGGACGCATCTGCATCTCGACGGCCAGCAGCCGTTGACCATTCTGCTGGGTCTGATCCTGGGAAATCGCGCATGCCGGCGCCTTGTCGCGCTGGCCGCACGCAACCCGCCAGTCCTGATAGGTCTCCTGCAGGGTGGTTGCGCCGTTTGGCAGAGCGGACTGGGCAACGGCCGCGGGAGCAAGGCCGAACGCGATGCTCGAACAAAGAAGAGCAACCTTCGCACGAGACATGCGGGCAATTATCTTATGAAGAGAAATCAATATCGAGATGGACAAAGGGATACGTCTTTCCATTTAGAGGAGGACAGATCTTCGGTTGTGCCGCAAGGTGCCGACGAACGGGAAATCGAGGTCCGCGATGACCGCCAGAAGCTTGGCCCCCATGGCTTCCGTCCTGGCGGTCCTAAAGATTATGAGCGGGTCACGTACACACCCACTCACGGACCTTGCATTGTGTCCCCGAAAGCTCGCATGCCTTGAGGGCAAGGTCTTCGGCTTCCCGGCGCGTCGGTGCCGAATTAGCGCCCCACGGCGTCACGCGCTTGTTTTCTTGCTTGCTGATGGCGAGCGCGCCGCAATGATTGTAGGGAAAGCCGGTGTTATCGTCGTCATCCCAATGCCGGTGATTGCGGAAGACGGTAACCACGGTGCATTTGCTGCCCCCGTCCCGCTCGCAATGCTTGAGCGCGATATCCATTGCTTCCTGCCGCTTGTCGGCACCCCAGAAGAAACCGTGCTTTTCATCAGGCGTGGAATAGGCGATCGCCGCCCAGATGCCGCGCTCTTCCTGAGGCGGAGGAACCGGCGCCTCCTCGGCCGTAAAGAGATCAGCCGCACCCAGCTGTCCCGCGGAGACAAACAACATACCGATTGCTGCGATGACGAATCTCGATCTCATTTTGCGCTCCCTTGTTTTCCTGCTGCCGAGGCCACGGAAATGACGACGCAGCCGTTTCCGGTTGGCAGAAGCATCGCGTCGCCTCCATCATTGGCCAGTTCGTAGACGCCGACCTGCCCGAGAGTATTGACGAGCTTGCTTCCGTTCGGAAACTTGGCCGAAATATCAGGACAAGAGGCGGTAAACGGTGCGACACGAACCATTGAGCCCTCGCAGCCGGATGCGACGGGTGCCGCGAATACGACGCCGGCCGCCGGGCCGCTATAGCCTTGCGTGGCATAATTCATGCCCACAAGTGCCTGTACTGCATGCTTGTCGGCTGCCTGGTTGTTCCACACCGACTGGACATTATATTGGGCGCCGCTCGTCAGCAGCTCTCCGAGAACCGGAAAGACGGTGGAGCAGGATTGCAGGCCTGCCTGCTTGGTGTGCTGCAGAAATGGTGTATCTGCCAGCGCCGGGTTGGCGTCATTCGTCGCGGCAATTGCCGGCTGCGATATGAGGTCCCCGACAACATGGTATCGCACGGCGGCGTAGCCGGCAGCACCGACAACGGCAATTGCCAGCAACGAAAGAACCGTCGCTTTCCACCAGTTCCGCTTCGGCTTTGCCTGGTCGTCGTCGGCGCTCTGAACAGCAATGCCGCCCTGGCTCCGGGACATAATTCGATCATGGATTGATTGCTGGTTCATGGAAAATCTATCCGTCACTTGATCGCCTTAACGGCGGTGGAAAGGCCCTTGAGGGGTGCGGTTACGCTGATCGTCTGCCCATCCATCGTCGGATAGGAGATTGTGGGTGCCGAGCTTTTTGAAATCTGTTCACGCAGGATGGGACCCACCGGCAACATGCCGACGCAAACCGTCTTGCTGCATCCGTCGAGCCGAACCTGTATCGGTTCCTTCCGCCCCTCGAACCTCAGCGAGATCCGGCCATCGCTCTTGGCAACCGGCGCCGTGCGCAGGATCATATAGGGATCGCCCCCTTTTGTGGCCGCGAGCGACCAGCTGAAAGCAACCTGTCCTGCCTCGTTCTCGATGATCTGGGTAGCGTTGCAAACCCGCTGGCGAACCTTCAGGTTTTCGTCGCAGATCAGCGTCCAGTTTTCAAACGGACGAATGATCCTCTGGTAATCGCCAAGTTTCAGCTCCGAAGGCACAATGACTTCGGAGGGTTTTATTCGATAGTTGGAAGAGGCTACCTCCTGTCCGGCCGCATGCGGACCGGACAGGAGGTAGCAAGCCATGAAAACCGCGGCGCGGGAAAGCGCTCCCTTAAACATGGCTGGCTCAATTCAAAGTGAAGCTGAGACCGGCGCCGATACCCACCTGCCCACCGGCTGCCGTACCCGACAAGTTCCCGCGAACCCGGCCATTTTCGCTGGTGTAGCCGGCGCCGAAGGCCAGAGCGCCCTCGCCCCGCCAGAGGCCGCCGCCGACCGACACGCTGAGCTTGCCGGGGCGATCGTCGTAACGAAGCGATGCCGCAGCAAGCCCGATTGCGGCCGCCTGTCTCGCCTCCGACCGTACGTCGCCAATCTCCCGGTTCAATTGACCGAATTTCTGGTCCGTATAGTTGTTAGCCGCAGTCAAGCCACCGGCAACGGCTGTGTCGGTGTAGGAGTTGGCCTGGGTGATACTGTCGCCCAATTGAGCGACATTGACGGCATCGGTGGGGGCTACACCCTTGCCGACATTGGAGATGACCACCGGCGCGTTGACGTCGCCACCCTGCAGGGTGATGCTGTTCTTCTTGCTGCCGTCGGAATTGAGATCATACGTGACGGCGTTTTTGGTGATGGTCCCAACGCCGGTCTGCAGATCATTGATCGCCGAATTGGTCGCGTTGAGCTGCGATCCGTTGATCGCGTCGGTGCTATCGGCGGAAATACGGCCGGCGGCGACGTTCGTAATGGTCCTTTCCGCCCCCTGAGAGCCTACACTCACGGTTCCGACGGGCGCGGTGCCGGCAAAATCATAGGTCTTGCCCTGAATGACCGTGCTGGAAGTGCCGACAGCCGCCTGTGTTACGGAACCGGAGCCCAATGCCACATCGTTGGCATTGTTGGCCTGCGCGCCTTGACCGAGAGCAACGCCACCCTGCCCCGCAGCCGTGGCTCCATGACCGGCAGCCAGGCTGTCCGTGCCGCTGGCAACACTTTCCGGACCAATCGCAACACTGTTGGTGCCCGAAGCTGCGGAATCCGCCAGTGTCGAGTTGGCGTGGAAATACTTGATGCCGCCGCCACTGGTGATGTTGGTCAGCGTGTTGTCGACCGCGCCGAAGGCATCATAGACCGTCGAATAATTGTTGCCCTGAATGTTGTAGGTGGGACCGGTGATTGATCCATCCGGGTTTACCGTCGTGTTGCCACCGATCAGGCTGGTAATGTTGGTGCCGAGACCCTTAAGCTGGCTGACATTGACGGCATCGGTGTCCGCCGACCCTGCCGCGAGATTGGTCAGCTTGCGTTCCGATCCGGCCGAGCCGATCGACACTTCGCCGACAGAGGTTTGCGGGCTCGTAAGGGCAAAGCCGGTATAGTTCGTCTGCGCCCCCACAGAGGTTATGGATTGCGCGCCAAGCGCAACGCTATTGATGTTGTTGCTTTGCGCACCCGCGCCGAGCGCCACCGATTGGATGCCGGCCGCCGTCGAGTTCGTGCCGATTGCAACGCCGTCCGCCAGCATGACATGGGCATTCTGGCCGATGGCCGTGCCGCCGGGCGCAACCTGATCGACGATCGCACCGTTGCCGATACCGATGCCATTGTCGCCGTTGACCACCGTTGTTGGGCCAACTGCCACCGACTCGGCGCCGACGGCAAGAGAATCGCCGGCGGCAGAGTTGGCGTGGAAGTATTTGCTCGGCGTCGCCGCAACCGATGCAATGGCGCCCTGCAGCTGGCGAACCGTGACGGCATCCTGAGCGCTGGTGCCGTCGGCAACATTGGTGATTTGCCGGTAAGACGTGTCCGAGCCGACCGATACCGCGCCCAGCAACGTTTTATCGGTCGTATTGTATTGAATGAAGTTCGTCGGACCGGCCGCGATCTGGCCGGTGGCCGGCGCCAGGGCACGGTCGGAGATCGAGCCGGAACCAAGCGCTACGCCGCCATCGATGGTGGCCTGGCTTTCTCTTCCAAGCGCGAGCGAACTGTCGGCGACCGCGGTTGCGTTATATCCGACCGCGGTGGAACCGATGCCCTGAGCGGAGGAGTCGCTGACGGCAAGGGTCCTGTCATTGGTCCGCACATACCGGATGCCATCACCATTGGCGTCGGTATAGGTCGTCGACGTGTCTCCGGCGATATTGTTGATCGTATTGCCGAGATTGCTGATGTCGGTCGTATTCTGCGTGACCTGGCCCCCGATCGTGGTGACCTGGTTGCCAAGGCTGTCGACCGCCTGGTTGGTGGCAAACAGCTGCGAGCCGTTGATCGCATCCGTCGAGGACCCGCTGATCCGGCCCGCCGCAACGTTGGTGATGGTACGCTCGGCGCCGACCGCGCCGACGCTGACCGTCGAGGTCGGTGTCGTGCCGGCGAAGTTGTAGGTCGTGCCGTTGATCACGGCACTCGCTGTGCTGACGGTGACGTCGGTGACACTGCCCGAGCCGAGCGCAACGGCACCTGCGTTGCCGGCGGTGGCATTGGCGCCCAGCGCGAGCGCATCCGCAGCACTGGCATTCGCTTGCTTGCCGAGAGCAGTCGCTTCAACGTCAGTCGCAAACGCGTTCTGGCCGATCGCGGTGCTGGACAAGCCTGTTGCGTTGGCATTAGGCCCGATGGCAGTGCCGTAGTCGCCCGAGGCCTTGGATATGTAACCAAATGCCGTTGCGTCGAGGGCCGATGCTACGGCGCCGCTGCCAATGGCCGACGCGTTGGCGTCGGTGGCGCTCGCATTAGCACCAGCTGCGATGGCGTTCGCTCCTGTTGCGGTCGCGACGGGTCCGATCGCGACCGAGTCCGTACCCGTCGCCGACGAGTCCGCTAGTGTCGAGTTGGCATGGAAATATTTAATGCCGCCGCCGACATTGATGTTGTTGAGCGTGGTGCCGATGGCGTCGACCGCTTGGTTGGTCGCATAGAGCTGCGAGCCGTTGATCGCATCCGTCGAGGACCCGCTGATCCGCCCGGCGGCGACGTTGGTGATGGTACGCTCGGCACCGACCGCACCGATGCTGACCGTCGAGGCCGGCGTCGTGCCGGCGAAGTTGTAGGTCGTGCCGTTGACCACCGTGCTGGCAGTGCCGACGGCGACATCGGTGACACTACCCGAGCCGAGCGCCACGGCGCCTGCATTGCTGGCGGTGGCGTTGGGGCCTAACGCCACCGCATCCGCGGCGCTGGCATTCGCTTGTTTGCCGAGTGCGGTCGCTTGCGCGTCGGTAGCAAACGCGTTCTGGCCGATCGCGGTGCTGGACAAGCCTGTTGCGTTGGCATTCGGTCCGACGGCGGTGCCGTAGTCGCCCGAGGCCTTGGATATGTAGCCGAACGCCGTTCCGTTGAGGCCAGATGCAACGGCGCCGTTGCCGATGGCCGATGCGGCGGAGCCGGAGGCGCTCGCATTGGTGCCAGCCGCGATGGCGCTCGCCCCGGCCGCGGTTGCGACGGGTCCGATCGCGATGGAGTCCGTCCCCGTTGCCGACGAGTCCGCCAACGTCGAGTTGGCATGGAAATACTTGATGCCAGCGCCAGCACTGATGTTGGCGATGTCTGTGGTGTTCTGGGTGACCTGCTGATTGGTCGCAAAGAGCTGCGAGCCGTTGACAGCATCCGTCGAACCATTGTTAAGCCGACCCGCCGCGACATTCGTAATGGTGCGCTCGGCACCCGCCGCACCGACGCTCACCGTCGAGGTCGGAGTGGTGCCGGCAAAATTGTAGGTGGTGCCACCGATAACAGCGCTCGGCGTCCCTACGGCTGTCACGGTTGTCGAGCCGGAACCCAGCGCTACATCACCGGAACTCGCGGTCGCCGTTGCGCCGTTGCCCAGGGCGACGTTGCCGACGAAACCGCTTGCCCCTGCGGTCGAGCCGTTGCCAAGTGCCACTGAGCCTTGGCCGATCGCCTTGTTGTTGTTGCCGATAGCAACCGCGCCGCTCGCCTGGTTGGCGGCGGTGGCAGTCGCCGTGCCATCGCTGTTGGCGATATTATTGGCGCCGCCCGTGAAGGCGCCGGTGCCGCTGGCATAGCTCGGATCGCCGATGGCGACCGCACCGTCGCCGTAGGCGGTGTTGCCTGCGCCGATCGCGACAGCCTTGCCACCGGTTGCGGTCGCGGTCGTGCCGATGGCAACGGCGTCGGCTGAATCAGCCTTGGCGTTGTTGCCCACGGCGATCGCCGATTCGGCACTGGCTACGGTGCCGATGCCGAGTGCGGTGCTGCCGGCCCCGCTGGCGTTGGCGCTAACGCCGGCAGCGAGAGAATTGTCTCCTGTCGCCTGCGTCCCAGATCCATACGAGGAGGCGTTTGTTCCGCTGGCGACAGCCTGGCGTCCAGTGGCAGTGGAATTGTCGCCACTGGCGTTGGCACCGGCGCCCGTGGCAACCGATAGAACACCACCGGCATTTGCATTGTTGCCGAGAGCGACGCCGGAAGTCGCGGTGCTTGCCACAATTGCGCCCGAACCTATCGCCACAGCACCACCGGCAGCCAGCGTCTGCGCCTGGTTGCCTAAGGCAACACCAAAGGCTCCCGACGCTACCGTGCTGGGGCCGGCGGCGAGCGAGTTAATGCCCGATGCGGCTGCTGACTTGCCGATGGCAATGGCGCCCGTGCCCGTCGCCTGGCTTTGGCGGCCGATCGCGGTGGCATCGACTTGAGAGGCCAATACGTCCGTGCCGATGGCGATGGCGCTCTCTTGAAGGGCGCCCATTCCCGCAACAGTTCGGTTGCCAAGATTGATGGAGTTGATCGCGGTCGAGGTCGCCTGGAAACCGATGGCGATGGCATTCTGGTTGCTTGCGGTAGCGCTATTACCTTGGGCAATCGAATCCAGCCCGGACGCTGTCGCCCCAAACCCGAGCGCGGTGGCGCGCAGCCCGGTCGCCCGGGTAACATAGCCGATCGCTGTCGACTCTGTTCCGTCGGCACGCGCGTTCAAGCCAAAAGCGGACGCACCTGCGGCTGCGACCGAGTTGACGCCAATTGAGCTTGCTGCGTCTCCAGTGGCCTGGGCGTTCCCGCCGATGGCGAGAGCATTGGTGCCGGTCGCGCCCGCGAAAACACCAATGCCTATGGCATTGAGGCCATTGACACCCATCGAATAGCCGATGGCGATCGAAGCAGCGCCCGTTGCACTGTTAGAGGTGCCCAACGCTACGCTGTTCGTGCCATTCGCTTGGGCACCGTTACCGATGGCGACGGCGTTGCCAGCGGACGCCGTGCCGCCGCCCGCAGCATACTGCGCCATCGCCGGGCTGGCGATGCCGCCGAATGCGATCGCACCCAGCGCCACCGCCCCGCCGAACCCCAGCGACCCGAGCCCCAACCCCTTACGCTTCGTGCCAAGCGTGCGGTGCGCCAGGCGCAATACCGCCATCAGCCGCCGACGAAGCGAACGACTGTCGCTTCTCCCCGAAATCCAATTTCCGACAAAACCGGCATGAGACTTAGACTGCAGACGTTCCCCAACGCACTTCATCATGCTGCTTTCTCCTCGCTGTTGTCTGAACGACCGAGCGCGCTTGTGTCCGCTTCGGCGGCTGTGTCGTCGTTGAAATTATGTAGTTCCAGAAGCGTGTGCCCCATCCTGACGGCTTGGCTTTCTATCTGCTCACGCGCACTCAAGACCCATGACTCCGTCGGTTCCGGAACCGCATGCAATGCGGCATCCGCCCGACCGGGGGGAAGTTTCATCGCCACCAAGGCATGGCAGATATCGAAATGAAGAGCCGGTTCCCGCTCGGCATAGGCCGGAGAGGTCAATCCGAAGACGAGGCAGGCAAATAGATGATCAAGCTCCGCGCCGGTGAGGCGGCTGGCGTATTGCCGTTGCAAGGCAGTCCAGGCTACCTCGACTTTCGGAGCAAAGATTTCAAAACCAGAGAATTGAGTGTCCATAGCGCACCGAATGGTTACGGTGACGAGGATGGCTTCATTCGCGGCGGCGGTATTTTAGAAAATTACGGACTATTTTTAGAAAATTACGGTTTTTTGCTTAGCCAGCGACAAGTGTATCAGCTTTGCCACACTGACTTCAGGCAGCTAATATTTCAATGATATGGCGAGGGTAGCGCCAGCCTCAACTCTCGAATCGGATGGAATAGCGTTGCCGGCACGCGTGGCCCTCCCTGGGCAGGCGTTTTCGGCGACAAGTCTGGAAAATCGGCCCTTGGCCGGATCTGCTCGAGGCGTTAGCGCTGAAGCTCCGTGACGATTATTCCATAAATCGCAGCTCTGTCGGCGTCTTTCCCCTGTACCGCTTCATCGTGGTGGCCAAATGGCTTTGATCCGAAAATCCGGTCATATAGGCGATTTCGGCAATCGCAATCTCGCCGTCGATCAGCAGCTTTTCGGCGAAGTCCAGGCGCAGGTTGATCAGGTAGCGATGTGGCGGCATGCCGAATGTCCTGGCGAACCGCAAGATGAAATGGTTCGGTGAAATACCGGCGACCGCCGCGAGCTCGGCGACATGTACCTTTTGGGTAAAATGCTCGCGAAGGTACTCTTCCACGCGTCGAGCGCTTTTGGCGGAGAGCCCACCCTTGGGCAATGGGAGCTGTTTCATGGGGCTTGCGTAGGTACGAAGCAGATGAACACCGAATAGGGTAACCAACGAATCGAGATAGAGTTCATTC
The DNA here is from genome assembly GCF_000281735.1 of Rhizobium sp. AP16. Classification (NCBI taxonomy): domain Bacteria; kingdom Pseudomonadati; phylum Pseudomonadota; class Alphaproteobacteria; order Hyphomicrobiales; family Rhizobiaceae; genus Rhizobium; species Rhizobium sp. AP16. Next base: position 88,903 of record NZ_AJVM01000064.1, on the reverse strand, counting down.
GGAGTTGCCTTCCCAGTTAACTCGACGGAAATCCTCCGGGCCATGTCGAGGGCGCGGAGGTCGACGGTGCCGAAAGCGGGCGGCTGAAGCTCCACGTTGGCGAGATCGAGCTCCTGAAGAGCCAATTCGGACAACGTTTCCGGAGGTATCGCTACGACGAGATTTTTTCTGGTTTCCGTCCAGGCAAGACTACTGTCCACGCCGGCGGGATTAACGGCGATGCAGCCAACCGGTGCATCATATTCCGTGATCCTGTCGCTGCCGAGCGAGGCTCTCAACTTCTGTGTGGGGGTCAACACAATTCCAACAGCATGCTCCCTGGCCAGGAACGTCTGCGACCCAGGACTACGGATGGAGTGTATCACGCTTCCGCGCGCGGTGGCCTTTCTCGGGCCAGCGCTTTGAGGAATTATATCGAAGACATATCGATCTGTCCGCCCGGAATCGACGGCGCGGTAGCCGCCTCGTTCCCGAGCCACTTCCGAATCATTCATTCTGTACCGCCCCGCCGAACGAAATACTGCATGCACGAACAAACAGGTAGAATCTCAATCAAAGATTGAAATCCCTTGTTTTCCCAACCCTGTTTACGCAACGCCGCCCGCAAAGTCGGCGTATCGCGCGAATTGCAAATAGGGCAAAACATTCAGTTGTGAAGGAGGAATCGTGCGCAAGGCGAAAGAAAGAAATAACCGATGCAATCAAACGACAGTAGCGTTCTTCATCGATAAGCGCCGAGGCCTCTGGGGCGAATCGGTCGATTTCTGGTCGCTCATCATATTGGTGACCAAGCTGTCGACCCCACTGCACGCAACCACACTTTATAGTAGTTATTTCTGCAATAAATACAGCGCGAAGAGACGTATCGCGAACATGCCGGACGGCGCTATTTGTTACAGATCTCCGCGACGTTTCTCATACAGATCCCATGCGAGGTCCACCAGCGCCAGAAGAACATCCTTCTGATTCCATCCAGCTACAACCGCCGACTCGACCATCTCCTGGACGACAGGCAGCAATTGGCGCTGGCACTCGCTTGAGATGTCGGCAGCCGCATCACCCGCTGGAGGCTCAGTGAAGTTGAACTCGACCATTAGTACTCCTGTGTGATCAATATATATCCGTTATGATATTCCTAATATAAAATTAATCGAGAATGAAACACAGATTCTTCTCAGGACAATGCCAAATCACGCCAACTCTATGCTTCACTGCGCCCGCGCAGGTCAGGGTGGCTTTGTTCGAGACTTGGTACTTAATGGAGCGACCTATTCTAAATACTATACATTGCAATATGCCTATTCGATAATCTAAGCATCCATGAGCTCGACATTGATCAGGATGGCGACATATAAGGCGCGACCCGCATTGGCGTTATACGTGCTCGAAAGCGACTATGCACCAAGACTGACGCACAGGAAGTCAGCCCTAATCGCCTTTAAAAATGTCGGCTTCAAGATCACCCCATTTCAGACCAGAGCATCAGCTACGAGCAGCCATCACAAGGAACGTGGCGGATTGCAGCGACTTCAGACAAGCAGATACATGCTATTGCGCTCAATCCGAATAGCTACGCCGACGCCGGCCGTCTCGGCGACGACGGTTCGCTCCATATGTACGCCTGGGATTGCGTGGCCGGTATTGCCTCGTGGAAAAGGCCGGCGGCTGGCATCACCTTTTCCCATCAAAGATGAAGAAAGGTCTTCTCGCAGATCATTCGCTGCTCATGCGTAGCGGACTTCCACGCCTAGTTTTTCCACGCGATTGCGGATGCTGTGCGGCATGTTGCTGTCCGTGATGATCAGATCGACCCGCGATACGGAAAAGGCCTTGGATGAGGCCCCGATATCCCATTTGCTGGAATCCGCGACGAGAACCACGCGGCGAGCCATGCGAACCAGATTGCGCTTGGTGCGGGCAATATCCTCAGAAACATCGACGACGTCGAAGGACTGGTCGATCGCGTGGGCGCTGACGAAGGCCTGATGCGCGACGAGGCCGCCGAGCGCCTTGTCGGAATCCGAGACGATCGTGCTGACGGTGCTCGGAAAGACCCGGCCGCCGATCATGTGCACATCAAGTCCGGGCCGGTACATCAGATGCTGCGCGATGTTCATGGCGGTCGTCGCCACCACCACGTTGGAGACTGGCGGCATCTGCATGGCCACCTGCAACAGGGTGGAGCCGCTATCGAAGACGATCGATTGGTTATCGATGATCTGACGCGCCGCCAACTGGGCAATCCGCCGCTTGGCGTCGAAATTGCGCTGCATGCGTTCTTCGAAAGCGGCAGCCGGGGAATCGGCGGGAAGAGCGATCGCCCCTCCATGGGTTTTGATCAGCTGCTTCTTGGCGTCCATGATTTCGAGATCGGACCGGATCGTCACTTCCGAAACCTCGAAAAACTCCGCGAGTTGACTGGTACGCGCCTGACCGACTCGCTGAAGCTCCAACAAGATCTGATGCCGTCGTTGTTCTGCAAGCATATGCGACCCCAAAACTGCCTTTGCCGATGATCGGCCTACTCTTTCGAAAACCGAAAGATTACCTATCGCACTATCTGACCTCCAAAAAGCAAAAAGTCGATACCACCGGATGATAGTGTGGCGAAAAATCCAAAATTGGATCAAAACGAAAGAAATCGAAATATTGAACATTGTTTTATTTTCGAGTTAGGGTCCACGCGACATCAGCACCCGCAACCGTAAAAGGATTTTTCGAAATGGGTCTCGGAACAAAAATTCGCCTCTCCCGTCTGTTCTCAAATCCGTCAGGCAATCTTTTCGGAGGCGCGGTCGATCATTTCGTCGGCTATGGCAATGTGCGTGAAGGTGGGCTTGCTGACCTACCGGGCGCGCTGAGGCGCGTCATGAGCGGCCGCCCCGACTACATCAGCATTCAGCCGGGCGCGGCGCGTCATCTGTGGTCGGAATATGCCGGCAAGGCGGCACTGGTCATCCAGGCCGGCTGCTTCACCGCCGACGACCGCATTCGCCAGCTCATCGCAACGCCTGAGGACGCGGTGCGTTACGGCGCCGATGCCCTGGCAGTCGCCATTCCGGTGCGCGGCGATACCGAGGGCGAATATATCCGCTGGCTGACCGATACCGTGAATGCCGCCGCCCGTTTCGAAATGCCCGTTGTCGCCCATGTCTATCCGCGCGACTTCGCCAATGGCGGCAAGATCGTCTTCACGCCGGATGAAATCGCCTATGCGGTGCGTATTGGCTACGAAACCGGCGTTGATGTCATCAAGGTCGGCTACACCGGCGATTTCGACAGCTTCCGTGAAACCGTGGCGACCTGCCCGGTCCCCGTCGTCATCGCCGGCGGCCCGAAGACGGATACACTGCTTGGCGCCCTGAAGCAGACGTCCGACGCCCTGCGGGCCGGCGCCAAAGGCGCCGTGGTTGGCCGCAATCTCTGGGGTCACGGCGATACCACCAAGGCCGCGCGGGCCTTCAGGCTCGTCATCCATGATGGAATGACACCGGAAGAGGCGCTGTCCGCTGCCGGTGCTTGAGACATGTCACACCCTTTCCATGTTCTGGGCTTCGGCGCTCTGGCAATCGACGACATCATCTATGTCGACCGGGAGCTGACGGCCGGCAAGGGGAAAGTGACGAAGCGTGCCACCGAACATGGCGGCAACGTTGCGACGGCCCTGGTGGCCGTTGCCCGGCTCGGCGGACGCGCCGCATTCATCGGCTGGCTGAACGATCAGCCGTCAACCGATGTCGGCGGCAATGAACTCCAACGAGATGGCGTGGACATATCCCTGGCACCGCGCCATCCCTCCGCTCAGCCGATCCGATCGGTGATCACGGTCGGCCCCGATGGCGACCGGTTCATTGCCTATGACGACGACGTGTTGCATGGCACCTCGGACGCGCTATCGGATGATGTGCTGACGCAGGCGCCGGTGCTCTTGATCGACGGCTATTCCGTGCATTCGCAATCGGTGGTCGCGCGAGCCCGCTTGCTCGGCCTTTCCGTTGTCGCCGATATCGAATGGACCGCTGGTCCGGCTACCGACCGGATCGTGGCCCTGGCCGATCATCTGGTGCTGCCGATCGCCTTCGCCAGATCCTGTACGGGCGAGAGCGATCCTGCAGCAATCCTGGAAAAGCTCTGGTCCCCCGAGCGCTCCGCAGTGGTGCTCACCGATGGCGATCACGGTTCGTATGTCCGGCAAAAGGATGACGCCAGTCTCTGGCATGTTCCGGCCCATGCGGTGCGAGCAATCGATACGACTGGCGCAGGCGACTGTTTTCACGGTGCCTATGCCTTCGCCCTGGCGGAAGGCAAGAGACCTCTCGATTGCGTCGCCTACGCCACAGCCGCCGCCGCCATCTCCGTGACGGCGCATGGCGGACGCAGAGGATTGCCCGATAACCGGACGTGCCGGGCGTGGATGATTGGTGAAAATGCACCCGTCCCCCACGCGCTTGACGCCGAAACAAGATCCCGATTGGCGCCTGAATAATCTGGCGCAGCCGATGACCGTATCGATAGCATTGCGATGTCCGCCTGTAGCAACCCCGCTGAAAGAGGGTTGTAAGGTCGTGAGCGAGAGCCACCGCCAGATGCGGTCGAGCATAAAACCTGGGAGGAAATGACGTGGCTACAGTTGTATTGGACAAGATCTACAAGACCTTTGGAAACAACTTCCATGCGATCAAGGATTTGAGCTTGACGATCCATGATGGCGAGTTCCTGATTCTAGTCGGCCCTTCAGGCTGCGGAAAATCGACGGCACTGCGCATGATCGCCGGGCTTGAGGAGATCAGCAGCGGAGCGCTGAGTATCGGTGGGCAAGATGTCGTCGATCTCTCGCCCAAGGACCGGGATATCGCCATGGTCTTTCAGAGCTACGCGCTCTATCCGCATATGACCGTCTTCGACAACATTGCCTTCTCGATGAAGCTGGCGCGCAAGAGCAAGGCTGAGCGCACCAAGCGCGTCCACGAAGTTGCCAAGATCCTCCAGCTGGAGAGTTTGCTGGGCAGCAAGCCCGCCCAGCTCTCCGGCGGCCAACGTCAGCGCGTGGCGATGGGACGCGCAATGGTGCGTGAGCCCGCGGCCTTCCTCATGGACGAGCCGCTCTCGAACCTTGATGCGAAGCTGCGCGTGCAGATGCGGGCGGAAATCGTAAGCCTTCAGCGGCAGCTGGGCGTGACGACGATCTACGTCACCCATGATCAGACCGAGGCTCTGACGATGGGCGATCGCGTTGCAGTCCTGAAGGGTGGTGTGTTGCAGCAGGTGGACACACCCAAGGCGCTTTATCACCACCCGGTCAATGCCTTCGTCGCCGGCTTCATAGGCTCGCCATCCATGAACCTTTTCGAAGGGCGGCTGCAGGGCGACAGGATTCAGATGGCGACTTTCTCCATCCCTCTGCCGGCGAGCGCCTTCAAACGCGCTTCCAGCCTTTCCTCCTTCGAAGGAAAGACCGTCGTCTTCGGTATCCGGCCGGAAGATCTCCATGACAAAGGCCTGCCTTCGGGTGCGGCTCATCCGACGATCCCGGCGCTTGTCAAATCGATCGAGGAGCTTGGCTCCGAGCTGATAGTCCACCTCTGCATCGAGGCGGTGCGTGTCGATTCCGGCGACCCGGATACCGTCGCGGACCTGAGCGGTGCCGCCAATGCCGTCGCGAAGTTCGAAGCCGTCAGCTCGGTTGAGGTGGGCAAGAGCATCGATCTGGCCATTGATCCGGCAAAGCTGCACTTCTTCCACCCGCAGACGCATATGGCGCTGTGATAACGGCGTTTCACGCTTTGCTGATGGCCTCCGGATCCCACTGTCGGGCGCTCGCCATCCCCGGCCGCATTTCTTGCGAAAATCGAAAACTTGTTTGCAACGCTGTATTCTCGATGCTGCGTCGCAATAATCCTTTATCCGTTGATAGAATAGCGAAAGATCATCTCCCGCCAGACGCGATAGATTGAATTTCGATTTATTGTTTAAATTTTCATTTGTTTACGAAAATTGAGGAAAGCACCTTGCAAACAGCGTAAACGAGGCAGAAAAATCTGGGCGACAGATTTCTATTTTATCGTTTTTTATCAATGGTTTGTGAGGACGCCGCTTTTGACTCGATATCCGCGCCTGTCGCCGATTGCAGTTCTTAATTGACAGCCAGGTGCCTCAAGAACCTACCTTGGTTGCGATCTGTGGGAGGATCGATCGACAAAAAGTTCAAAGGGAGGGAAACATGAATATCAGAAAATTTAGCAAGACGCTGAGGGTCGCCGCAGCCGCGTGGGCGCTCTGCGCCACAGCGGCATTTGCCGACACCACCATCGAGTTCATCCAGTGGTGGGAGCCCGAAATGCCGGCGGGCGCCTTGCGTCACATCATGGACGATTTCGAGGCCAAGAACCCCGGTATCAAGGTCACGCTTGTCAGCGGCCCCTATGCCACCACGCACGATCAGATCGTTGTCGGCGCGGCTTCGGGAACCCTCAGCGACGTGGTTGGCCTCGATGGGGCGTGGGTCAACGGCCTTGCCAAGCAGGGTGCCATCGCATCGATGGACGAACTGATGACAAAAGCGAACTACGATAAGAGTCAGATCGCCGATATTATCAAGGTCGACGGCAAGAGCGTGATGTTCCCGCTCGCGTCCTTCGTCTACCCGGTCTTCGTCAACCTCGATCTGGCCAAGGCCGCCGGCGTCGACAAGATGCCGACCACCCGCTCCGAATTTGCGGCCGCTGCGAAGAAGATGACCGAGCCCGCCAAGAACGAGTATGGCTGGGTATTGCCGCTATCGCTGCAGTCGCCGAGCGGCGTACAGAACGACGTCATGTCGTGGGTCTGGGCTTCGGGTGCATCGATGCTCAAGGATGGCAAGCCCGATCTGGAAAATCCGGCTGTCGTCGGCACGCTCGAATATATCGAGGCGCTGCACAAGGATGGCGTCATTTCACCAGGCATCTTCGCCAAGAAGGAGCAGGACAAGGTCGAGGAGTTCGTCAATGGCCGCGTCGGCATGATGATCGACTCCCTGGCGCATGTGAACCTGATCCGACAGCGTAATCCGAAGCTGAATTTCGGTATTTCCGCAATGCCGGCTACTGACGGTTATACCGGCAAGCGCGGCCTTCCCTATGCGTCCTGGGGAATAGGCATCAGCGATTCCAGCCAGCACAAGGAAGAGGCCTGGAAGCTGGTCGAATATCTGATGAGCCCCGATGTGAACGGTCGTCTCGTCTCGATCGCCAATGCCTTTCCCGGCAACGTCAAGGCAAAGCCTGATTTCGTGGCCTCCGATCCTATTTTCGCGGAAGCCTTCAAGATCTTCCAGAGCGGTTATCCGGCCAATGAGTTCGTCGGCCTTCCCGTCGCCGAGGAACTGATGCGTGACATGAATATCCAGATCCAGAAGGAGCTCGACGGCGGGCAGACGGCCAAGGAAGCCGCAGCCAATACGCAGAAGGCATGGCTCGCCAAATTCTAAGCTACGGCGCATTGACGAATGCTTGGCGGCGCGATCCGCGTCGCCAAGCGGGTCGTTGTCATTTTCTGTGGAGTGGAAAGTCACACCTCATGAACCGTCCCGTCCTGGCTCTGGTCGCTGCGCAACCAAAACTGCGCAGGAAAAGGAAGTTTCGCTACAAGGCGCTGCGGCGCCTGGTGCCGTATCTCTACGTCTCGCCGGCAACGCTTCTTCTCGTTCTGCTCATGCTGTTTCCAATGATGATGGTCTTCCGCTATTCCCTGATGGATGGCGCCATCATGAAGAAGAACGCCGCCTTTGTCGGGTTGCAGAACTACCTGACCATCTTCGATGATCCGGTTTTCTGGCAGTCGGTCGTTCAGACGCTGTATTTCACGGTGATGAGCGTGGTCTTCCACTTCATCATCGGCCTCGCCTTCGCACTGCTGCTGAACACGAACCGGGTCGATCCGCTCATCCGCAGTATTCTGCGGGTTCTCTATATTTTGCCGTGGCTGTTCACCGCCGTCATCATCGCCATCATCTGGCGCCTGCTGCTGGACCCGAACGGCGTCGTCAACAGCATCCTGATGGCGCTCCATATCGTGAACTTCAAGGTGGAGTGGTTTTCCTCGACCAGCACCGCACTCCACGCCCTGACATTTGCGAACATATGGGCCGGCTATCCGCTCTATATGGTCAGCCTGCTCGCCGGCCTTCAGGGCATTCCCAAAGAGCTCTATGAAGCGGCGGGTATCGACGGCGCCAACAGCTTTGAAAAATTCTGGCACATCACCATCCCGCAGCTGATGCCGATCATCATCAGTATCGCGCTGCTCGATTTCATCTGGACGATGCAGGTCTTCCCGCTCGTGTGGATGACGACCGGCGGCGGTCCGATCTATTCGACCGAGGTTCTGAGCACCTTCACCTACAAGCTGGCCTTCTCCCAATATGAATTTTCGCTGGCTTCGGCGAGCGCGGTCATCATTCTCATCATGTCGATGAGCGTCACCTATTTCTACATCAAGCATCAGCGGCAGAGGTGAAGGCCATGGCAAAGCGCTCCTTCAAAAACTCGGTATTGCCGACCGTCCTGACCTATATCGGACTGGCAGCCGGCCTGGTCTTCGCCACCTTTCCAATCGTGTGGCTGTTCTTCAGTTCGCTGAAATCGAACACCGAAATCTTCGCCCTTCCGCCGAGGCTGCTGCCGGAAAATTTCACGATCGAGGCTTATCTGACGATCTTCAACGACCCGGTAAAGGTGCGGTTTTTCATCAATAGCTACTTCGTCGCCGGCGTCGTCACCCTGCTGACGCTCGTCATCGCCATCCTGGCCGCCTATGGCTTCAGCCGCTATTCGTTCCGGTTCAAGAACACGCTGAATGTGTTCATCATCAGCACGCAGACCGTCCCACCGATCACCCTGCTCATTCCCTACTTCGGAATGGTGGTGGCCTTCAGGATCTTCGACACCTATCTGGCGCTGATCCTGACCTACATGGTCTTCACCCTGCCCTATGCCATCCTGTTGATGACCGGCTACCTCAACACTCTGCCGAAGGAACTGGACGAAGCCGTGCTGGTGGACGGTGGCTCGAGCTGGACGGCCCTCTGGCGGGTGATCGTTCCCATTTCCATCCCCGGCATCGTCGCCACGGCCGTCTACACCTTTCTGCTCGCCTGGAACGAATTCCTTTTCGCCCTGACGCTGACGAAATCCATGAATCTTCGAACCGTCCCGATTGGAATCCAGCTTCTGATGGGCCAGCATGCCTTCGAATGGAACGAGATGATGGCGATGAGCGTGCTTGGATCTCTTCCGCTTCTGGTGCTTTACCTGGTCGCCCAGCGCTACTTCCTGGCCGGCATGACGGCCGGCTCGGTCAAGAGCTGAAGTGCGGATGATGTTGTCCTGTCAACCGCCATTCAGCCACGACTCCTAAAAGCCGCCCCGTCGATGCCATGGCGCTGCAGCCGGGCGTAAAGGCTTCGCCGCGGCAGCTTGAGGGCTTCGGCGGCCTGGCCCACATCCCCCTGAGCGCGGTTGAGCGCCGCCTGAATGATACCGATCTCGAAACGATCCATCTGCTCGGATAGCGAAAGCCGGTCGCCATCGTCGTCGTTGGCAAGCCCGAGACCGAGCACGGTCTGTGTCGCGAAGTTTCGCAACTCGCGAACATTGCCGGTCCAGTTATCCGAGATCAGCCGCGCTTCGATCGCGGCGTTGATGACCGGGCGCGGCCGCCCGAATTGCTTGGCGGCCTCGCCGATGAAGTAGGCAAAGAGCAGCCCAACATCCGCCCGCCGCTCACGCAGGGGCGGAATTCGCAACCGCACCGTCTCGAGCCGATAGAGAAGGTCTGAACGAAAGCGCCCGTTAGCGACGGCGCCGGCAAGATGATCCTTGGCGGCAGCAATGATCCGCAAATCGACGGCGCGGGGCTCACCCGAAACCGAGGGCAATTCGCGCTCTTCGACCACCCGCAACAGTTTCCCCTGCAATGCGGACGACATGCTGTCGATCTCGTCCAGGAAAAGCGTGCCGCGGTCCGCATCGGCGATCCGCCCGCGCTGGAGCCGATTGCCAAACAGCGCCTCGTCGGCAATAGCGTCGGGCAGAGCCGCGCAGTCCACGGCCACGAAGCGCCGGGCGCGGCGCGCGCTCCAACGATGCAGCAGCTGCGCGACGAGCTCCTTGCCGGTGCCGGTCTCGCCTTCGATCAGCACGTCGACGTTGACGCTCGCCAGCTGGCGGATGGTCTCGCGCAGCCGAACCATGACGGGTGTCTCGCCGAGCAGCGGCAAGCTCTCTTCGGCCTCGGCGGCGGCCAGGCGCAGGCGACGATTTTCCAGAACCAGGCGCCGCATCTCGAGCGCACGGCGGACGCTGGCGATCATGTGATCGGTGGCAAATGGCTTTGCGATAAAATCGAACGCGCCCTGCTTCAGTGCAGCCACTGCCATGGCGATATCGCCATGACCCGTCATCAGGATCACAGGGAGTTCCGGATCGCGGGCCAGAGCGGCATCCAGCACGCCATGCCCATCCACGCGAGGCATGCGGATATCGGTGACGAGGACGCCCGGAAAGTCGGCGTTCAGGCTCGCCAACGCGGAGTGCCCGTCACCATAAGTTTCGATATCCAGCCCGGCGATTGCAAACGAATCCGCCAGCGCGACACGAAAAGCATCATCGTCATCGACAAGCATTACGCGCAACGTTTCGACCTGTGTCATGCTCGTCTTACCTTGACAACAAAAGCCGCGCCCCCGAGGGACGACGGCATGATTTTCAGCGTGCCGCCCAGTTCGGCAACGATGTCGCGCGCGATGCCGAGCCCAAGACCCAAACCGTCGGGTTTGCTGGTCACGAACGGGCTGAAGATCTTTTCGCCCAACTCGGGATCGATACCGGGGCCGTTGTCGGCAACGACGAGCATGGCCGACGTCTCATCTCCGTCAATGCTCAGGACAACGCGTGGATCGGGACGGCCCGCCACTGCGTCCAGTGCATTCTGCAGCAGGTTGACGAGCACCTGCTCCAGCTGAACCCTATTGGCAAGCACGTCCGGCTGGCCGGGCTCCGGCAGATCAAGCCGCACCTGCGCATTGCGGAAGCGATCGCCGATCAGAAGCAACGCGCCCTCTATCATCCCATCGAGGGGCACCCGGCCGGTCTCTCCCTTCCCGCGTCGCGCGAAACGCCGCATTTCCTGCGTGATCGCGCCGATCCTGGCCGTCAGTTCAACCGTTGTGGCCAGATTGGCGGCAACACGATCCATGCGGGCGTTTGCTAGATGATGCTGCGCGTTTTCGGCGAGCGTACGGATGGTGGCCACCGGCTGATTGATCTCATGGATCAGGCCGGCAGTGATCGAACCAAGAGAGGCCAGCCGGTTTGCCTGTGCGAGCTCTTCCCGCGCTTCGCGAAAGCGGCGGTCCGCGCGTTCGCGTTCCGCCATCTCCGAGCTCAGTTCGGCTGTGCGCGTGGTGACGGCGGCTTCAAGCACTGCCCGATCCGCGGCGATCCGCGCCGCGCGCGTCATGCGCCAGTAGATTGTGACGGCGATGGCAACCAGAACAATGGTCGCGGCAATGGAAGTCAGCCAAGCAAGATCGCGCGCGCCGCGCAGCGCTGGCGCGGCCTTCACCACATGGATCAGCCTCAGTTTTGTCTCGGCGATCGGCTCGTCAACCGGCATCAACAAGGCGCCTGATGGGTCACGCATCATGCCGTCCGCTTCGAAGCTGTGGCGGCTAGGCTCCAGCGGCACGTTGCTGAACTGACCGCTTTTGGCAATCTGCGCACGATCCACGGCAGAAATCGGCCGGAATGTCCGCAGCTCCTCTCCCGGATCGGTCGAGGCAAGGACAATGCCGCGCGGATCTATCACGAAGGTCTGACCCGGATCCTCGGCCCAGACATGCAGCAGTGCCTGAAACTCATACTTGACGACCACCACCCCGAGTGCGCCCTTTGCGTTGCCGACCCGCCGCGAAAGAAACAAACCCGGGCGCCCGCTGAGATCGCCGACGGCATAATATTCTGCGGAGCCGCTGGACAACGCATCGGTAAAATAGGGACGAAACCCGTAGTTACGGCCGACGAAGCTCTCCGGGGTATCGGCGTTCGAGGCGGAAATGACCCGCCCATTGCCGTCGATGATGTAAATGACGGGCGCACCGGTCTGCGAGGCCAGGAATGCAAGCTTTTCGTTAAGACGCGAGGCTACCGCAGGCGATCCGCTGGCCAACGCATCTTCCAGGTCGCTGTACTCCCCGAGCGCCACGGGAAGCAGCCGATATTTGGCGAGTTCGCTATCCATGAACCGGGTTTGCTGACGGGCAACAAGCTCTGCACTCGCCCCTAGCCGCGCAAGCGCGTCCTTCTCCATCCAGAACGTCGCCAATCCCCATAGTCCTGCCATCAGCAGCAGGATTGCGATCGGCGCGGCGATTTTGGCTTTTAACGGCAAATGCTTCATTAGTGCAGGATACTGCAATCCCCTCATATTCGCTATGCAAGATTTTGCACAAAATCACATTGCGCCGCAGCAAAAATAGAAAATTATATGATCTAAAACAGTAATTTAGGTCAAACTTTCTTTAGCTACTGGTAGCATACGGAGATCTCTTGCATCATGCGCGGAGCGTCGAAGTATTGGGCCTAGTCGGAGAGGAAAGGGTCATGTCGTCGGACAATCACAGCAATTTCCGCGCACTGACGGTGCCGGCAAAAAGGGGAGCACAGCTCGCCTTGTTTGCGTTGCTCGATCGGACCCTGCTGCAAAATTCGTCGCTTGCTGACTTTGATCACCATTATCGACCGCGGAGCTTTTGATGCGCGATTTCAACCCGGGCAAGGCCCTTGCCGGGCCGAAGGATTGCGGAAAGCCACTGACCATCGATACCGGCAGACGACACACCTCGGCGATGCAGTCGAGGAGGATCATGGCAAGCTCAAGCGGGCGATCGGTCCCGCTGTGGGCTGCCCGTCGATGAAGACGATCTACTCCACGCTGAAAGGTTTCAAGGTGACTAGTGCGTTGAGCAAAGACCGGACCGTAATCCGGCAATATGGCGACTGCGCCATGGGAGAAGACTGTCCGATCAACGGGCCGTTCGGCATTTAAGCGGTCTGAAGCAGCAACCCAAAAACCCGTTCTGCATCCGCCGCCGTTCTCTACTGTAGGGTTTTCAAAAGAGATATGGATTTAAGGATTTAAGAATGACTAGGAAGGAGAGACGTCTCCCGATTTCTCCGGCGCAAGCCGGCATGTGGATCGGCGAGAAGGTTGGGGCGGCCGGCCTTATCTTCAATCTTGCGGAATCAGTCGAAATCCACGGGCCGGTTAATCCGGAGAATTTTCGGCGGGCGCTACGTCAATTGACGGAAGAGATCGACGCCACCCGGCTTCGTATTCACGAGATCGAAGGTCAGCCTCACCAGATCGTGCTGGAGGAATTCGAGGGCGAATTCAGCGTGATCGATTTTTCCACCACCGAGGAACCGCGAAGGACAGCGGAAGCCTGGATGGCAGCGGAAGTATTGGCTCCCCTTGATCTTGCGCATGACAGGTTGTGGGACAGCGCGCTCATCAAGCTTGCCGACGATCACTGGCTATGGTTCCAGCGGGCGCATCACATCGCCTTTGATGGCTTCACGGCCGGGTTGTCATCGCGGCGTGTCGCGGAAATCTATACGGCGCTGGAAGAAGGGCGGGAGCCCGCACCGGTCGATTACGGCACGCTGGAAGAGATGCTGGAAGCCGATCAGGCCTACCGCACCTCACAGCATTTCGAACGCGACCGCGCCTATTGGACGGATCAGCTCCAGCAAACCCCTCCGCCGCCGACGCTGGCCAAACGGCGCTCGACGCAGACAGGCGGCATGCTCCGCCACAGCACCTATCTGACCGCCGAAAATGCCCATACCCTCGGCAAGGTTGCAAAAGAGCTGGGTGCTTCTGTTCCGCAGATGCTGATTGCACTCGTCGCAGCCTACTACGCCCGGGCGACCGACTGCGAAGATCTGGTCATACTGACGATGCTGACCGCGCGCATCAACCCGGCCATGCGTCGCGTTCCCTGCATGATGGCCAATGCCGTTCCGCTGCGTTTCAAGCTCTCGCCCGACCTGACGCTGCAGGAACTCGTCAAGCAGGTGTCGCAGCAGATGATGCGGGCGCTGCGCTACCAGCGCTATCGCTATGAAGACATGCGCCGGGATTTCGGTCTTCTGCGCCACGACGAACAGATCGCCTGGCTCGGCGTCAATATCGAGCCGTTCGACTACGATCTTCGCTTCGCCGGCCATCCGACAACAGTTCACAACCTATCCAACGGTTCGATGAACGACATGACGATCTTTGCCTATGATCGCGGCGACGGCAGCGAGATTCGCGTCGACTTCGATGCCAATCCCGGTCTCTACAGCATGGAGGAACTCCAATCGCACGAGGCGCGCTTCACGCAGATGATGAATACGCTGCTGACGGAGCCCGGGCAGAAATTGAGCTCCTTTAGCCTGCTCTCGGATGAAGAGAGGCAAAAGGTCCTGGTGGAGTGGAACGATACGGCCCGTGCGGTCCCCGATCTCACATGGCCGGAACTTTTCCGCCAGCAGGCGGCCAACAATCCCGATGCCATTGCCGTTGCCTTCGGGGACAAACAGTTGACCTATGCCGAGCTGGATGCTGCGTCGGACAACTGGGCCGGACTTCTGAGCAAGCGCGGTGTCGTGCGTGGCGATCTGGTGGCTGTGGCGGTTCCCCGCTCGGAGCAGATGCTCGTCGGTCTGCTCGCCGTACTCAAGGCAGGTGCCGCCTATCTGCCGCTCGATCCTTCCGATCCGCCAAGCCGTATCGGCATCATTCTCGAGGATGCGAAGCCGAGCGCGATCATCACCACGGGCGAAGCTGCGTCGAAGCTTCCGGTTGAGGGCATCCCGACGGTGCTCCTCGATCATCCGGAGGATTGCTCGCCGCATCTGGTGACCGGCACGCCTTCACCCGACGACAGGGCCTATGTCATTTTCACCTCCGGTTCTACCGGACGGCCGAAGGGCGTGGAGATCCCGCATCGCGCGCTGACGAACTTCCTGTTTGCCATGCAGGACCTTCTGAAGATGAAGGCAGAGGATCGTCTTCTGGCCGTCACCACCATCGCCTTCGATATTGCGGCACTTGAGCTTTATCTACCCCTCCTGGCGGGCGCACGCACCATCATCGCCCCTCGCGAAACCGTGCGGGATCCGGCGGCTCTTGCACAGCTTCTCAAGCAATCGAAGGCCACCATCATGCAGGCGACGCCATCGCTGTGGCGCGCCTTGCTCGATGATCACGGCAATGGCGTGCGCGGCCTGCGCCCGGTGGTTGGTGGGGAAGCACTTCCGGCTGATCTTGCCCATAAGATGGCAAGGTTCGATCATGCGGTGCTGAACGTCTATGGCCCGACGGAGACCACGATTTGGTCCACCGCGATGCCGCTGAAGGGCAAGGATCTCGACATGCCCCCGATCGGTCGCCCAATCTGGAACACCAGGCTTTACGTTCTGGACCGCAACGGCGCACCCCTGCCGCCCGGTTTCGCCGGAGAGCTTTACATTGGCGGCGCGGGGGTCGCGAAAGGCTACCTCAACCGGCCCGATCTGACGCAGGAACGTTTTCTGCCCGACCCGTTCGCGGGCGATGGCAGCCGCATGTATCGCACCGGCGATATGGCCTGCTGGCGCGGTGACGGCGTGATGGAATATCTCGGCCGGAACGACCATCAGATCAAGATCCGCGGCTTCCGCGTCGAGCCCGGCGAGATCGAGGCTGCTCTGGTTTCGCAGCCTGAAATCCGTCAGGCGGTTGTCATTCTTCGCGAGGATCGCGGCCAGGGCAAACGGCTTGTCGCCTATCTGGTCTCAGCGCATGGCGATGCGATTGGCGAAACCGATCTCTCCGCCAGACTGGCCCACAGCCTGCCGAGCCATATGATTCCCTCTGCCTTTGTGATGCTGGATGCCATACCGCTCAACGTGAACGGAAAGATTGACCGGCATGCGCTGCCGGCGCCCCAATGGCAGATCCAGGAAGGCTTTGTTGCGCCTCGCACCGAGGCGGAAAAGATGATCGCCGGCATATGGTGCGAAACGCTCGGACTCAATGAGGTCGGCGTCCACGACAGCTTCTTCAAGCTCGGCGGCGATTCACTCGCCGCCGCCAGAATGATCGCCGCCGTACGCTCGAAAATCAACACGGCCATTCCGCTGGGTGCGATTTTTGAATTGCCGACAATTGCCAGCCTCGCCGTGCTGATCGGCAATCCCACTGCGAAGAACGAGTATCTCGATCCGGTGCTGCCGATCCGCAAAAACGGGAATTCGGCGCCACTGTTCTGCATCCATCCGGTTCTCGGCATGGGCTGGGCCTTTCATTCGCTTGCCGAGCATATCGCACAGGACATGCCGATCTACGCTCTGCAATCGGAAGGCTTGAGCGATCCTTCCGCCTTGCCGAATTCCGTCGAGGAAATGGCCGAGCGCTATGTCGACCGCATACGCAAGATACAGCCCAATGGTCCCTACCATATCCTGGGATGGTCCTTTGGCGGCCTCGTCGCTCACGAGATGGCCAGACAATTGCGGGAGGAGGATGAGACGGTGGCCTTCCTCGGCCTGCTGGATTCCTATCCCTATCTCCAGAAGGTCCGTGATGCGTCATCGGATGACGTCATTCTGGTTCAGGCGGCACTCGGCTTCCTCGGCGTCGATGTCGATATAGGCGCACTCGATCCCAGCCGGCCCGCCTTCTCCATCCTGTATGACTATCTGATTGCCCAGTATGATAGGGGCAATCATCCGCTGATCCATGAAATCCAGACATATGAACCCGACATTCTGGAAAAGGCGCGCGCGATCATCATCCATCACCTCGGTCTTGCCCGAAAATTCAAGCCGGGATTTACCGATCTGGACATGCATTTCTTCTCAGCCAATCGCGGCAAGGGAAAAGCCATCGATGACGTGATGAATTATCGCGCCGAAGCGTGGCTCCCGCATGTCGGCGGGCGGGTTTATCGCCGTCATCTCAATTGCCATCACGAGGAAATGCTCGATGCCGCCCCGGCGGCGGAAATTGGTGCTGTCGTTCAGGCAGAGGTGCTTCGCGAATTCCTGGTTTTGCGGGCACCCGACTATTCCGAAAATGCCATGACGGCATAGAGGATCGCAAGCTCATGAGAATTGCCATTTTCACCATTGGGACGGAAGGCGATGTCCGTCCCCTGGTTGCCCTTGCCTTGGGGTTGCAGCAGGCGGGCCATCAGGTCCGCATTGCCACCGACCCGAGTTGCGCCGATCTGGTAAGGGAAAACGACATAGAATACGCTTGCCTGAACGGTGATTTTCTCGCCTGGATGCGAAGCGACCAGAGAACGATGGAGCGCGGACTTGCCTCGTTCGCGATCATGGCGGAAGCCCGCCGCAGATTGCTGGCCATGGCCGTCGACTGGGCTGAACAGGGTCGCGCGGCCGCGCAAGGGGCTGATCTGCTGATCGGCAACGGCATGGTTTATTATCTGACCGCATCGCTCGGGGAGCGCCTTGGGGTGCCGGTCGTGGAAAGCCAGTTGATGCCGACGCTGCCGTCTCACACATCTCCGCCATTGCCCCTGCCGCAATGGATGTACCGCCTTCCGGGTTTTGCCAACAAGGCGCTCGGCCATGCGGCCCGTCTTCTGGTCTGGAAGACCCTGAAGCCCGCCTATAACGAGATCGTCAGGCCTGCTCTGGGGTTACCGCCCTATCCGCGCTTTGCGCCTTTTCAGGCGCAGTTTCTCAACCATCCGCGCCTTTTCGGCTTCAGCCCGACACTGATCGAACCTTCCGCAAGCTGGCCCGAGCAAACCCGCGTGACCGGGCCATGGTATCTGGAAAGCAGGGACACATGGCAGCCATCCGAAGCTCTGATGCAGTTTCTGGAGAGTGGTCCGCCGCCCATTTATGTCGGCTTCGGCAGCATGATGCATCATGATTCGGCGGGATTTACCGATACGATACTCGGTGCGGTCAAGATGACCGGCAAGCGCGCCGTCCTGGCGACAGGATGGGGAGGTCTAAGCGAAAAGGCTGACTTCGATAGCAGCACGGTTTTCGCCCTTGAGCGCGCGCCGCATGACTGGCTCCTGCCGCGCATGGCCCTGGCCGTGCATCATGGCGGCGCGGGAACAACAGCCGCCGCCGCCAGAGCCGGCATTCCCTCGGTCGTCACACCTGTTTTTGGCGATCAGCCCTTCTGGGCTGCAAGGCTCGAACATCTGGGTGTCGCTCCCAGAGCGTTGCCGAGAGAAAAATTGACCGCCACTTCGCTCGCTTCGGCAATTTTGGGCGCCGACGCACCACAAATGTGCGAGGCGGCGAGAAAGCTCGGCGAGGAACTGAGGGCGGAGCAAGGCGTTGAAAGCGCAATAGATGCGCTGCGAACCTGGGGCCTGCTGCCATCTTCCACCACAATCCCCCAAAGCAGCAGCAGGCTCAAGTCCGCCTGAGTGAACCTTTTCTGTTTGATGCATTGCGATCGGCCGCCATGGAGCTTTCGGCTCCATGGCGGCCGAGGCTCAACCGTGATTGCACCGCACCATCAGAAAATCTTGAGAAAAGCTTTTCTCATCTTGACTCTCGATATGAGAAAAGCTTTTCTCACTACAAATAATTCGGGAGCGGACATCTGGAAAATCAGCGTGGCAGAAGCGGGCGGACGACGATTCACGATGTTGCCGCCGCCGCGGGTGTGAGCATTTCGACGGCATCGAAGGCATTGAACAATACCGGTCGAATGGGCGACGAGACGCGTGAGCGGGTCAAGCGGGTCGCGACCGAAATCGGCTTTCGGCCGAATGCCTTGGCCAAGGGTTTGCTCAGCAACCGCAGCTTCACCATCGGTCTTCTGACCAACGATACCTACGGACGATTCACCCTCCCGGTGATGGCCGGCATTACGGAAGCGCTCGTGGATCACGGTGTCTCGGTGTTTCTCTGCACGATCGAAGACGATCCTGCGCTCGGAAAGGTTCATGTGGACGCCATGCTCGACAAGCACGTCGATGGCATCATCGCCTCGGGAAAGAGGATCGATCGCCGGCTGCCGGTGGATCTGTCCAACCTGCCCGTGCCGGTCGTCTACGCCTTCACCGAAGGGACGGCCGACAGCGTCACCTTCTGCGCCGACGATTTTCAGGGGGCGACGCTCGCCGTCGAGCGGCTGATTGGCCTCGGCGGCAAACGGATCGCTCACATCACCGGGCCGGACAGTTTCGTCTCGGTGCGCGAGCGCGCCAAGGCCTATCGTGATCTCGCCGGCGATACCTTGCCGGTGATGTATGGCGAATGGTCCGAAGCCTGGGGGCACGAGGCCGTTGCCAGGCTGTGGAGCGCGTCCGGATTAAAGCCGGACGGCATCTTCTGCGGCAACGACCAAATCGCGCGAGCGGTCGTGGATGCGCTGCGCGAGCGTGGCGTACGGGTACCGGAGGATGTGTCCGTGGTTGGTTTCGACAATTGGGAGATTGTCGCCGCCCAAACCCGGCCGCCACTGACGACGGTGGATATGAATCTCAAGGCGCTCGGGCGGGAAGCCGGGCTGACGGTTCTGGCGCTGGCGGAGGGACGCGCCGTTGAACCGGGGATCAGAACATTGCCGTGCGAACTGATCGTGCGGCAGTCGTGAGGGGAAACCTCGAGAATTGACTGGTTGAGGAAAAGGGCGGGAGAAACGCCCATGGGAGGAGAGAAACATGATGAAGCGACTTCTGGCCGCGACAGGCCTCGTATCCTTATGCTTGATGACAAGTGCGTCTGCCGCCGAAAATATCTCGATGTGGGTGCGGTCCGGCATCGGCGATTCCTTCAAGAAGGTCGTCGAGGCGTATAATGCCGGCCATGACGACAAGGTCACCCTCACCGAGGTGCCCTTCTCCGAGCTCGTGCAGAAATATGCGACCGCGATCGCCGGCGGCCAGGCCCCGGACGCGCTGTCGATGGACCTGATCTACACCCCGGCCTTTGCCGCGGCGGGCCAGCTCGAAGACCTGACGGACTGGGCGAAGGCCCTGCCCTATTTCAACTCGCTCTCACCATCGCATGTGAAGCTCGGCACCTATGACGGCCATGTTTACGGCCTGCCTCTTTCCGTCGAGACCTCGGTCTTTGCCTGGAACAAGGATCTCTACAAGAAGGCCGGCCTCGACCCGGACAAGGCGCCGACGACCTGGGACGAAATCGAGAAGAATGCCGAAAAGATCCGCGCGCTCGGCGGCGACACCTACGGCTTCTACTTCTCCGGCGGTGGCTGTGGCGGCTGCATGATCTTCACCTTTACACCGCTCGTCTGGGGCGCCGGCGCCGATATTCTCTCGGCTGATGGCAAGAAGGCGACGCTGGATACGCCGCAGATGCGCAAGGCGGTCGATATCTACCGCAGCATGGTCAAGAAGGATCTGGTTCCCGCAGGTGCCGCCAGCGATACCGGCGCCAACTTCCTCAGCATCAGCAACGGCAGGATCGGCCAGCAAACCATCGGTGCTTTCTCGATCGGCACGCTGATCACGCAATATCCGGATATCCATTTCGGCGTGACCCTGATCCCCGGCGTCGACGGTAACCCGTCCTCCTTTGCCGGCGGCGATAATTTCGTCATCTCCAAGGGCACGAAGAAACTCGATGCGGTGAAGAAATTCCTCGAATACACCTATTCGCTGGAAGGCCAGAAGATCATGGCGAAATATGGCAGCCTGCCGACGCGCGGCGATATTGCCGATCAGGTGCTTCAGGGCCTCGATCCGCGCATGCAGGTTGGCCTGAAAGCCATCTCCGTTGCCAAGACGCCCTATACGCTGCAATTCAACGATCTGATCAACAGCGCCAACGGGCCATGGGCCGGCTTCACCAACGCCGCGATCTTCGGCAACGATGTCGACACTGCCTTCTCCAACGCGCAGTCGGAAATGCAGTCGATCATCGACAACGCCCAGTAACAAAAATCGCTCGACCAACCGGGAGGCTTAAAGTCTCCCGGTCCTTCCCATCGGAACATCAGGAGCATTCCATGGCGAGCCCTGGAGCTATTGGAGCAGTGCGGCGGCGCACACGGCGGCGAAGTGCCAACTGGCACGGATTTCTTTACATCGCGCCGGCCATGGCGCTCGTGATCGTCTTCTTCGTCGTACCCGTTCTCTTCACCGGCTGGATGAGCCTGCACAATTGGCCGCTGCTGGGCAATCCGCGCTGGATCGGCTTCAGCAACTACACGAGGATGCTATCGGATATCCGCTTCATGGCGGCCTTGCGTTTCACCGCCTATTACACGGTGATCGTCACCATCGCGATCTTCGCTGTCGCCTTTCCCCTGGCACTCTACGTCGAAAAGCAGCGGCCTTTCGTCGGCTTCTATCGCACCATCATTTTCCTGCCCGTCGTCGTCGGTCTGGCGACCGCTTCGTTGCTCTGGGTATGGCTTGCCAATGTCGATAGCGGCTTTTTCTCACCAGTGGCGCAGGCGCTCGGCCTCGTCGACAAGAAGCCGAACCTGCTTGCCGATTTCGACATGGCCTTTGCCACCATCGTCGTCATGGTGGTCTGGAAGATCGCCGGCTTCACCATGATCATCCTGCTGACCGGCCTGCAGGCCATCCCATCCGAATTGACGGAAGCGGCTCGGATCGATGGCGCCAGGCGCTGGCAGCGCTTTCGCTTTCTGACCCTGCCGCTGATGCGCAAGACCATTGCGCTTGCCCTGATCATCTCGGTTACCGGCTCGGTGCTCGCCTTCGACCAGTTCTACATCATGACCAGCGGCGGACCGCAGAACCGGATGATCTCGGTGGTCTATTATATCTTCAACCAGTCCTTCGTGTCCTTCAATCTCGGCTACGGCGCGGCACTGTCGATCGTTCTCCTCGTCATTCTCGTACTGATCAGCATCGTCCAGCTCTGGCTGCTGCGCGTCGGGGAGGACCGTCCATGACCATCGCGAATTTCACACCCGCAAAAGAGCGACGAGCGCGACGGAAACTATTAGATGGCATCGGCTATCACGGCGTCGGCGTCATCATCGTCATCTTCTTCTTCGCGCCTTTTGCGATCGCCCTGCTCTCATCATTTCGGCACGGCACGGAGGCGAGCCTGCCGCCATTGCCGCCCTGGCCGACGAGCGGCTTCAGCCTCGACGCCTATCGTTCCCTCGATGGCTTCGGCGCCGGCGTCCTGCAGCACACTCTGAATTCTCTCTTCGTCTCGGTGGCGACGGTCGTCCTCACCGTCACGGTCAGCCTGCTCGCCGGTTACGGCTTCTCGCGCTACCAGTTTCCGTTCAAGAACGTCTTCTTCGTCCTGATCATCGCGACGCTGATGATCCCCTTCCAGTCGATCCTGACTCCGCTTTTCATCATGCTGGCGAAGCTCGGGCTCAACAATTCGCTCATCGGGCTGACGCTCGTCTATGTCACCCTTCAGCTGCCCTTCTCGGTCTTCATGATGCGCAACGCCTTCGATGCGGTGCCAAAGGAGATCGAGGAGGCCGCGCGCATCGACGGGGCGCGGGACCTGAAGCTGCTCTTCCGTGTGCTGCTACCTCTGGTGCTGCCAGGCGTGGCGACCGTTGCGATCTTCGCCTTTCTCAACGCCTGGAACGAATTCCTGGCGGCGCTGATCCTGCTTTCCAGCAGTGAGAAATTCACCCTACCGGTGCTGATGATCGCCGTCAGGACCGGGCGGCTCGGCGCCGTCAATTGGGGCGCGGTCCAGGCCGGTATCGCCGTCATGACCATTCCCTGCGTCATCGTCTTCCTGCTTCTGCAACGCTACTACATGCGCGGCCTGATGGCCGGCGCGGTGAAATAAATACTCTAACGAAACGGATTAACGCTATGTCAAACAAGCAAAATCGCCAATTCCGTCCGCTGCCCGTTCCGAATGTCGAACTGCACGGCCTTTTCGGCGCCCGTCAGGACGCGATCTGCAATTCGACGGCTGCCACCCTGCTCGACCGCTGTGTCGAGGCCGGCATGATCCAGGCGATCGATGTCGAGCAGCCAAGCCCCGGCATCGTCATTCCGCTCCAGACATGGTCGGGTTCGACGCAGATGTTCTGGGACAGCGACCTCGGCAAATCCATCGAGACCATCGCCTACTCGCTCTATCGTCGCCCCAACCCGGAGCTTGAGGCCCGCGCCGATGCCATCATCGACATGTATGGCAAGATGCAGGACAAGGACGGTTATCTGAACGCCTGGTTCCAGCGCGTCCAGCCCGGCCGTCGCTGGACCAATCTTCGCGACCATCATGAGCTTTACTGCGCCGGCCATCTGATCGAGGCTGCCGTCGCCTATTATCAGGCAACGGGAAAGCGCAAGCTGCTCGACATCATGAGCCGCTTCGCCGATTACATGATCACGGTTTTCGGCCATGGCGAGGGCCAACTGCCGGGCTATTGCGGCCATGAGGAAGTGGAGCTGGCGCTGGTCAAGCTTGCCCGTGTGACGGGCGAGAAGAAATATCTCGATCTTGCCAAATATTTCGTCGACGAGCGCGGTCAGGAACCGCATTTCTTCACCGATGAAGCGCTGCGCGATGGCCGCGACCCGGCGAAATTCGTGCAGAAAACCTACGAATACAATCAGGCGCATCAGCCGGTGCGTGAGCAGACCAAGGTTGTGGGACATGCAGTGCGTGCCATGTATCTCTATTCCGGCATGGCTGATATCGCGACCGAATATAACGACGACAGCCTGACCTCGGCGCTGGAAACACTGTGGGACGACCTGACCACCAAGCAGATGTATGTCACCGGCGGCATCGGGCCAGCGGCTTCCAACGAAGGGTTCACTGACTATTACGACCTGCCGAACGAAAGCGCCTATGCCGAGACCTGTGCCTCGGTCGGCCTGGTCTTCTGGGCGAACCGCATGCTCGGCCGCGGGCCGAACCGGCGCTATGCCGACATCATGGAACAGGCGCTCTATAACGGCGCCATGGCTGGGCTTTCGCTCGACGGCAAGACCTTCTTTTATGAAAATCCTCTCGAGAGCGGCGGCAAGCATCATCGTTGGACCTGGCATCATTGCCCCTGCTGCCCGCCGAACATCGCTCGCCTGCTCGCCTCGATCGGCTCCTACATGTATGCCGCGGCAGACAATGAAATTGCCGTGCATCTCTATGGTGAAAGCAAAGCCCGCGTTCCGCTTGCAAGCGGCGTGACGGTCGAACTTGCTCAGGAGACGCGTTACCCTTGGGACGGCGCTATCCGTTTCGAGGTCAATCCCGACCGCAACGCCCGCTTCGCGCTGTCATTGCGCATACCGGAATGGGCCGATGGCGCGACGCTTGCCGTCAATGGCGTACCCGTCGACCTCTCCGCCGTCACTATCGACGGCTATGCGCGCATCGAGCGCGACTGGCAGGCCGGTGACAGGGTCGATCTCAACATTCCGCTGATCCCACGCACCCTGTTTGCCAATCCCAAGGTGCGCCAGGATGCCGGCCGCGCGGCACTGATGCGCGGACCACTGGTCTATTGCGTCGAGACCACCGACAACGGCGCGGACCTCAATGGCATCTCGCTTGCCGGCGATCCGGCGGCTGCGCAGACAGCGGAGATTGCTGCGCTGGAAGGCGCTATTGCGCTCGACATTCCGGTAAAGCGCGACGATGTGGACTGGGGATCTGACCTCTATCGGACAGCACCGCCACAAAGCCGTGCCGCGACAGCGCGTTTCGTTCCCTATCATCTCTGGGATAACCGCGAACCGGGCGAAATGCTGGTCTGGATCCGTGCCGACCAGTTGCAGCGCGGAGCCTGACATGGCGAAAAACAGCATGAGGCTGACCGGCGTCCGCAAGAGTTACGGCGGACTGGAGGTCATTCACGGCATCGATCTCGAGGTCGAGGAGGGGCAATTCGTCGTCTTTGTCGGTCCCTCGGGCTGCGGCAAGTCGACCTTGCTCAGGATGATCGCCGGGTTGGAAGAAGTAACGGATGGCGAGATCGCCATCAAGGGTCGGGACGTCACCGATCTCGACCCGTCCGAGCGCGGCATCGCCATGGTCTTCCAGTCCTACGCGCTCTATCCGCATATGAGTGTGCGTGACAATCTCGGTTTCGGGCTGAAGATGGCCCGAACCGAGACCGCCGAGATCGAGACGCGCGTCAAGGCGGCCTCCGCGATCCTCAAGATCGACCATCTGCTGGATCGGCGGCCGGGCCAGCTTTCCGGTGGCCAGCGCCAACGTGTCGCCATTGGCCGGGCGATTGTGCGCAAGCCGGACGTCTTCCTGTTCGACGAACCGCTGTCCAACCTCGACGCGGAGCTGCGCGTTTCCATGCGTATCGAAATTGCCCGACTGCACCGCGAGCTCGGCAACACGATGATCTATGTGACGCACGATCAGACAGAGGCGATGACGCTTGCCGACAAGATCGTCGTGCTCAAGGACGGCAAGATCGAGCAGGTCGGCAGCCCGCGCGAGGTCTATGAAGACCCCGCCAACATCTTCGTCGCCGGTTTCATCGGCTCACCGCGGATGAACATGATCGCAGCCGAATGGGACTCAGATGGCCTTGTCAAAATCCCGGGCGGCTCCGTCAAGGCCGATATAGGGCAGGCCAATCTCGCAGCTGGCGAAAAACTGATGCTGGGCATGCGTCCGGAGCATCTGGTTGTCGTATCGGACGGCAATGATGCGGTTCGGGTAAAGGTCGATTTCGACGAATATCTCGGGGGCACCCGCTATCTTTATTGCCAGACGGAGGACGGTCAGAGCCTGATCGCCGAGTATCGCGAGGGTCCGGATATTCAGCGCGGCGACACGCTTCATCTGCGCTGTGCGCCCGAGAGACGCCGCTATTTCGACGGACAGGGAAACCGGCTGCGCTGATGCATTGCTCTGTCAAAGTGACGCGGCCTAATCGTTTGACCAATAATGAAAATTATGGCGATGTTTGCGCCGTCAGACCGGATCAAGGGGGGAGTTTTGGTGGCGAAGACGTATGATTTCATTATCGCCGGCGGTGGCTCGGCGGCGTGCGTTGCGGCCATGCGGCTGGTGCGGGATTTCGGCTTTTCAGTGCTGATCATCGAGCGCGGGCCGCGCAAGACCGCCAAGCTGATGGCCTTTCCCGCCGGCTATATGAAATATCTCGCTCGCGACGACTTTCTCGAAATGCACCATACGGTTTCGCAGCCGCAGCTTGGTGGTCGCGGCCCCATTGTTCCGGTCGCCAAGGCCCTCGGCGGCGGCAGCGCCGTCAACGCCATGGTCTATATGCGCGGCCAGAGAGAGGATTACGACGGCTGGGCCGCCCATCTCGGCAACGGTAGGGAATGGTCTTACGAGGACATGCTGCCGCACTTCAAGGGCATTGAAGCCAATACGCGCTTCAACAATGAGTACCACGGCATCTCCGGCAATCTGCGCATCTCGGAGCCACAATATACCTGCGACACGACACAGGATTTCCTGCTGGCAGCTCAAGGGCTCGGCCATGCCTACAATCCGGACTTCAACGGCGTCCGACAAAACGGCGTCGGCATCATGCAGCACACCTACGGCCAATGGAACGGCAAGACCGAGCGTTCCGACGCCAAGAAGGCCTTCCTCGATCCGCTCGATGGAGATCCACGCCTGGATATCATCACCGACGCCCGCGTCGATCGCATCGTCCTCGAAAATGGCCGTGCGACAGGTGTCACCTACACCCTTAATGGCGAAAGCCACACGGCTCGGGCGGAGCGCGAAATCCTTGTTGCCTCTGGCACCTACAATAGCGCCAAGCTGATGATGCTCTCCGGCATCGGTCCGGCCGACCATCTGCGAGAGCATGGCATTACCGTTGCTCTCGATCTCCCCGGCGTCGGCGCTAATCTGCAGGATCATCACGAAGTCCCGGTTATCGCCACGACCAAGGAGAAGTCGGGCTATTTCGGCGAGGACAAGGGCTGGCCGATGTTGCGCAACGGGCTGCAATATCTGCTCTTCAACTCCGGCCCGGTGACGACCACCGGTATCGAATCCTGCCTGTTCTACGACCCGGATGGCAGCGATCGACCATCGATCCAGCTCTATTGCGCCCCGATCGTCTATCTCGACCGCGATGTCTCTTCCGCCAAACCGACCCACGGCGTCACTTTTACGTCTTGCCTGCTACGCCCAAAGGCGCGCGGCAGCGTCAAGCTACGCTCGGCTAATCCGCCGGATCAGCCCTTGGTCGACTGCAACTTCTTCGGCGACCCAGACGATCTGCGCCTGACGCTCGCCTCGCTGAAGGTCGCGCGGCAATTGCTGGAAACGGAACCCTTCAAATTGAAGATTGCGGACGAAATCCTCCCCGGCCCGGCCCTGCAGGATGACGAGGCTCTCGCCAAATTCGCCGGCCAAACCGTCAAGACCAATTACCATCCATCCGGCAGCCTGCGCATGGGACCGGACAGCGATCCGATGTCCGTGGTTGACGGGACGCTTCGCGTACGCGGCATCGACGGCCTCAGAGTCATCGATTGCTCGATCATCCCGTTCATCCCTTCGGGCAATACCAATGCCCCGGCCATGGCGATCGGCTCGAAGGCGGCTGAGATGATCGGGAATGGTTTCTAAAAGCGGTAAAGACGCCCGGCGATGAGACCGGGCTCCCCTGTTATCAAGCTGGCTCGAACAATGGCGCGATCGTCATCTCCGGCACAAGCACCAGGCCCTTATCGGTGATGCGGATTTCCGGAATGACGGAGAGAGGGATCAGGTTGAAGCCCATATAGGGAATGGTGCAGCCGGCCTTTTCCCATTCGACCTTCAAGGCTTTCACCTCTTCGGCAACCTCGTGCACACGCTTGTCGGAGAGCAGGCCGGCGATCGGCAATGGCACCATGGCCGTCACCTTGCCGTCCATGACGACGCATGCGCCGCCCTGTTTAGCCTCGATCGCATCGAGCGCGACCTGCATGTCCGCTTGGTTAGTGCCGGCAACGATGATGTTGTGGCTGTCGTGCCCGACGGAGGAGGCGACCGCTCCCTTCTTCAAACCAAAGTTGCTCAGAAGACCATGTGCGACGTTGCCAGATGATTTGCCGTGGCGCTCGACCACCGTGACGAAGCAGAGGCCGTGACGGTCGAAATGCGTCTGCCAGTCATTGGCCGGTTCGAGTTCGACTGTGACATGACCGAGCACGATGCCCGGCAATTCGGTCTTGATCGTATGGGCGATCACCGGCTCGGTTGGCAGTTCCGGTGTCAGTTTCAGGTTCTTCGGCAGTTTCACCGTGTGGTAGGCGGCCTCCGGATAACGGTAGGGATTGGACAGGGCGGCATCGAGAACCGGCGTGACCTTGCGGTCGTCGACCACCAGTTCGCCACCATACCAGGTGCTGACCGGCTTCAGATCGTCTGTCAGAAGCACGAGATCGGCGCGGCGCCCGCCGCCGAGGCCGCCGATTTCATTCTCCATGCCGAAACGTGTCGCGCCATGCAACGAGCCCATGGCCCAAGCCTGTTCCGGCGTCATGCCGGCCACGACCGCCTGGCGTGTGACCCAATCGAGACCGAAGAGCAGAAGATCGTCTGCATCGCGGTCGTCGGTGCACACCGCAATGCGCTTGTGGGACGCACCGAGTTCCGTGATGGTCTTGATCGCATGCGGCAGACTATGCCACGCCGTCGTCGGCGGACCGCCACGCAGGAAGAGCCAGATACCGGCCTCCAGCAGATCATCAGCGATTTCACGGTCGATCGCCTCATGCGTATCGGTCACGCCGGATGCCGCGTAGGCCGCCACAAATTCCCGGCCGTAGACATGGCCCGAGACCGGGCGACCGCGCTCCAGCGCTGCCGCCAGAATGGCATGGCTACGCTCGTCGCCCATTGCCACCGGCACGAAGTCCATCTTCTCGCCGAGCGCCACGGCTTCCGGCCACTTGTCGAACAGATCAGCGATCTTTGCGGGCGTCAGGTCGCCGCCGGCGGTCTCAAGCTCAGGCGACGTGGCCGGCACGGTGCTCGGCACGGTCAGGAAGATCGACAGCGGCGCCTGGCGGGCATCTTCCAGCATTGCCTCGACACCGGCAACATCCATGACATTGCCGATCTCGTGACTATCGCAGAAGATCGTCGTCGTACCGTTCAGAAGAGCCGCCTCGGCATAGGCGCAGGCGGTCACCATACTGGATTCGATATGAATATGCGGATCGACGAGGCCGGGCGCGATGATCCCGCCCCTGGCGTCGTAAAGTTTGGCGCCGCCGCCACGGTAGCTGCCGGCCGGTTTGACTGCGGCAATGCGGCCACCGGAGATCCAGATTTCCTTGTCGGCAAGGATGCGCTCCGAATAGGTCGAGAGCACCCGCGCGCCCTGAATGACCAGATCGGGATCCCGGCGGGCGGAGGCGACATCGGCGAGCGTGCGCGTCATGGTCGAGAGCGGCTTGACGGAAAAACGGGTGAGCGTCATCGGATATCCAGTTCAAAATCAATGATAATCGGGAATGCCGGGCATGGTTCGAAAGCCGTCGATGGCGCGGAAACGACGCAGCCACCAGCGCAGTGCCGGATAGTCGTCGTGACCGACGCCGTAGTCGCGGCTGAGGGCAAAGGACGGGAACAGCGTCAGGTCCGCAAGCGTCGGCCGATCGCCGACGAACCACTCGAAGCCGTCGAAGTGGCGGAGCGTCATATGGTCGTCCATAACGCGGAAAGCCTTGCGAGCGGCGGCGCTGAGGAACGCTTCGTCGCCCGGCGTATCAAAGAGCGATTGCAGGCGCGCGGCAACGGCAGGCGCAAGCGCCGTCGCGGAGAAATGCAGCCACATCGTCGTCAAACCAAAATCCGCGGCATCTTCCGGTAGCCAGCGCCGCGCCGGATCGTAAGCCTTAGCCAGATAGGCGAGGATCGCTTCCGTGCCGTGAAGCACGAGGTCTCCGTCGGTGAGCACCGGCATGGTGCCGAGCGGATTGAGCGCCAGCATGGCCAACTTGCTTTCTTCCTTGCCCGGAAACATGTCGACGGCGATGGTCTTGTATGGGAGGCCGAGCATAGAGAGCAGCAGGCGAACGCGATAGCTCCCCTCGTCCATCTCGTAATTATAGAGCGTGATCTCCGCCATCAGGCGACCTCCGCTATATGCTCAAGATCGAAACGAAGACCCTCGGCCCATTGCGCATAATGCTTCTGCTTGGCTCCGGCATTCACCGCCGGTGATCCAAGAATGACGATGTGAACGGCGGTCTTTTCCGGCGAGACGACCTGAACCGCAACCAGCAACCTGTCGTCGCCAAGCTCCACTGTACCGGCATTCCCGGCGAAATTGCCCACGCCAGCTTTCTCCAGCGCCGCCAAAATATCGTCCGCCCCGCGCTCGACATAGAGGCTGCGTACCGGGGTAACGCCCATCGCCGCGTCGATCTCCGGCAACAAGGCTTCCCGCGCCGTTGTCGCCCAGATGGTCCCGTATCTTTCCTCGGCAAGGTAAGTTGGCACCTTGATCGTCTGCGGCACCTC
This sequence comes from Rhizobium sp. AP16, assembly GCF_000281735.1. NCBI lineage: Bacteria > Pseudomonadati > Pseudomonadota > Alphaproteobacteria > Hyphomicrobiales > Rhizobiaceae > Rhizobium > Rhizobium sp. AP16. The sequence goes on along the minus strand of NZ_AJVM01000064.1, from coordinate 58,430 downwards.
GAGGCTCGGATGCGCCGGAATGTAGCGACATTGCCCAGCGGTATCGTACTGCCAGCCGTGATAGAGACAGGCGATGTGATCGTCGCGGACGAAGCCGAAACTGAGGCGCATGCCGCGATGCGGACAGCGATCCTCCCAGACATGTGCCTTGCCACTATTGTCGCGCCAGACGACGATCTCGCTGCCCTCGACGACGGCACCCGCCGAGGTCCCCGGCTCGATCGATGCCGACAGGGCGACAGGCACCCATCCCGCTTCCAGTTTCATATGTCACTCCGCTCGATATCGAGAATGATACAGTCATACGGCCCGAGACTGCAGGCCATTTCAAAGGCGTCGACCAGATCTTCCTGCCCTTTGACGGCGAGCGTCGCCGACATCGCATCACAGGCTTCCATCTCGATGTCCAGATCCAGCCGCCGGGCGCGATGCTGCGCAAACTCGATGAAACTGTCGCAGACCATCTGCCCTCGAAAGATAAATCGCGCCCGATCGGTCATGTCGCGGAATGTCCGTTCGCCCTAGCCATGCCTCACCTTGCGCATCAAAAATACTCAGTATGCATAAAAAATATACATGCTTCACTTTTGGGCATTCTAGCCGCCCTCCCCCTAAAAATTCAAGAGACTTCCGAAACGGCCCAACAGATGGCATCGCTCTCGCACGCCGCAACTGGCATAATTGTTGCGTCGATTTCCTCCGGACGCGGTTGGCGTGCCAAACCAAAAGAGGATTTCATGATTGACTTGCGTTCGCTGTCCCGTCGCGGATTTTTGAATATGAGCGCCGCCGGTGCGGCCGCCTTGACGCTGCCTGCCGGCCTTGCCAGCCAGGCGCTCGCAGCGGCATCCTTTCCGGCGATTAAGGAAGAGGATGCGGTCGTCGGCTTCGGCCATGTCGGGCCGATTTCGGATGAAGGCTGGACCTGGGCGCATCACCAGGGCCTGCTCGCGGTCAAGGCCGCTTATCCGAAGCTGAAAAAGATTCTTGAAGTCGAGAATATCCCCTATTCGGCCGACGCGACGCGCACCTATCGCCAGTTTGTCAGCCAGGGCGCCAACATCATCTTCGACACGTCCTCGAACGGTGACTTCCTGCATGCTGTGGTCAAGCAGGCTCCGGAGGTCGCATTCCTCGAATGCGGCGGCCTCGTCAACATGGACAATCTCGGCTGGTATTACCTGGCACACTGGTACCCGACCTATGTCATCGGCGTTGCCGCCGGCCACCTGTCGAAGACCGGCAAGCTCGGCTATGTCGCCTCCTTCCCCGTCTCGTCTGTGTTCGCCTCCACCAACGCCTTCCTGATGGGCGCCCGCTCCGTCAATCCGAATGCAACGCTGCAAACCATCGCCATCAATTCCTGGTTCGACCCGCAGGCCGCAACCCAGGCCGGCACGGCGCTCATCGACAATGGCTGTGACTTCCTGTTCGGCATCATGGACGAAGCTGGCTACCTGCAGGTCGCCGAAAAGCGTGGCGTCTGGGCCGCCATGTGGAACACCGACGTCCGCCGCTATGGCCCGAATTCCTACGTCTCGTCAGTCCTCATCGATTTCAACAAGTTCTACGTCGATCAGGTCGCCAAGCGTCTCGCCGGCACCTGGGCACCCAGCGACACGCTCTTTGCCATGGGCGCCGGCGTCGATCGCGACAAATGGGGCGAGAAGGTTCCGGCCGATGTCGCCGCCGCAGCCGATGCGGTGCGCGAGAAGATCATCGGCGGCTGGTCGCCGTTTGCCGGTGAGATCAAGGATTCGACCGGCAAGGTCCGCGTCGCCGCCGGCCAAGCGATGACCGACAACGATCTCTACAATTGGGATTGGTCGGTCGAAGGTGTCACGGGCCTCAGCGCCTGACCGATATCATTGCCCAACAAGAACCTGGCCGGCGCGTCCGGCCAGAGTTACTCTTCATGACACTCTGGTGCCTTTCCGATGACTGAGACCGCGACACCCTTCTCCGCGCCCCCGGGCACACCGCCTCTGGTGCAGCTCAAGGGCATCGCCAAGTATTTTCCGGGTGTCATCGCCAACGAAGATGTCGATCTCGACGTCTTGCCGGGCGAGATCCACGCGCTCCTCGGCGAAAACGGCGCCGGCAAATCGACCTTGATGAATATCCTGACCGGCATCTATCAACCCGATGCCGGCGAGATCATCATCGACGGCTATGCCAAGCAGTTCGCCACGCCGCTTCAGGCGATTGCCGCCGGCATCGGCATGGTGCATCAGCATTTCAAGCTGGTGCAGGCCTTCACTGTGGCCGAAAACATTCATCTCGGCTGGTCGGAAACGCCGCGCCGCGCCTCGGCCCAGGTGCTGGAAGCGCGCACGGCGGCATTGGCTGCGAAATTCAACCTGCAGACCCGCCCCGGCGCCCGTGTCAGCGATCTCTCCACCGGCGAGCAGCAGCGTGTCGAGATCCTGCGCGTCCTGGCGCGGCAGGCCCGCGTGCTGATCCTGGACGAACCGACTGCCGTGTTGACGCCGGCCGAGGCCCGCGAACTGTTCAAGGCACTGCGGGATTTCGTGGCGCAGGGCAACGCCGTTATCTTCATCAGCCACAAGCTCGATGAAGTTCTGGAGATTTCTGATCGCATCAGCATCCTGCGCGGCGGTCGCAAGATCGTCACGCAGAACACAGCCGACTGCAATCCGCGCATGCTGGCAAAATTGATGGTGGGACGCGACATCGTGCTTGCCGACATGCGGCATCGGGCGGCAGGGGCCGCACCGATCTCGCCCGAGCCGGTGCTCAGCCTCGACAATGTATCCGCCCTGAACGATGCCGGGAATGAAGCCTTGCATGGCGTCTCGCTACAGGTCCATGCGGGTGAGATCCTCGGGATCGCGGGCGTGGCGGGCAATGGCCAGCGCGAACTCAGCCAGGTGCTGGCAGGCATGCGGCCGATCAGCGATGGGCGTATCCTGATCGAGGGCAGACCTGTCGGTCGCAGCAACGCCGCCGCCTTCGTCGAGCGCGGCATCGGTCATATTCCGGAAGACCGCCTGCACAGCGGCCTGGCGCCGGCGCTCAGCATCACCGTCAATGCCGTGATGCGGGAATATAAGCACTCTCCGGTTTCATCCGGCGGCGTTTACCGTCCGGGTGCCGCGACGGCGCTTGCCAAAGAGATCGCGGCGGTCGCGGATGTCACTATCCCAGATTTCGGCATGCCCATCCGCAACCTCTCGGGCGGAAACCAGCAGCGCCTCGTCGCCCGCCGCGAGATGCGTATCGCGAACAAGGTCCTCATCGCCGCCTATCCAAGCCGCGGCCTCGATGTCGGCGCCATCAACACCATGCTGCGCTATATCGTCGAATTGCGCGACGCAGGCACAGGCATCGTGCTGATTTCCGAAGAACTGGAAGAGCTCTTGAACCTCTCGGACCGCATCGCCGTCCTCTACGAAGGCAAGGTCATGGGAATTGTGGAAAACGATAAGGCCGATATCGACCAGATCGGCCTCATGATGGGCGGCCGCGCCCAAGTGCGCGAGGTTGCCTGACATGGCCGCATCCTGGCGTTTCCAGCGCATGCCCTCCGCCTCGCCCGTTATTGCCTTTGGTGCCCGCGTTGCCGCCATTCTTCTGGCTTTGGTCTTTGCCGGCCTTATCCTCGCCGCTACCGGTGCAAACCCGCTGGAGCTTGCCTCGGAAGTGATCGATGCGAGCTTTGGATCCAGCTTCGGTCTTCAGGATCTCGGCGTTCTCCTGATACCGCTGATCTTGACCGGGCTATCGGTTGCGGTCGGCCAGCAGATCGGTGTCTGGAATATCGGCGCCGAGGGGCAATTCTACGCGGGTGCCTTTGGCGCCGCCACGGTTGGCCTCTTCGTGCCAGGGCCGCCGGTCGTGATCCTGCCGCTGATGTTCGTCGCTGGTCTCCTCGGCGGCGCTGTCTGGATCCTCATCCCGACGCTTGCTCGCGCCTATGGCAACGTCAACGAGCTGATCACCACGCTGCTTCTCAACTTCGTCGCCATTCTCCTGGTCTTTTACGTCTCCACCGGCGCCTGGCGCGACCGGATGTCAAACTCAGCGACACGGAGACTGTCAGCCGAAATCCCGGAGCTGTGGGGATCGGTCCATTGGGGGTTCCCGATTGCCATTCTTGCCGCCCTCCTCGTTACGGGCGTGCTGGCCTTTTCGCGTTGGGGTTATGAGGTGCGGCTCGTCGGCTCCAATCCGTCGGCCGCCCACTATGCCGGCATGCCGGCGCGCCGACACCTTATCACCGTCATGTTGCTCTCTGGTGCGATCGCGGGGCTTGCCGGCATGCTGGAAATCGCCGGCACGGTTCATCGGTTGCAAGGCGGTATATCCAACAATTACGGCTACCTCGGCATCATGGTCGCGGTGCTGGCGCGCAACTCCGCCATCGGCGTCATCTTCTCCGCCGCCCTAATGGCCTTCATCCTGAATTCGGGCATCATCCTGCAGACCCAGGGACTGACGACGTCGGCGGTGCTGGCGATTACCGGCCTGATCCTGTTCCTGACGGCGATCGGCGACGAACTCGCCCATTACCGCATCGCCCGCGACAAGGTTTGAAGGGAAAAGATACCATGGAACTTCTAACCGGCCTCCTCACCACAGCCTTCCTCGCCGGCGGGGTATTGGCGCTTGCCGCTCTCGGCGAAGTGCTTGCCGAACGCGTCGGGGTCGTCAATCTCGGCGTCGAAGGCCTGATGGCGATTGGGGCGATAACGGCGATTGCGACGGTCGCAACCTTCCCGTCGCCGGCAATAGGCTTCATCGCCGCGCTGGTAGTCGGCGCGGTCTTCGGCATGCTGTTTGCCGCCGCCACCGTTTTGCTGCGCGCCAATCAGGTGCTCTGTGGCCTGGCGCTGACGCTGATGGGCAACGGCATCGCCTCCAGCATCGGCCGCGCCTATTCCGGCATGCCGGCCCGCGCCACCTTTTCCGGGATCGAGATCCCGTTGCTGAGCGATATCCCCATTCTCGGCAAGGCCTTCTTTTCGCAGAACATCCTCGTCTATCTGATCTACATCATCCTGCCGGTGGCTCTGAGCTACGTCATGTTCCGCACCCGCCACGGTCTCAACCTGCGTGCCGTCGGTGAAAATCCGGCAGCAGCCGACGCCGCCGGCATTCCGGTCAATCTCATTCGCTTTGCCTATGTCACCGCCGGTTCGGCGCTTGCAGCCGGGGCCGGCGCCTACCTGACGCTCGCCTTCGTACCCTCCTGGTCCGACGGCGTCATTGCCGGGCGCGGCTGGATTGCGGTGGCTTTGGTGATTTTTGCCGGCTATCGGCCGATCCCCGCCGTTCTCTCCGGCCTCCTCTTCGGCCTTATCACCGCGCTCGGCTTCGTCGGCCAGGCGCGCGGTTGGCCGATCGCACCTGCCTTCCTGTCCATGCTGCCCTATCTCGGCACCATGGCCTTCATCATCGTGCCGGTTCTTGCCTGGCAGCGCATGCGCCGTATCATGGCCGCACCCGCCGCAATCGGCCTGCCCTATTATCGCGATGTCCGCTAAAGTAGATCGATGGACAAGGAAAAGGAGCGCCGCATGAGCCAATGTTCCGACAAGGCAGCCCTCGACCAGTGGTACGCACTTGAGACCGAAAAGGAGATTCCATTCGGAACATCCGCCAACCGTCTTCTCGGCACCAATCTTACGGTCACGCGCAGCAGCGACGACACGATTGACATCAAAGCCGACGGTCGAGAAGAACCCCTACCGCTGATCAAGCGCTTCGGCCTCGTCTGGACCACGCTCGGCACACCGTCCGGCGGGCTTTTCGATTTGCCGGAAGCCGATGAGCCGGACCGGCGCGTCGTTAATTGCGGTACGGTCTCGGTGCGCGCCTCCGGGCTCAGGATCGTCGAAAACTTCCTCGATCTGGCACATTTCCCCTTCGTCCACACCGATATCCTCGGCGCCGAGCCGCATACCGAGGTGACACAGTACAATGTCGAGATCCGCCGTGATGTCGATGAGGTCTGGGCGACCAATTGCCAATTCTTCCAGCCGCAGGCAGCCCTTTCGGCCAACGAAGGCATCATGACCGACTACATCTATCGCGTCATGACCCCATTCACGACCCTGCTCTACAAGACCTGCCCGAATGCGGCCAACCGCTGGGACGTGATCTGCCTGTTCGTACAACCGCTCGATCCGGACCGCTGCCGCGCCCATCCGGTGATGTTCCTGATCGACGACGTCTCGACGACGACGGAGTTGGTGCATTTCCAGCAGCTCATTTTCCTGCAGGACCGCATCATTCTTGAGAACCAGCGCCCCGTGCTGCTACCACTGGAGCCACGCGCCGAAATCCCGACGCGGGCTGACGCCACCTCGATTGCCTATCGCCGTTGGCTGAAGGAGAAGGGTATCACCTACGGCACGACGATCATGGCCGCCTGAAAGAGAGTGCAATGGATTTACGCGGCAAGACGCTGAGCGCATCGGGTTTTCACTCGCCAGAGCGCGGTACCATCGATGTTCTGGACGACGTGTTGATCGAGATCGATGCCGACGGCGCAATCGCCGCCGTTCATCGCCACGGCGATCCAAATTACCGGACCATTCGCGATGCCCGCGAAGCATCCGGCGAGCTCGTGACACTGCCGGCTGATTCTTATATCCTGCCCGGCTTCGTCGATCTGCATGTGCACGCGCCGCAATATCCGCAGCTCGGCGATGCGCTCGACGTGCCGCTGGAAGTCTGGCTGCAGAAATACACCTTCCCGCTGGAGGCTCGTTATCAGGACGTCGCCTTCGCACGCCGAGTCTATGGCCTTCTGGTCGAAGACCTGCTTGCCAACGGCACCACAACCGCCCTCTATTTCGCCACCATCCATCAGGAAGCGACGCGGGTGCTGGTCGATACCTGCCTCGAAAAAGGCCAACGCGCCTTGATCGGCAAGGTGGCGATGGACAATGCCGAGGAATGCCCGAACTATTATCGCGACCTGTCGCCTAGGGAGGCACTCGACGGCACGCGGGCGTTGATCGATTACGTACGTGGCCATCCGGACAATCATGAAGGGCGCGTGCTCCCCGTCGTCACGCCGCGCTTCATCCCCTCCTGCACCAATGCGACGCTCGAAGGTCTCGGTGCCATCGCCAAAGAATGCGGCTGCCATGTGCAGACCCATTGTTCGGAGAGCGATTGGGCGCATGGCTATGTGCTCGCCCGCCACGGCATGACGGATACGGACAGCCTCGATCGCTTCGGCCTGCTCGGCCGAAAGACCGTGCTGGCGCATGCGAATTTCCTGACGGCTAAGGACATGGAGACTGTCAAGGCGCGAGAGGCGGCGATTGCCCATTGCCCGCTGTCGAATGCCTATTTCGCCAATGCCGTCTTTCCCTTGCGCGCCGCGCTCGAAAAGGGACTGCATGTCGGTCTCGGTACGGATATTTCCGGCGGCCCGAGCGCGTCGATGCTCGAAAACGCGCGCGGCGCGATCCTCGTCTCGCGGATGCTGCAAAGCGGCGTCGACCCGAACCTGCCTCCTGCCGCGCGCTCGACCTTCGGTCCGGCACAGATCGATTTCCGCGACGCCTTCTATATCACCACATCAGGTGGCGGCATCGCGCTTGATCTGCCCGTCGGACAGTTCGCACCCGGCTATCAGTTCGACGCCGTGCTCATCGATACCGAAGCCGATAAAGGCACCGTCCGGCTATTCGAAGACCGCGATCAGGGTGAAGGCATCCTGCAAAAGATCATCTACACCGCATCGAAGCCAAACCTTGCCGCCACCTGGGTCGGCGGCCGCAAGGTTTAGAGAGACACTAAAGTTATGCGGCCTTGGTGATACGCACCGGCAGCGATTTATAGGATGGTGTGCCGCTTTGCTTGTCCTGATAGTCGATCGGGATTAGGCAATTCGCCTCCGGATAATAGGCGGCGACAGAGCCACGGGCGATATCGTAGGAAATCGCCGTCAGCTTCATCTGCCGCTTGCCGCCGGAGGGCAACGCCGTCGAGATCTCGACGAGGTCGCCATGCTCCAGGCCGTTTGCCGCCAGATCCCCATCATTCATGAACAGCACGTCGCGGCGGCCGAAGACGCCGCGATAACGATCGTCGAGGCCATAGATCGTCGTATTGTACTGGTCATGACTGCGAATGGTCGCGAGCTTCAGGACGCTCGCGTCGGCAAGCTCCTTATCCTCGTTGAGACCCGGAAACAGCAGGAACTCGGCCTTGCCCGATGGCGTCTTCCAGATGCGTTCGGTCGGCCCGATCGGCAGGCGGAAGCCACCGGGTACGCGAATGCGCTCGTTGTAGCGCTCAAAATCGGGGAAGACGATTTCGATCTTGTCGCGGATGCGGTCGTAGTCATCGACCAGATGCATCCACTCGACCTTGCTGTTGGGCAATGTCGCCTGCGCCATGGCGGCAACGATCGCCGGCTCGGACCGCAACTGATCCGAGGCCGGCTTCAACTTGCCGCGCGAGGCATGCACCATCGACATGGAATCTTCGATCGTCACCGATTGCGGGCCGGACGCCTGGATGTCCACCTCCGTGCGGCCGAGCACCGGCAGGATGATCGATTCCTTGCCGATCAGCAGGTTCGAGCGATTGAGCTTGGTGTTCATGTGGACGGCGAGATCAAGCTTGCGCATGGCTTCGGCGCAAAGCTCCGGATCGGGGAGCGCGATCGCGAGATTGCCGCCGAGGCTCAGCAGCACCTTCGACCGTCCCTCCGCCATTGCCTGCATCCCGGCAACCGCGTCATGCCCGTGATGTTCCGGCGGCTTGAAGCCGAAAGCGCGCTCGATGCCGGCCAGCAATGCTGCATTGGGCTTTTCAGTGATCCCGACCGTCCGGTCACCCTGAACGTTGGAATGGCCACGCAGCGGGCATATGCCGGCGCCGGGCTTGCCGAAATTGCCGCGCAGCAGCAGCAGATTGGCGATCTGCTGCACATTGTAGGTGCCCTTGGCGTGCTGGGTAATGCCCATGCCGTAGGGAATGATTGTCGCCTTGGATTTGACGTAGGCGTCGGCAACCCGTTCGAGATCGGCGCGCGTCAGGCCGGAAACCCGCTCGATATCGGCCCATTCCGTCTGCTGGAGATCGGCGGCGAGCGCTTCGAAGCCGTTGGTGTGCTGGTCGATGAAGGCACGATCGATCGCATCCGGCTGCGTCTCCGCCAACACCAGCACCGCCTTCATGATGCCCTTGAGCGCCGCCGCATCACCGCCGATCTTCACCTGATAATAGGAGGAAGCGATCCGCGTTGAACTGAAGGTCCCCATCTCGACCGGGCTTTGCGGATCGGCGAAGCGCTCGAGCGCCCGCTCCTTCAGCGGATTGAAGACGATGATCGGCACGCCGCGCTTCGAACACTCATGCAGCGTCCCCATCATGCGCGGATGGTTGGTGCCGGGATTGTGGCCCATCGAGATGATCAGGTCGCAATGGTCGAAATCGTCGAGCGATACCGTGCCCTTGCCGATGCCGATCGCATGCGGCAGGCCGGTGCTCGTCGCCTCGTGGCACATGTTGGAGCAATCGGGGAAGTTGTTGGTGCCGTATTCGCGCGCGTAGAGCTGGAACAGGAAGGCGGCTTCGTTGGAAGCACGGCCGGAGGTGTAGAATTCCACCATGTCCGGATCGGGCATGGTGCGCATGACTTCGCCGATCCGGGCAAAGGCGGCCTCCCATTCGATCGGCTTGTAGGTGTCCGTCGCGCTGTCGTAGACCAGCGGGTGCGTCAAACGACCGGCGTTCTCCAGATCATAGTCGCTCCACTGGAGCAGCTCGCTCACTGTATGCTCGGCAAAGAATTCAGGCGTCACGCGCTTGTTCGTCGCTTCCCAGGTCACGGCCTTGGCGCCGTTTTCGCAGAACTGGAAGGTCGATGTATGCTCTTTATCGGGCCAGGCGCAGCCGGGGCAATCGAAGCCATCCGGCTTGTTGGTGCGAAACAGCAGCAGCGGCGCTTCGGTTACATCCATCTGCTCGCGAACGGCTTTCGCAGTGGCTTTCAGCGCACCCCAGCCACCGGCGGGGCCGCTGTAGGGACGGATACCCGGGACTTCACGTTTCTGCACCATAGCTCGCTCCTTCAACTGTCTTCCAAGACTCCCTCCCCGAGCCCGGATGATTGACGAATATTCTTCGGACGTTAGCGAGTAAAGTGCAATAGATCGCTCTCTTGCCGGCGCGACAAAAAAGAGGCTCGGGCGGTTGAAATTCAGTTCTTGAACACCAGACAGCTGCCGCCCTGTTGGCGGATTTGAGCGCAAACCTGTTCCGCTTCAGCGCGCGTTTCCCGGCCGATGCGGGCGGCGTAGCGGACGCGAAAACCGAAGCTGCCATTGCGCTGGCGCACGATGAGCGGCTTCTCCTTGTTGAGCGGCGCGGAAAGCTTGCTGATATCCTGCGAAAAGAGGCGGCGGGCGGCGGCGGGCTGAAAATGCTCGGCAAGCTGTACGCCCCAGGGCGCCCAGGGGCGTTCCTGCTGCAATGCAACCTGCTTCAGCCGGCGCGTGCCGGCAAGCGCCATGCAGGCCTCCAGAAAGGGTTTGCCCTTGTCGAGTTCCGGTGCTGCGATCTCAGGCGGATCATCCTTCCATTGCTCGACCGTATAGGCGGTAATCGCCGCCACGTAGCTGCGCGTCTCATAGGGAAGGCTGCCGGAATTGAGAAAATTCGCCAGACCATTTTCGCCGGCATTATAGGCAGCGGCCGCAAACCCCAGATTGCCGAAACGGCCACGCAATTCATCGAGATAGACGGCCGCTTTGCCCAGCGCTTCCAAGAGATCGTAGCTGTCGCGAACGCCGCGCAATCTCGCCGTTCCCGGCATGAACTGAGCAATGCCCTGTGCGCCCTTCGGGCTGATGGCGTCGGGCCGAAACATACTCTCGCGCCAGATCAGCCGGGCAAGATAGTCCGGCGGAAGCTTATTGGCCTGGGCGAAATAGTCGATCGCCTCACAGAGATCGCGATTGTAGCTTTCCTTGCGGATGCAGAGCGTTTCGCCGCTGTCGGTGATGAACGGTCCGGAGATGCAGGATGGCGGCGCCACGCTCCATTCAGGCTGAGCCCTTGCGGAAACAACGGCAGACATCAGGACGCCGAACGCAACAACGAAGCCTATGGTCTTTCCGACAAAGCCGGGCCGAAGCTGTCTGCCTGCCATTCGTGCGAAACCCATTGGAAACCGTCAAATCGCGAGGTGAGCTTTCAATAGCATCGATCCGCGATGACGAAAACCGTAAAGGCTGCAATGGCGACCGCGATACTATCTATTCGGCAAGCCGGCCGCCGCGCATCGGCGCGGGCACACCTGTCGTACCGGGGAAGCTGATTGGAAGGCCCCGAAGCACGCGCACGGCCAAGAACGCGAAACATTCGGCTTCGACGGCATCGCCGCGCCAGCCAAACATTTCGGCCCCGATCGGCGTTACACCGGCGCGCATCTCAAGCATCGACATGATCGTCGGATTGTGGCGGCCACCACCGCTCACCACCAGCTTTTTCGGGCGGCGTGGCAGCAGATCCAGCGCTTTACCGACGGCGGAGGCTGTAAAAGCGGAGAGCGTTGCCGCTCCATCCTCGACACTGAGCCCATCGGCCATGGACGCTCCAAAATCGAAGCGATCAAGCGATTTCGGATAGGCCGCACTGAGATAAGGGTGCTCCAAAAGCTTGGCGAGCCTCGTTTCATCCACCTTACCCGCCCGGCCGAGCGCACCATCCCTGTCCATCTCGCCGAGCCCATGGGATTTGATGAAGTCATTGAGCGGCGCATTGGCCGGCCCGGTGTCGAAGGCGACGAAATTGCCCTCGCCGTCCGACCAGGTGATGTTGGCGACGCCGCCGAGATTGAGGATGGCGGTATCGTCGCCGGTGCCCGCGCTGCGCAGCAAAGCGGTATGATAGGCGGCGGCCAGCGGCGCACCTTGACCGCCTGCCCGCACATCGGCGGAGCGGAAATCATAGGCGACCTTCGTGCCAAGGATGGAATGCATCAACTCACCATCGCCGAGCTGGCGCGTATCCCCGAGGCGACCTTTCTGCGGGGCGCGATGCAGCACGGTCTGGCCATGGAAGCCGACGACGCCGATATCGGCCATGGTCAGACCAAAGCCTTCGACAAGTTCCTTGACCGCCGCCGATTGGGCGCGCGTCAATGCCTCCTCGGCCTCCTTGAAGATGGCCGGCTCCGGCCCGTTGAAATTCCACACCCTTGCCTGCGCCAAAGTCTCTTCCAGCAGCCGCCTGATCCAATCCGGATAGGGCGGCAGCGCATAGGGGCCGAATTCGGCGATCCGCTCGCCGTCCGTCTTGATCAAGGCGACATCGATATTGCCGTCGAGAACGGTTCCGGTCATCAGACCGACTGCCCAGATTGGTTCCATGATCAAGCTCCTAAACTCTATTGACGAGATCGCCGACGCTCTGGCGAAGCATCAGTATCCCGCTGTCGAAATGGCGTGTCGGATGAATGCGGTTGGTGAGCAGGGTCCAGGCCCTGCCCTTGTCGAAATCGATCCAGAGGCCGGTGCCGGTAAAGCCGGTATGGCCGATCGTACCCGGCGAGCATAGCTTGCCGCCGGACCAGTCATCATAGGGACGCTCCCAGCCATGGGTGCGTGTCGCCGACAGAGGTGTCCGCATCAGGGCGATCGAGTGCTTGGCGGCACCGGTGCCGGTCAGCAATCCCTCGGCAAAATCGAGAACCGAGGCGACCGTTCCGAACAGGCCGGCATGACCGGCGCCTTCCAGCGCCGAGCAATTGTCGTCATGGACCTCGCCCGAGAGCACGCGATGACGCCAGGTGCAGTCTTCCGTGGCGGCGGCCTGATCGGGCAGGGCTGAAAAGGCAAAGCCAGGACCGGCGTCCATAGCGCGGATCGTCCGCCCGGTCAGGCGCTCCAATGCGAAGCCGAGCAGAATGAAGTTGATGTCGGAATAGACAGGCGGACCGGACCGCCACTCGCGCTGCAGGATGAAGGCGCGCAGCAGATCCGGGCTTTGGCCATAGGTATAGAGCGGCGCGACGGCGGGAAACGGCGTCTGGTGGCCGAGGCACTCGCGGAAAGTCACCTTCCGCTCCCAGGCGTTCGCATCATATTGGCGCAGGTCCGGCAGCAGCGAGGTCAGCGGCGCATCGAGATCGATCGTGCCTGCCTCCGCCAAAGCCAGAATGCGCGGTGTGGTGAAGATGACCTTGGTCAGCGAGGCCAGATCGAACCAAGTGTCGGTCAGCATCGGCCGCGTGACCGGAACCTTCTGCGCGGAGCCGACAGCACGGACCATACGGCCGCCACCGAGATCGACAATACCGAACACGCCGCCCGGAATACGCCCGGCCGCAACGGCAGCTTCGACGGGAGCGAATGCCCGGTCGAAACGTTGTGCGAAGTCCGTTTTCCCCACTGCCGTCATGTCCCTCCCCGCCGCATCTTTCTCAAGCTTCCGCCTGGGCCATATGATCCGCAGCAAACCGGCGCCATTCGGGCGCGGCCGGCTCGAAGCCGAGCGGGCGCACCAGAGACGGAACCTGGCGCGTATCCAGCGCAAAACTCTCCCGCCGGCGCTCAACCGTCGGAACAGCCGAGATCAGCCGCCTGGTATAGGAATGCTTCGGCTCAGACAGCACCGAAGCGGCATCGCCGATCTCGACGATCTCTCCGGCATAGATCACGGCGATCCTGTGCGCAATCCGCTCGACGACCGCCATGTCATGCGAGATGAACAGGTAAGCGAGACGATACTCGCGCTGCAATTCAATCAACAGGTCGAGGACCTGCGCCTGAACAGAGACATCCAGCGCCGAAACGGCTTCGTCCAGCACCAGAACGGACGGATTGAGCATCAGCGCCCGCGCGATGCACAGCCTCTGGCGTTGCCCGCCCGAGAACTCATGCGGATAGCGCTCAAGACTGTTTTCGGGCAGGCCGACGCGTTTCAACAGCATGGCCATCCTGTCGCGCGCCTCTCCGGAAGCCCGGCCAACGGCCGCGATCACGGGCTCCGCCAGGATACTGTCGACACGAAGCCGGGGATTGAGCGAGGCATAGGGGTTCTGGAACACCATCTGCACGGCGCTCGTCCGATCCGCCGTCTTTCCACCCTTCGCCGTAAACGTACCGCGTGTCGATTTCACCAATCCGAGGATCGCTCGCGCCGTCGTGGATTTGCCCGAGCCACTTTCACCGACGATCGCCAGCGTTTCGCCGGGTAGCAGATCGAAATCGACACCTTCGACCGCATGCACTGCACCGGTCGGACGATGAAAGAAACTGCCCGATACCGGAAAACGAACCGTCAGCCCCTCGACCTTCAGTGCCGGAGCCGGTTCAACCACTTCGTCGCGACTAAAATCCGATCGCGCCGCACGGCCCGCCGAAAAATGCGGGACAGAATGAAGAAGATGCTGCGTATAGGGATGCGCGGGTCTGTCGAGGATCTGGTTCAGCTCACCCTGCTCGACCGCCTGACCGGCCTGCATCACCATGACCTTGTCGGCAATGCCGGCAACGAGGCCGATATCGTGGGTGATGAAGATCATCGACATACCGGTCTCGCGCTTCAATTCGGCGAGAAGCGCCATGATCTGCGCCTGCACGGTCACATCGAGCGCCGTCGTCGGTTCGTCGGCAATCAGCAGGCGCGGATTGCAGGCAAGTGCGGTCGCGATCATCACCCGCTGCAGCATGCCGCCGGAGAGTTGGTTCGGGCAATATTTCAGACGCCGCGCGGCGTCAGGGATACGAACGCGATCCAGTGCGTCCTTTGCAGCCGCTCTTGCTTGCTGGCCGGTCAGCCCACGATGCAGGCGGAAGGATTCCTCGATCTGTGTGCCGATGGTCAGCACCGGATTGAGCGAGGTCATCGGTTCCTGGAAGATCATGCCGATCTCGGCGCCACGGATCTTCGTCAACACCGCTTCCGACGCCGTCGTCAAGTCGAGAATGCTGTTGTCGGCACGCTTCAGCCTGATTGAACCGCCGACAATGCGCCCGCCGCCGAAATCGACGAGGCGGTTGATCGACAGCGCGGTCACGGACTTCCCCGAGCCGCTCTCGCCGACGATTGCCAGCGTTTCGCCGGCGGCAAGATCGAAGCTGACACTGCGAACGATCTTGTTGGCTTCCGGATTGCGCCCGAAACCCACGTCCAGATTGGAGACGGAAAGCAGAGGGATCACGGGCTTGTCCTCCGCATTTTCGGATCGAGAATATCGCGCAGCGCGTCGCCGAGCAGATTGAAGCCGAGGATGCTGATCATGATGGTGATGGCGGGGAAGATCAGCAACCAGGGTGCTGTTTCCATCAGGTTGCGGCTGTCGCTCAGCATCAGCCCGAGCGAAGACGCCGGCGGCTGCGTGCCAAGGCCGAGGAAGCTCAAGCCGGCCTCGGTCAGAAGCGACCAGGCCAACGCCAGCGTGATCTGCACCGTCAGCGGCGCGACGAGATTGAGCAGCAGGTGCCGCGTCAGGATATAGCGCTTGCTGCTGCCGAAGGTGCGGGCGGCATCGACGAAATCGCGCGCTTTCAGCGATAGCGCCGGCCCGCGCACGACGCGGGTGAAGATCGGGGTATAGACGATGGCGATGGCCGCAACGCTGGTCCAGGTGCCGGGGCCGACGATGGCGATGATTAGGAGGGCGAGGAGGATGGCCGGAAATGCCAGAAGCACATCCATCATCCGCATGATCACCCCATCCCAGCGCTTTCCGAACCAGGCGGCGGTCAAACCCAGCACTGTGCCGATCAGGCTCGCGAGCGCAACCGAGAGGAAGGCGACGGTGAAGGATTCGCCGATGCCGTTCATCAACCGGCTTGCGACATCGCGACCGAAGAGATCGGTGCCCATCCAGTAGACGGTGCTCGGCGAATGCAGGCGGTCGATCCGGTTCTGGGTCAGCGGATTGTGCGGCGTCAGCCCCAGCATGCCGAGCACGGCAAGCGCGAAAAAGATCAGGACGATGACGCCGCCGATGCGGCCGCTCGTGTGCCCGAAAATGGCCCTGACGATACGCATCAACCCTCCCCCAGACGAACGCGCGGATCGAGCGCGACATAGGCGAGGTCGACGAGAAGATTGACGACCATGAAGTTGAAGGCAATGAACAAGACGCTGCCCTGCACCAGCGCGTAGTCGCGCTGTAGGACGGCATCGAGCACCATGCGTCCAAGGCCTGGAAGCGCGTAGATCTGCTCGACCAGAACAGCTCCGCCGAGCAGATAGCCGAACTCGACACCGCTCAGCGTCACCACCGGAATGAGCGCGTTCGGCAGCGCATGCCGCCAGATGACGCCGCACGCCGGCACGCCGCGGCTGCGGGCGGTGCGGACATAATCATCGCTCAGAACATCGAGCATGGCCGAGCGCACGACGCGCGTAACCGAGGCCGCGAAGGCAAAGCCGAGCGTCAGCGCCGGCAGGATCATCTGGCCGAGATTGCCGAGCGGATCCTGCCAGATCGGCGTGAACGCGCCCATGGTCGGCAGCACGCCGAAGCCCGCCGAGAGCGCATAGATGATAAGAAGGCCAAGCACGAAATTCGGCGTGGACTGTCCGACCATGGCGGCAATACGCACCAGAAGATCGGACAGTTTCCCATTTCGCGTCGCGGCGAAGACGCCCGCCGGCAGGCCGATCAGGAGCGCAATGACCATGGAGAGCAGGGCAAGCTCAAGGGTCAGCGGAAACCGCTCGAGAATGATATCGAGCACCGGCTTGCCGTAGGTGACAGAGAGGCCGAGATTTCCCTGCAGCAAGCCGAACAGCCAGCGCCAGTACTGGACGAACCATGATTGGTCGATGCCGAAATAGGCGGAAAGCGCCTGCCGCTGCTCCGGCGTCAGCAGGCCCGCATTGGTTCCCAGCATCGCCGTGATCGCGTCGCCCGGCACCAGCCGGATGGCGATGAACACGAGGACGGACACACCCAACATGATCAGCGGGAATGTCATCAGCCGGCGCGCCAGATACCCCATGAAACGTCCTCTAGGTCAGGCTTTCCATCACTGGATGGAGACTTTGCTGAGACCGAAGAGAGAGCCCGTCGGCGTCGGCACGAAGCCCTGAACGTTTTTCTGCTCGGCCGTGTAGCCATAGGCGGTATAGAGCCAGATCCACGGCGACACCTCAGCGATGTGCTTTTCGAAATCGGCAAAGATCGCCTTGCGCTTGGTCGGATCGGTCTCGACGCGCCCCTTCTGCATCAGGGTATCCAGCGTATCGTCGATATAGTTCGCCACTTTCTGCAGGTTGCCAGTCTTCGTCCAGTAGCGGTTATACATCGTATAGGGGTCGGCGCTGCCGCCATTGAGCGCGACGGCCATGTCGAAATTGCCCTTCAGCCACGCGTCGACATAGACGTTGAGCTCCATCACCTTGATATCGAGCTTGATGCCGATCTCGGCGAGCTGCGACTGGATAACCTGGGCTTCGGCCGTTGCGGTCGGCGGCTCGCCGGTCGCGGCGATCACGGTTGCCGAAAAGCCATCCGCAAAACCGGCGTCGGCCATCAGCTTCTTGGCTTTTTCGATATCGCGCTTGTAGCAGAAGAGCTGGCTCGGATCGGTCGCGTAGAGCGGCATGGTCAGCGGTCCCGTCACCTTGCCCTCGCCGAGCGCCGCCGTATCCATCACATCCTGCCGACCGATGGCGCAAGAGATCGCCTGCCGTACGGCGAGCTGGTCCATCGGCTTGTGCGAAGGGTTGAGCTGCAGGACGTTGTAGGAGAGCCCGGGCGTCCGGGTCAGCTGCAGCTTCGGCTCCTTGGGAACAAGCGTCGCCACCAGCGGGTCGTTCAGAAGCGCGAAATCAATCTGGCCCGTACGCAGCGACGCCAGGATCGCCGTCTCGTCCGGAAGGACGCTGATGTCGATCCCGTCGACACCGACCGCGCCACCGGCCCAGGCCTTGTTGGCGCTCAGGACTTCCTTGGAATTGGGAACCCAGCTGTCGAGCTTGAAGGGACCGGAGCCGATCGCCTTCGTGCCGATCGAGCCGGCGGTGATTTCGCTGGCCGGAACGATAGAGGCGTTGAGGCTGGTCATCGCCGTGAGGATCGGAACGTCTGGCTGCGACAGATGGAAGACGACGGTCGTCGTGTCAGGCGTATCGATGCTGGCGATCGAGAGGAAATTAGCGCGAGCGACAGCGGCGGTCGCCTGATCGAGAATGCGCTGGAACGACGCTTTCACGTCGGCCGAAGTGACCGCAGCGCCGTTCTGAAACTTGGCATTCGCGTTGAGCTTGAAGGTCAGCTCCTTGCCGTCGAGCGAAAACTGCCAGCTATCGGCAATGGCCGGTACGATCTGCAGATTGCCGTCGAGCCGGACGAGCGGCTCATAGATCAGCTCCAGCAAACGGATCGAGGAAAAGGCAGTCTGCTTGTGCGGATCGAGCCCGGTTGCATCCTGCGACCATGCCATGCGCAGCGTCGCTGCATGTGCTTGCGCCGATATGGCCGCGATGCCGAGACCGGCCGCCAGTGCGACGCAGGACATCAGCCTGCCTGGAAAATGCCTTTTCATTCTTTTTGCCCCCTGAGCTTGTTACCCCAGCCGATTTTGGCCATTTCTTTATGATCGCGATATCACTTCATACAGTCTTCGCACTGATCGCCTTGCGCAGAAAGCCACCAGCGTTTTGCAACGCCGCGCGGGCTTCTTCAATGCCCATTCCGGTAATTTCCATGAGAATGGCGAGTTTGACGTCATTGCCCGTCTGGTCGAGCACGCGGCGCGCATCCGCCTGTGTGCAACCCGTCGCCTGCATGACGATCCTGATGGCGCGGGCGACCAGCTTCTTGTTGCTCGCATGCACGTCGACCATCAGGTTCTGATAGCTCTTGCCGATGCGGATCATGCTCGCCGTCGTCAGCATATTGAGAATGAGCTTCTGCGCCGTACCCGACTTCAGCCGTGTCGATCCCGTCAGGATTTCCGGTCCAACGACGGGAGAAATCGCCAGGTCGGCAATGCCGGCAATGATGGAATTGGGATTGCAGGAGAGCGCGATGGTGACAGCGCCGATGCTCTTCGCATAGTTCAGTCCGCCGATGACGTAGGGCGTGCGGCCGCTGACAGCGATGCCGACCACGACATCGGTGGAGGTCAGCTTGATATCCTGCAAAGCCTGACGGCCCTGTTCCGGATCATCTTCTGCGCCCTCGATCGAGTTCTGCAATGCCTCTGGGCCACCAGCAATCAGGCCGATCACCATGTCGGACGGCACGCTGAAGGTCGGCGGGCATTCGGATGCATCGAGAACGCCAAGCCGGCCACTGGTGCCGGCACCCATATAGATCAACCGGCCACCCTTCTGGAAGGCAGCGACGATCTGGTTCACGGCAGCGGCGATCGCTGGAATGACCTTTTCGACCGCCGTCGGAACGGTCTGGTCCTCGTAGTTGATTTCGCGCAGGATATCGAAGGTCGGCAGCAGATCGATATGCATCGTGTTCGGATTGCGACCCTCGGAAACCAACTGCTCCAGTTCGGATATCAATCTCTGTTCTGTCATGAGCCTGTTCTCGAAACTATGCGTCGATATCAATGGATCAGGGATGGCGAGCTCGATCGATAGCGATCGGACCAACCGCAGCAGCCGTCAAATTTTCAACGCAACAAAACGCTCGACATCAGCTCAGGCGGCCGGCCTCTTCGGCTTCGTTTTCCGCCCATTCCCTGTTTACCTTCGTTAAGATTATGTCCATTTATTCCTTCCGTCAACTGCAAAAGGAATAAAATATTCCAAATCTAATGTGAGAAATCCGGCGAGAAACGTACCGTTCTTTAATGGCTGGAGGACGACTTCCTGGCGAGAATGATGGCGCCCGAGACGGCATCGCCATCGATGGGCTTGAGGCGGCGGCGGACATCCGGCGCCAACCACGGCTCGAGCGGGCTGGAGAGACCACCGAGTAGGGAGACGCGCGGAGCGCCCTTGTCGAAGAGCGTACGGATCAGCGTATCGATATGCTCGGCCGCGCTCTGGACGATCCGTCGCCCGGCGGCATCTCCCTGATCGGCGTGGCGCATGACCATGGGCGCCAGCGCCGCATAGTCTGTAGCGGAAGCGCGATCCATCCAGGCAACCGCTTCCATCGGATCCTGCTGGAACCGTTGCATGATCTCGGCCAACAACGCCGTCTTTTCATAGCGACCATCATGGGCGCGCAGAGCAAGCTGTATGGCCTTTAGCCCGAGATCCGCGCCGCTGCCCTCGTCCGAGATCGGAAAACCATAACCGCCAACCCGCAAACGGCGGCCTTCGACAAAGCCGAGGCCGATCGATCCCGTTCCGGTGATGACGATAGCACCATCACGCCCCGAATGGGCCCCGAGGCAGGCCCCTTCGCCGTCGCTGACGAAATCGATGCTGGCGAAGGGATGCTTTATGGCCCGCAATGCATCCTGCGCGCCCTTTCGCCCGATCCCGGCAAGTCCGACGCCAGCATGAATCCGCCCGATCTCGTCCGGCCCCAGACCCGCTTCCTCGATCGCCGCACCAAAGGCCCTTGCAATCGATGTCCAGGCCTCCTCAATGCCGAGCCGCGTGGTTGCGGGGCCGGATAGCCCCTGCCCCAACACGCTTCCTTCCGCATCCTCGATCCTTGCGCGACAACCGGTGCCACCGCCGTCGATGCCGAGGAAATAGTACGTGCCATCAACTTCGGCGCTCATGACGTCAGCCGCTCGATGTCTGCGCCACAAAGGCGAAGCTTGCGATCCAGTTGCTCATAGCCGCGGTCGAGATGGTAGACACGGTTGACGATGGTTTCGCCTTCCGACACCAGCGCCGCCAGCACCAGCGAGACGGAGGCACGCAGATCGGTCGCCATCACCTGAGCGCCTCGCAAAGGCGTTCCACCGCGCACCAGTGCCGTCGTGCCCTGCAATTTGATGTTCGCGCCGAGGCGGATCAGCTCGGGAACATGCATGAAGCGATTTTCGAAGACGGTCTCGCGGAACAGCGAGGCGCCTTCGGCGCAGCAGGCAAGCGCCATGAACTGCGCCTGCAGGTCTGTCGGAAAGCCCGGATAGGGCTCGGTGGTGATATCAGCGCCCTTGAGCGGGCCATCCCTAGATACCACAAGGCCACGGTCGCTCGGCCAGATACTGACGCCCATGGCTTCGAGCATCTGCACGACGGAGGCCAGGTTCTCGAGCCGGGCGTGGATCAGTTCGAGCTGTCCGCCGGTAATGGCCGCGGCAACGGCATAGGTGCCGGCTTCGATCCGGTCGGGTATGCTGTGATGCTTTGCAGGACGCCAGCTCGTGTCGCCGTCGATCAGGATGCGATGCGTACCGGCGCCCTCGATTCTGGCCCCCATCGCACCTAGACAGGCAGCAAGATCAGCCACCTCCGGCTCGCGCGCCGCATTCAATATCTCCGTCTCGCCCTTGGCGGCGCAGGCGGCCATCATCGCCGTCTCGGTCGCGCCGACGGAAGGGGAGCTGAGAACAATCCGCGCACCCTTCAGCCCCTTTGGAGCAGACGCGACGATCAGCCCGCTCTCGATGGCGATATCGGCTCCCAACGTCGCCAGCGCCTTGATATGCATGTCGACCGGCCGCGCGCCGATGGCGCAGCCACCGGGCAGGGACACGCGGGCGTGGCCGAAGCGCGCCAGCAGCGGCGCAAGCACCAGCACCGTCGCCCGCATTCGCCTCACTGTGTCGTAGGAGGTTTCCTTCGAAACAATGGCGCTCGCATCGATCGTGGTGCCGTGTGCTGAACGGGTCACGATAGCCCCATGAAGCGAGATGACGCCGAGCATGTTCTCGACATCGGTCACAGCCGGCAGGTTCGTCAATTCCAGTGGATGCGGGCTCAGCAGCGCCGCCGCGATCTGCGGCAAGGCGGCATTCTTGGCGCCGGCAATCGTCACCGCGCCCTGCAGCCGTCGTCCACCCGATATCCGCAATCTGTCCATGATATGAAACCCGCCGAAGAAAGGGGCGAAGGAGCGGACGATAATGCGTCCGACTCTCATTTAAGACTATTCGGTCATTCCATCATGTCAATGTTGTCTGGAATTTTTTATTCCAACCGTTTTATGATAACCTCGGCGGACAGTTGATCGAAAGCGTGGTTGTCTGCTCTCGGCAAATCCTATCTTCGTGGCTCAACCGTATCGACGCATGAACCGGCCTCCATGGCCTGAAGGGGCGGATGTCTATCTTAAAGAAAATCAGCGCGAAGCTCGAGGTCATGGCGCCGGCAGATCGCCAGATTGGGCAGTTCATCGTTGAAAATCCCGACCAGATGCTGCGCCTGTCATCCGCAGCCCTTGCCGCCGAGACCGGCCGCAGCCAGTCGAGCGTCGTCAAATTCAGCCAGAAGCTCGGTTATGCCGGTTATCAGGAGCTGAAGCTTGCCGTCAGCGAGGCCAAGGCGCAGGAATGGCAGGCTCCGGCTGGGATGATCCACGGCACGATCGAAGTGGACGACAGCTATCTGACGATCCTGCAGAAATTGCTCGGCAGCAAGCTGCAAGCCATGCAGCAGACCATCGCCGTCAACAACGAGCTGGATATCGGCCGAGCGCTGAAGGCGCTGCACGAGGCCCGGCGCATTCATCTGGCCGGCGTCGGCGCATCGTCGCTGGTGGCGCGCGACTTTTCCTACAAGCTAATGAAACTCGGACGCATCGTCCTGCATGACAGCGACAGCCATGTGCAGATGGCCAACGCCTCGACGCTCGGCCCAGACGACCTGCTCTTCGCCCTCTCCTATTCCGGCGCCAGCATCGAGACCTTGCGAATTGCCGAACTCGCCAGCCAGCGCGATGCGACCGTCATCGCCGTCACCGGCCTCCAGGATAATCCCCTGACCCGCGTCGCCGATATCCGCCTTTACACCGTCGGCGACGAAGATCGCGTCCGCTCCTCGGCGATCACGGCGCGCGATGCGCAGTTGATGCTGACCGACCTACTGTTCATCCTGCTGGTGCAAAGGCAGCCTGACGCTCATGACTATGTCCATAACAGCGAAGCGGCCGTCTCGGTGCTGAAGGCCAAGCATCTGTCCTAGCCGCGACGGGACTCCGGTAAACAGGTCGTGACGAGAGCGATACGATCTGTACTCCGCCATTCCCAGGACATAGCTTCCAGCTCCCATTGCAACCCATGCGGAGAGAATCAAATGGACCTCGGTCTCGCCAATAAAGTCGCCCTGGTTACCGGTGGCTCGAAGGGTATCGGCTATGCCTGCGCCCACCTGTTTTTGTCCGAGGGTGCGCGGGTCGGCATCTGCTCGCGAGCACAAGCCAATATCGACAAGGCGCTGTCCGGCCTGCCCGGCGCTTATGGCTATGCTGCCGATCTGACCTTAGACACGCAAGCCCTTGACGTCGTCGACAGGATCGAGAACGAAATCGGCCCCATCGATATTCTCGTCAACAGCGCCGGCGCCGCGACGCGAACACCGGCTTCTGACCTCACGCCTGCAGCCTGGCGTGCCGCGATGGATGCGAAGTATTTTTCCTATATCAACGTACTCGATCCCGTCATCAAGCGCATGGCCGCGCGCGGTTCCGGCACCATCGTCAACATCATCGGCAATGGCGGCAAGATCGCCTCCCCGGTCCACCTTGCCGGTGGCGCCGCCAACGCGGCACTGATGCTCGCAAGCGTCGGGCTTGCCAATGCCTATGCCAGCCAGGGCGTGCGCGTCGTCGGCCTCAATCCCGGCTTGACGGAGACGGACCGGGTTGCTGAGGGTTTGAAGGCATCCGCGAAACTTGCAGGCTCGACCGAGGAAGAGGCGCTCGCCGATGCGCTGAAACGCATCCCGATCGGCCGCATGGCAAGCCCGGACGACATCGCCAATGTCGTCGCCTTCCTGAGTTCATCAAAGGCGAGCTACGTCACTGGCGTTGTCATCAGCATGGATGGAGCGCAGGTTCCGACCATAGTCTGACGGCACAGACAGTCGGCCAAGTCTATGCGACCGATTGCCAATCGAGCCCGATATCGAGCGTCGGGGCGCTATGCGTCAGCCAGCCGACGGAGATGAGGTCGACGCCGGATGCGGCGATGACGGCGGCGGTTGCCGGCGTGATGCGGCCCGATGCCTCCGTGATCGCCTGGCCGGCAACCATGCCCACTGCGTCGCGAAGCTGATCGGGTGTCATATTGTCGAGCAGCACGGCGTCGACACCCTCCTCCATGGCGTCGCGAAGCTGGTCGAGCGTGTCCACCTCGACCTCGATCTTGACCATGTGGCCGACGCCTGCCTTTGCCCGGCGGATCGCCTCGGCGACGCCGCCGGCAATCGCCACATGATTGTCCTTGATCAGCACGGCATCATGGAGCGCAAAGCGATGGTTCATGCCGCCACCGGCCCGCACGGCATATTTCTCCAGCGCCCGCAGCCCCGGCGTCGTCTTGCGGGTGCAGACGATCGACGCTTTCGTGCCGCTGATCGCCTCGACGATACCGGCTGTGACCGTCGCGATGCCGGAGAGATGACCGAGAAAATTCAGTGCCGTCCGCTCTGCCGTCAGCAGGCCACGAGATGGACCTTCGATCGTTGCGATCACGTCGCCAGCCGCGACCTTGGCGCCGTCGTGAAGATGGCGGGTCATGACAATACTAGGGTCAACGAGGTGGAAGGCAAGCTCCGAGGCATCGAGGCCAGCAACCACGCCCGGCTGACGCGCCACCATGGCAACCGTGGAGCAATGATCCTCGGGAATGACGGCTGCAGAGGTAATATCGCCGGCAAGGCCAAGATCTTCCAGGAGGGCGTTGCGGACCAGCGGCTCGACAATGAGGCGCGGAAGAGAAACGAGGGGCATGTCAGGCGCTCCTGGCGAAGGAATAGGGAATAACGGATCGGGCGATGTCCACGGCATCGGTGAGGCGCATCATCCGACGCTGCGCCTGTTGCTGCTTCAAGGGGAAATCCGTGCGCGCATGGGCGCCGCGCGATTCCGTGCGCAGGCTGGCGAAGACGGCGATCAGCAATGCTACGATAGCCGGATCGGCTGCCGCACTGTCGCTTTCGGCAAGCGGCAGCAGGGTGGCGATCGCCCCATGGATGGCACCGGCGTTGCGAAGCACGCCGAGATGCCGCGACACGATCGGGCGAACAAGGGAAGCATCCGGAGCCGCCAAGCGCGAATCCTCCGAGAGAGGAGCTGTCGGGCGTGAAGACACGCCACCAATGTCCTGCGCTGCGCGCATGCCCATAACAGAGGCCTCGAGCAAAGAGTTACTGGCGAGCCGATTGGCGCCATGCAGGCCCGTCGAAGCTGCCTCCCCCGCCACCCAGAGGCCGGGGACGGAGCTGCGGCCGTTTCCGTCCGCCGCGACACCGCCCATGTGGTAGTGAACCGCCGGGCGTACGGGAATGAGCTCACAGGACGGATCAATGCCCGCCTCCCGGCAGAGTGCATCGATCACCGGAAAGCGGACAGCGAAACGGTGGCCGAGCGCCTCGCGGGCATCGAGGAAGACGCGACCGCCCCGGGCGATTTCCGCGCTGATGGCGCGGGCAACGACATCGCGTGAGGCCAGTTCCGCGCCGGCAACCTGCGCCATGAAGCGCTCGCCCTTCTCATTGACAAGCAAGGCCCCCTCGCCCCGCACGGCCTCGCTGACCAGCGCCAGCGGCCTGCGACGGGAAGCGAGCGCGGTCGGGTGGAACTGAACGAATTCCATATCGGCCAGAAGCACCCCGGCTCTTGCGGCAAGTGCAATGCCTTGGCCGAAGTTGCCTATCGGATTGGTCGTTGCATCGAAGAGACCGCCGATGCCGCCCGTCGCCAGAAGCACCCTGGATGTCGGCAGGATCACCAACCCTTTTGGCGTTGCGCAGAGCAGGCCGCTGATCTGCCCTCCGTCCAGAAGCAACCGGCGAGCCTCGTATCCCTCCAACACGGTGATCGACGGTGTGCGGGCGACAGCCTCAACCAGCGCGCGGACAATCGCAGCACCCGAACCATCGCCCTCGGCATGAACGATGCGGCGGCGCGAATGCGCGGCCTCAAGGCCGAGCGACAGGCTGCCTTCGCTATTCCGATCGAAGCGGACGCCCGACCGTTCCAGCGACGCAATCGCCGCCGCTGCTTCGGCGATAATACTCGCGGCGACGATCGGATCGCAAAGCCCGTCGCCGGCAGCAAGTGTGTCGGCAAGATGCAGCTCCACGCTATCGTCGGCTCCCATGGCGGCGGCGATGCCGCCCTGCGCCCAGGCACTCGATGTCTCCCCGCCGAGAGCCGCGCGGGTGACAATGACCGTGGGCTGCGGCGCCAAGGTCAGCGCCGCCATCAGCCCGGCAAGACCGCTGCCGACGATAACGACGCGGCCCGAAAGATCGTGAAGAATCTCGGTCATATCGCCAACATCCTTTCCACCGCGCGGCGCGCGGCGACAGCAATAGCTGGGTCGACCGTGACTTCGTGCCGGTTTTCCTCAAGTGCCTTGCGGATATTGCCGAGCGTGATGCGCTTCATGTGCGGGCAGAGATTGCAGGGCCGGATGAACTCGACATTCGGATGGTGCACGGCGACATTGTCGCTCATCGAACATTCTGTGAGCAACACGACGCGTGCCGGCTGCTTGTTGCCGACATAATCCGACATGACGGCCGTGGAGCCGGCAAAGTCCGCTTCTTTCACGACGTCAGGCGGGCATTCCGGATGGGCAAGCACCGTCACGCCGGGATAGTTTTCGCGAAGCTGGCGTATATCGTCGGCGGTGAAAAGTTCGTGCACTTCGCAATGCCCATGCCAAGCGATGATCTCGACATCGGTCTCGCGCGCCACGTTCCGCGCCAAATATTCGTCGGGGATCATCAGCACTTTGGGAGCACCGAGCGATTCCACGACCTGCTTGGCGTTGCCCGACGTGCAGCAGATGTCGGAGGCCGCCTTCACTGCGGCAGACGTATTGACGTAAGTGATGATGGGAACGCCGGGATGGGCCTGGCGCAGTAGTGCAATGTCTTCCGGCGTGATCGAGTCCGCAAGAGAACAGCCGGCAGCCATGTCCGGGATCAGCACGGTCTTTTCCGGATTGAGCAGCTTGGCGGTCTCAGCCATGAAATGCACGCCGGCGAGCACGATGATATCGGCATCCACATCGATCGCCTTGCGGGCAAGCGCCAAGCTGTCTCCGACAATATCGGCAACGCCGTGGAAGATCTCCGACGTCTGGTAGTTGTGGGCAAGGATGACAGCGTTGCGGCGGCGCTTCAGTTCGAGGATAGCCTCGACATCGTCCTGAAACGTCATCCATTCGGCTTTGGGAATGACGCGGCTGACGCGATCATAGAGGGAGGATGCGGATACGGGGGAATTCATGACCGGCTCCTTATTATACTCATTTTGAGCATATTATGCGCAAATAGATATCCTCGATATGAGCATATGTCAATTGCGGGAGAGAGGTAATTTCGTTCCGGCGAGTTCACGTTCTTCAAGCACGGCGCGACGGAAGCGGAAGAGCTTGGCTGGGCGGCCACCCGTCTCGCTTTCGCTTCCGCCTGTTTCCTCCACCAGATCCTGCTGCTCGATAAGGCGACGGAAATTCTGCTTGTGCAGCGTCAGCCCCGCCAGCGCCTCGACGGTGCGTTGCAGTTGCAGGAGGGTAAAACTCTCGGGCATGAGTTCGAAGACGACGGGGCGATATTTGATCTTCGCCCTCAATCGCGCCATGCCGGTTGCGAGAATGCGACGATGATCGGCAAACATCGAGCGACCAAACCTGGCCGGTGGCGCGCATCCCGCCTCTTGGACCAGGCCAGCCTCATAAAGAAGCTCGTAGCGCTGCAGGACGAGGTCTTCATTCCAGGTCGCACCATTGAGCCCGAAGGCATAATCGGCGCGTCGGCGCCGCGGATCGCATTTGCCGCCATCGCTGTCGATCCAATCACTCAGCCGAGCGGCAATGTCGTCAATGATGGCCGGACGGCCGTTGCGGTGATCTTCCCATGGGAAATATTCGTACCAGCCATGCCAACCCGACAGGCCGGTACCCGAAGCAGCCTGCTCACGCACGAGGCCGAGATAGCTGATCGAGATTGTTCGCCCGCCCAGGATCTCGTTGTTCCGGTCGCGGTCGGCAAAGGTATAGAGTTGCTCGAGATAGCCGACCGGATGCGCCGTCTGTTCCTGCACCCATTCGCGAAGCCCGCTTTGCAGCGTCCGGTGCCCGAGCTCGAATGGTCCGGATGGCAGGGTTTCGCCGGAGCGCACTGTCATAACCCGCGGCTCGTGGCCGGTGACAGCTGTCAAAACCGCGATCAGTTCAGCGTGCGCAAGCCCTATGGTCAAGGAATCTCCATATATTGTTTCAACCTGCACTTTTGTCGCATGAAGAATGGCTGATGCCAATGCAGCCTGCGCGACGAGAACGTCCGTCGATGATTTTCATGGCGCGAATGGACAGTTCGGCATTGAGGCTTCGCATTATCATGCCTACAATTTTGAACGACAAAAGCTGGTATTGCCACCGTTCCAACCAGATTAACATCGGTGCACGCGCGCAATCCCCAATCCAGCCAGTGAGGATCGAGAAAAAATGACGCAACCATTCGAAGATTTCGATCTCTCGGGTTTTTGGGACGACAGTGAATTCGCCCGTAAAGAATATCTTGATGAGCCGTTGACCGACAATCTTCTTTCCTCCGTTGAGATGCAATTGGGTTACAAGCTTCCATCCGCCTACGTTGCGCTGATGCGTCAGAAGAATGGGGGCATGCCTGTTCGCAGAGAACACAGGACTTCATCACCCACATCCTGGGCAACTGATCACATCGCGATCACCGGAATTTTCGGTATTGGACACGCAAAGGGGTCTTTGGCCAGCAGCATGGGAAGTCAGTTCTGGATAGACGACTGGGATTATCCACCCATAGGGGTATATTTTTGCGATAGCCCATCTGCCGGACATGACATGTTATGCCTTGACTATCGGGAGTGCGGACCGGCAGGTGAGCCAAAGGTTGCGCATGTGGATGAGGCATTCGATTATCGTATTACAATGGTCGCCCAGAACTTTGAGACCTTCATCAAAGGTCTAACACTAGAATTTTCGTCCGCCAAATCCGACGAGTAGCCGCCCAGCTGCCTGTTTGATTGCCACCACCCTATCGGCGGACATAGTCCGGATATTGTTCGCAAATCAGATCAATGATCGACAGCGTGCCAGAGAGATGCTTGCGCAGGGCCGCTACTGCCCGATCCGCATCGCCCGACCGAACGGCATCGACAATGGCGCGGTGATCAGTGGTGACCTGCTGCAACTTGCCCGGCATCGGCAGGTTCAGCCGGCGCAGCCGGTCGAGATGAACGCTCTGGCGGCGAACGGTTGCCCAAAGCCCCAATATGCCAACCCTCTCGAAGAGAACGCGGTGAAAATCCTTGTCGAGCGAATCGAAGAAATCGTAGGTCTCGGGCGACATGACATGCTCTTGCCGGGCCAGAACATGCTCCAGTTCTGCAGCCGTCTCCGCCGGCGTTTCGGCTGTCAGACGGCGGATAGCCTCGAGTTCGATCGACAATCTCAGGAAATGCGCCTCCCGCGCGTTGCCGATATCGATCCTGGAGACGACGGTGGCATATTGCGGATAGACCTCGACTAACCCCTCCTCTTCCAGCCGGATCAAGGCGTCGCGAACCGGCGTCTGGCTGACGTTGAATTCGCTCTGCAGCGAGATCCGCGACAATACCGTCGTCGGCGGCAGGCTCATCGAAAGAATACGCGACCTCAGGATTTCCAGGATCTGCGGCGCGACCTGGCGCGAACGGTCCAGGGCGAATTCTTTCGGGTTCACTTTCACGCGGCCACCTTCCTCATCGAAAAACTCAGCCCATTAAACACAATTTGGGGCTTGATGCACTGATACATTAGTGCTTTAGTCCACTCATGCCAACGTAATCTCATGCGTTTGGATCATTTTTGGGAGGAAATGATGAGAGCTTTTCTTCGCGGCCTGACCGCGACCTGTCTCGTGCTTGCCGGCACCTTGTCCGCCGGCGCCGCCGAAAAGACGGATATTTCCATCACCCGCCAACCGGGCATCCTTTATCTCGTCAGCCACGTCATGGAGACGCAGAAGCTGATCGAGAAGCGGGCTGAGGCTGATGGCCTCGCCGGCGTCAAGGTCGATTGGCGCACCTTCAGCGGCGGCGGCGCGCAGACCGACGCGCTGCTTGCCGGCAATGTCGATATCGTCAATACCGGCACCGGCAACCTGCTGCTGCTCTGGGACCGCACCAGAGGCAAGGTCAAGGGCATCGTCACCAACTCCGCCCAGCCGGTCATCATGGTGTCGCGCGACCCGCGCATCAAATCCCTGAAAGACATCCAGCCGGGCGACAGGATCGCTGTCCCGACGGTCGGCGTTTCGACGCAGGCGATCCTGCTGCAGATGGCCGCCGCCCAGATGTATGGCGACGATCAGGTGCACAAGTTCGACTCCAACACGGTGCAGCTCGGCCATCCCGACGCTATGGCGGCGCTTGCCAACCAGAACCATGAGGTAAAGAGCCATTTCTCGGCGCCACCCTTCCAATATCTGGAACTGAAGCAGCCGGGCGTTCATGAGGTCGTCAACTCACGCGACATCATCGGCGGCGAGCTGACCCAGGGCACCTTCTTCACAACGACGCAATTCGCCGAGGCCAATCCGACGATCATCAAGGCTGTACGCCAGGCGACAGCCGACGCCATCGAGGTGATCAAGAAGGATCCGAAGACCGCCGTCGAAGCCTATAAGACTGTCAGCGGCGACAAGACCAGCGTCGACGATCTGCTCGCGATCCTGAACCAGCCGCACATGATGGAATTCCGCATGGACCCACAGGGAACCATGAAGTTCGCGGCGCATCTCCACAAGGTCGGAACCTTGAAGACGATGCCGAAGGCCTGGACGGATTACTATCTGCCCGAAGCCGCCGATCTGAACGGCAATTGATCCAGGAAGGCGGCGCGAATGCCGCCTCCCGATCCAATTCTTGGAGGAGCCTTCATGCTTCAGGCAAAAATCGCAGCCGATCCGACAACGACCCAAACGGCCATCGCCGGTACACCGCTCTTGAACGTCGACAAGGTGACGCTTCGCTACAAGACGCCCAACCTTTTGATCACCGCCACCGAGGACGTCAGCTTTTCCGTCGAGACATCCGATCGTTTCGTGCTGCTCGGACCCTCCGGTTGCGGAAAATCGACTTTGCTGAAGGCGATCGGCGGTTATCTGACGCCGACGAGCGGCCGCATCGAGATCAAGGGGCAGCTGGTCAAAAAGCCGGGCGCCGACCGGATGATGGTGTTTCAGGAGTTCGACCAGCTCCTGCCCTGGAAGACGGTCCTCGAAAACGTCATGTTTCCGCTGACGACCGCCCGCCGCCTGCCTCGCGCCGAGGCCGAAGCGATCGCTCGCGACTATATCGACAAGGTGAAGCTCACCCGCGCCGTAGACACCTATCCGCACATGCTTTCAGGCGGCATGAAGCAGCGCGTGGCGATCGCCCGCGGCATGGCCATGCAGCCCGATATCCTGCTGATGGACGAGCCTTTCGCCGCACTCGACGCCCTGACCCGCCGGCAGATGCAGGACGAGCTTCTCCAACTTTGGGAAGATACGCGCTTCACCGTCATCTTCGTCACGCATTCGATCGCCGAGGCGATCAAGATCTCCAACCGCATCCTGCTGCTGTCGCCGCATCCCGGCCGCGTGAAGGCCGAGGTTCGCAACGTCGAATCCGTCCGCAACGACACGGCGGCGGCCGCCAAGCTGGAGCAGGAAATTCATCACATGCTGTTTGCCGAAGCCGGACATAAGGAATAGGTCATGAGCGCACCGCAGATCATTCTTGCAGCCGATGCGGCCGATTCCGCCAACCACATCGCCGCCGTCGAACAAAAGCTCGGCGCCCTTGAGCTCCTTTGGCAGTCGAGTTTCTTCCGCAAATCGCTGCTGATCGTAATTCTCGCCATCATCTGGGAAGTCTACGCGCGGCACCTCGACAATCCGCTGCTGTTTCCGACGCTCAGCGACACACTGAGCGCGCTCTATGATCGCTTCGCGGACGGCGTTCTGCCCGAGCGCATTTGGACGACGCTGAAAGTGCTGATAACCGGCTATGTGACGGGGACCGTGCTGGCTGCCATTTTGACCGTCGTGGCGATCAACACCCGCATCGGCACCGATTTTCTCGAAACCATGACGGCGATGTTCAATCCGCTGCCGGCGATCTCGCTGCTGCCGCTTGCCCTCATCTGGTTCGGACTGGGGCCGGCAAGCCTCGTCTTCGTGCTGGTGCATTCCGTGCTCTGGGCGGTTGCGCTGAACACTCATGCCGGCTTTCTCGGCGTCTCACGCACGCTGCGCATGGTCGGCGCGAACTACGGACTGACCGGGCTTTCCTATGTCTTCCGCATCCTCATCCCCGCCGCCTTTCCGTCGATCCTGACGGGGTTGAAGATCGGCTGGGCCTTCTCCTGGCGCACACTGATCGCCGCCGAACTCGTCTTCGGCGTCTCCTCCGGCCAGGGCGGACTTGGATGGTTCATCTTTGAAAACCGCAACCTTCTCGACATACCCGCGGTTTTCGCAGGCCTGCTGACGGTTATCGTTATTGGGCTTATTGTCGAGAACCTGGTGTTCCAGACGATCGAGCGCCGCACCCTGCTGAAATGGGGCATGAAGGAATGACCCTACGCGCGGATTTACCTCTTCGACCAACCGTTGAATACAAGGCTGGAATACAATGAGCAGCAAGAAGAAACCGGCAGAACTGCGCAGCGCCAGATGGTTTGCCCCCGACGACCTCAGAAGCTCGGGGCATCGCTCGCGCACCATGCAGATGGGCTATGCCCCGGAAGAATGGGCCGGAAAGCCCGTCATCGCCATCCTCAACACATGGTCCGACGCCAACCCCTGTCACGCGCACTTCAAACACCGTGTTGAAGACGTAAAGCGCGGCGTCTTTCAGGCGGGCGGCTTCCCGCTCGAATTGCCCGCGCTGTCGCTGTCGGAAAGCTATGTGAAGCCGACGACCATGCTCTATCGCAACATGCTGGCGATGGAGACGGAGGAGCTGCTGCGCTCGCATCCGATCGACGGCGCCGTGCTGATGGGCGGCTGCGACAAGACCACGCCCGGCCTCGTCATGGGTGCACTCTCCATGGGCCTGCCGATGCTCTACCTGCCGGCCGGGCCGATGTTGCGTGGCAATTATCGCGGCGAATATCTGGGCTCCGGCTCGGATGGCTGGAAATTCTGGGACGAACGTCGTGCCGGCACGATTACCGAGAAGGAATGGGTCGACGTCGAAGCCGGCATCGCCCGCTCCTACGGCCATTGCATGACCATGGGCACGGCGAGCACGATGACGGCGATTGCGGAAGCATTGGGCCTTACCCTGCCCGGCGCAAGCTCGATCCCGGCGCCGGATGCCAACCATATCCGTATGTCGTCTGCCGTCGGCCGCCGCATTGTCGACATGGTCTGGGAGGATCTCGTTCCATCGAAGATCGTCACAGCTGCCGCCTTCGACAATGCCGTCGCGGTCGCCATGGCCACGGGCTGTTCCACCAATGCCGTCGTGCACCTGATCGCGATGGCGCGCCGCGCCGGCGTCGACCTGACGCTGGACGATCTCGACAAGGCCGGCCGCACAACGCCGGTGCTTGCCAATATCCGGCCGACCGGTAAGACCTACCTCATGGAGGATTTCTACTATGCCGGCGGCCTCAGGGCCTTGATGGTGAAGCTTTCCTCGAAGCTCGACCTGTCCGCCCTCACTGTGTCGGGCGTCACCCTCGGCGAAACCCTCGAAGGTGCCAAATGCTACAATGATGACGTCATCCGTTCGCTTGACAATCCGGTCTATCACGAAGGCTCGCTCGCCGTCGTGAAGGGCAATCTCGCGCCGACGGGCGCGGTCATCAAGCCCGCCGCCTGCGATCCACGCTTCCACAAACATCAGGGACCGGCATTGGTGTTCGACAGCTATCCGGAGATGAAGGCGGCAGTGGACGACGAAAATCTCGACATCACGCCCGATCACGTCATGGTGCTGCGCGGCGCCGGACCGCAGGGTGGCCCGGGCATGCCGGAATGGGGCATGCTGCCGATCCCGAAAGCACTGCTGAAGCAAGGCCATCGCGACATGCTGCGTCTGTCCGATGCCCGCATGAGCGGAACAAGCTACGGCGCTTGCATCCTGCATGTCTCGCCGGAATCCCACGTCGGCGGTCCATTGGCGCTATTGAAGAACGGAGACATTATTCGGCTTGATCTCGAAGCACGCCGCATCGACATGCTTGTGGACGAGGATGAATTGCAGCGGCGGCGCGACGCCTGGGTCAAGCCGGCTGAAAAGTTCGGACGTGGTTACGGCTGGATGTTCAACCGCCATGTCGCCCAGGCCGATACCGGCTGCGACTTCGATTTCCTGGAACCCGGTTTCGGCCCGGCGCCGGGCGAACCCGACATTTATTGATCGCAAAGGATATATCTCATGAGCAATTACGTGCTGAGCAGCGAGACACGCAACAAGCTGTTGGGCGTTGCCACACCGACGATCGCCACCGCGCTCTTCAAGCGGGGCTTGCGCAACCAGTTCATCCAGGATGTGCATCCTTTATCGACGAAGAAGGCGAACATGGTCGGCCAGGCCTTCACGTTGCGCTATATTCCCGCCCGCGAAGACCTGAACACGCTGGAAGTTTTCCGCAACCCCGAGCATCCGCAGCGCGCAGCCGTCGAGAGATGCCCGCCGGGCGCAATCCTTGTCATGGACAGCCGCAAGGATGCGCGCGCGGCCTCGGCCGGCTCGATCCTGATCTCGCGGCTGCAGGTGCGTGGTGTCGCCGGCGTCGTCACCGACGGCGGCTTTCGCGACAGCCCGGAAATCGCCGCTCTCGATATCCCCGCCTATCATCACCGCCCCTCCGCGCCAACAAACCTGACGCTGCATCAGGCGATCGAAATCAACGGCCCCATCGGCTGCGGCGATGTTGCGGTCTTTCCCGGCGATGTCCTCGTCGGCGACAATGAGGGCGTCATCGTCATCCCTGCCCATCTGGCCGACGAGATTGCCGACGAGACGGTCGAAATGACCGCCTACGAGGATTTCGTCACCGAGGAAGTGCTGAACGGCGCGACCATCATCGGTCTCTATCCGGCAACCAGCGACGCCCCCAAGGCCAAATTCGCCGAGTGGCGAAAGCAGAAGGGCCGCTGATCGGGCGATAAATCGAAACCCCGCCGGTGATCGCACCGGCGGGGTTCTGCATAAAATAATAGATACTTATCCGGCCCAGCTCATCCTGTTCAGGAAGAAGCTTTCATTCGGCGTCGGTTGGAAGTTCAGCGGCTTTGCAGCGCCGTAGATCGCAATCATCTGGTAGAGCGGCACGGCAAGCACGTCATCCACGATGGATTGGCTGATCTTTTCATAATCCGCCAACCGCTTCTGCTGATCGAGCGACGAGCCTGCATCGTCCAGCAGCGTATCGATCTCCGGCTTGGCGACGATCGCCCAGGTGCTGCCGGTGTGGAAGAGGTAGTTCATAACGCCATCGGCATCCTGGCAGGCGCATGAATTGGTGCTGATCGCCAAGGTCGGAGCATCGACCGGGCCTTTCTGAACCAGCTGCAGGAAGGTCGGCGTGTCGACCTGCGAAATCTCGACCTCGAAGCCGACTTCCTGCAATTCCTGCAATATGGCTTCGGCCACGCGCTGGTCAAAGAAGGTGCCGACGGTCAGCTGAAATTTCGGCGGCTTGCCAGCGCTGGCAATCAGCGCCTTTGCCTTGTCCGGATCATAGGGAAGCCCGGTAATCTTGTCGCTCCAGCCGAAATGCGCCGGTGTCATCATCTGGGCGACCGGCTTGTCGAAGCCGCCGAGAATGCCCTGCGTGATGCCGGCCTTGTCTATGGCATAAGCGAGCGCCTGGCGGAGCTTCAGATTGTCGAAGGGCGGCTTGTTCGGATTGATACGGAGAAAAGACATTCTCTCCGTCAGTATCGGCAAAGCCTTGACCGTCTCCGAACCTAACAATTGCGCCGCCTGATCGGACGTCAGGGCGCGGGCAAAATCGGCCACACCGGCCTGCAGGTCCGCAACTCTGGTCGAAGCGTCAGGCACAGCACGGAAGACTGCCTGCTCGAACGGGCCTTTGTTGCCCCAATAGCTGTCGTTGCGAACGAGTGTTACGGCAACACCGCGATCCCATTTGGCGAACTTATAGGGGCCGCTGCCGACAGGTGCCAGATTGAACGCCTGATCGCCGACCTTCTGCACCACATGTTCGGGAACGATGGAAAGCTTGGTGAGTTGCGCAAGCAGCGGCGGATAGGGGCTCTGTAGCGTCAGCGTCACCTCATGCTCGCCGGAGACCTCGGCCTTCGCGATCTTGGCGAACTGGCTGCGCTGCGGGCTCGCCAATTTCGGATCGATGATGCGGTTGACGCTGAAGGCGACATCTTCCGCCGTCAGCGGCGTGCCGTCGTGAAAGGTGACGTCGGCGCGCAGGGTGAAGACGATCTTCGTGTCCGACAGGGTCTTCCAGGAGGTGGCAATTTCCGGAACGATCTTGCCGCTATTGTCGCGCGTGACGAGATTGTCGAAAATATTGCGGTAGACGAAATAGCTGTCCGGATTCCATTGCAGCTGCGGATCGAGCGTCGACGGCTCGTTGACGAGATCCACGACGATCTGCTGCTTTTCAGCAGCCTGGGCCAACATGGTGGACGGAAGAAGAGCGAGTCCGAAGACCGCCGTTAAAACAAGAAGTTTGCGAAACATCATCATCTACTCCTTTAGGAAATCAGGCGCTCTCACATGGCATGCTGCGGAATGGCCACCCGGCTGAAGCGCTTCGAGTTCAGGCGAGACCGTTCGGCAGATGGGCACGGCAATGGGGCATCGGGTCGAAAAGCGGCAACCCGCCGGGGGATTGGCCGGGCTCGGCAGATCCCCTTGCAGAATGATGCGCTGCCGGCGACGCTGTGCCTTTGGATCGGGCAGCGGCACGGCGCTGAGCAGCGCTTCCGTATAGGGGTGAACCGGCTTTGCAAAAACCTCCGCCGTCGATCCGGTCTCCGCGATCCGGCCAAGATACATCACCGCGACGCGATCGGCGAAGTGGCGCACCACGGAAAGATCATGCGAGATGAAGAGATAGGACAGGCCCAGGCGCTGTTGCAATTCGAGGAGCAGGTTCAGTATCTGCGAACGGATCGATACATCAAGCGCCGAGACCGGTTCGTCGAGAATGAGGAGCTTGGGCTGTAGCGCAATGGCGCGGGCGATGACGATGCGCTGACGCTGGCCGCCGGAAAAGGCATTGGGCTTGCGGTCGGCATGGCCAGGATTGAGCCCGACGAGTTCGAGCAACTCCCCTACCCGTTGCCGGCGCTCCTCCCGTGTGCCGATGCCATGGATGATCAGCGGCTCGGCAATGCTTTCGCCGATGGTCAGCTTCGGATTGAGGGCAGACACCGGATCCTGGAACACGATCTGGATGTCCCGCGAAAGATCGGCACGACGCACCGAGGCGTCGCTCGTCACATCCTCGCCCTCGAAGATGATCCTGCCCGATGTTGCGCTCTGCATCCCGAGGATCGTGGCGCCGAGCGTCGACTTGCCACAGCCTGATTCACCGACCAGTGCCAGGCTTTCCCCCGGTGCGATATCGAGATCGACGCCATCGACGGCCTTCAGCCAGCCGACCGGACGACCGAGAAAGCCGCCACGGATCGGGAAATGCACACGAAGGTCGCGCACGGAAAGAAGTGGCCCGGTCATGCGAGCCCCCCGGTCAGATCCTGATGCCAGCAGGCGGCGCGACGGTCCGCGCCTGCGGCCACAAGCGGCGGCGTCTGCCGACAGTCCTCGTCAACCAAGGGACAACGCGTCGAGAACCGACAGCCTTCCGGCCAGGCGCCGATATCCGGGACCGTGCCGCTGATGGTCGGCAACAGCGCCTTCGCCTTGCCATCCAACCTCGGAATGGTCGATAGCAGCATCCGCGTATAGGGATGCCTCTGTTCATCAAAAATAGCATCGACGGAGGCTTCTTCGACAATTCGGCCAGCATACATCACCGCCACGCGGTCGGCGATATCGGCGACAACGCCCATGTCGTGGGTGATCAGCAGGATCGCGGTGCCAGTTTCGGCGCGCAACCGCTTCATCAACTCCAGGATCTGCGCCTGGATCGTCACGTCAAGCGCCGTCGTCGGTTCGTCCGCGATCAGCAGACGCGGCCGGGTGATCAGCGCCATGGCGATCATGGCGCGCTGGCACATGCCGCCCGAGAGTTCGAAGGGAAACTGATGGAAGCGCATGGCCGGCTCGGGAATGCCGACCTCCTCGAGCATGGCGATCGCCTGCCGCTGTGCCGACCTGCCCTTGACCCCGCGATGAACGATCAGGCTCTCGGCAATCTGCTTGCCGATCGGCATCAGCGGATTGAGCGAGGCGACCGGCTCCTGAAAGATCATCGCCATCTCGTCGCCGCGCAGCCGCTTCATCGCGGCATTATCCAGACCAGCCAGCTCCTTGCCGTTCAGCCGGATCGACCCTTTGTTTCGCGCGGCGACACGCGGCAACAGGCCCATGACCGAAAAGGCCGTCATCGACTTGCCGCAACCGGATTCGCCGACCAGCGTGACAATCTCGCCAGCGGAAACCGAAAAGCCGACGCCATCGACGACAGGCTTGCCACCGATCGAGATATGCAGGTCTTCGACGATCAGGACCGGAGCGGTCATCTGGGATCAGCCTCGCGAACGGCAGCCCATGGGTTCTTTGGGTGAACCATGCCGGTATTGATGCCGCTACGCCGGAGAACCGCCGAAGGAACAGCGAAATTGACGGGGTAGAGCGTGTCATCGATGACGTCGACGTTGAACTCGGATGCGACGGTCGGTGCCACATCGGATGCCGCCGTCCGATTGACACGAATGGTCGTGCCGCTGGCGTCGATGCGCGGGCTAAGGAAGGCGTCCTCCAGCGACAGGCCATAGGCTGCAACATAGCTGAGGATCTGCGTCACGGCCGGAACGATCTGCCGGCCGCCGGCCGCACCCAGCGCCAGCTCCGGCACGCCGTCACGCGTCGCAACGATCGGCGACATATT
Source organism: Rhizobium sp. AP16 (assembly GCF_000281735.1). Taxonomy (NCBI): domain Bacteria; kingdom Pseudomonadati; phylum Pseudomonadota; class Alphaproteobacteria; order Hyphomicrobiales; family Rhizobiaceae; genus Rhizobium; species Rhizobium sp. AP16. The sequence continues at coordinate 19,344 of NZ_AJVM01000064.1, read as the reverse complement.
AGCGAGCGGCTTGCTGGCCGGCGCGATGGAGTTGGGCTGGCCCGGACGTGGGTCAAACCACATCATGCCGTTATTGAAGGCGAAGCCCGTCTCCGGCACCAAGACTTTCGAACCGAAGCGCGACAGCAGCGTGTTCGTGAGTGAAACCATGGTGCCATCGGCATCGACAACGCTGAGATGGCTGGTACAGCTTTCGCCGGCCGCATGACCGAGATTCTTGAGCCGATATTCGCTGGCGCGCCTGATTGCGCGGGCAAAGGCCAGAGCCGCAGTCCCGCCGAAAGGATCATTCTCCGGCAGGCTAGTCTCCAGTTCGGACAATGCCGCGCAGAGCGTCGGGCCGCCCGAAAGCTCCGGTACGGCATGGACGACAAGGCCCCTGAACTCCTGCGTCAACGGCGCCAGCCAACGTGGTGCGTAACCGGAAAAATCCTTTTCCGAAAGCACCGAACCGCCGTCTGCAAGTCCCTTGATCAGTTGATCGGCAAGCTCACCCTCATAGAAATCGCGCGGGCCGGCTGCAGCCAGCCTCTCCAGCGTCCTCGCCTTCGCCTTCATCGGCAGGAAGGCCGTGCGTCCACCCTCCGGCACGCGCGGTGCGCGTCCATTATGCAGGAACAGTTCCGACGCCGCCGGAAATTGCGCCAGATTGGCGCCGTCGATCGCCAGCGCCAGCGCTGCATACCAATCAAGCTGCAGGCCGCGATGCGCCTGCTCGATGGCCGGAGCGAGAGCATCGGCCCAGGAGATCGTGCCGAAGCGTACGAGCGCTTCAGCAAAGCCGGCAATGGCGCCCGGCACACAGATCGAGCTGTAGCCGATCAGATTGCGATCGCCCTCGACCGATGGCCAATCGAACCAGTCGCCATCGCGGCCGGGAACGAGCGGATAGTCGGCGGGATTGATTGCCGCGGGCGAGATCACGTTGAAATCGAGAGCATCGACTGCGCCATTGGCATCGGCGCGCACCATGAAGCCGCCGCCGCCGATACCTGAAAGCCAAGGCTCGACGACGCTGAGAACGAGCGCCGTCGTCACTGCCGCATCGACGGCGTTGCCCCCCGCCGACAGCACGGCGGCCCCTGCTTCCGCCGCTCGCCAATTCTGGCAGGCGACCATACCGTGTCTGCTGCGCGTTTCATGCTTTCCGATGTGCCAGGTCTCGCTCATGCGTGCGCTCCAGACTGCGAGGGACCGAAGCGGGATGGGCCAATGGCGGAAGGAATGTCCGGCTCGACGGCAAAGCGGCCCCGGTTATTCGACGACGCATGGTGACGGGCGATATCGGCAGCGGTGGCGACCCAGCTTGTCGGCTCGGCGGTGATCGCGTCGAGCAGCTTTTCCAGCATGACGATGCGCTGCGCCCGGCCGGAGATCCAGTCATGGATGGTCAGCGTGAACAATCCGCCGAGGCGATGTTGCGCGCGCCATTCCGTCAGCCAATCGTCCAGCACCTGGGCGCCGGCGGACGGTGCCCAACGTTCGTTGCCGCTATTCTCGAATTTGAAGAAGATCGCGTCATCTATTGCCCATTGCACCGGAATCTCGACCACCCCGTCGATTTCATAAGGGTGGTCAAAGCCCATGAGGGAGGAGTCATAAGCAAGGCCGTTGCGGCGGATCTCGGCCAGCATATGCGGTGTCATTTCCCAGGCTGGCGAGCGGAAGCCTACCGGCCTTTGTCCCGTCTGGGCAATAAAGAGCGCCAGGCTTGCATCGAGCGCGGCACTGAACTCCTCGTCACCGATGTCGCCGACGAGTTCGTGAAAATATCCGTGCAGCCCAATTTCGTGCCCCGCGTCAACCAGCGCCGGCAAAAGCCCAGGATTGGATTTTGCAACGACGGCAGGCACATAGAAGCTTGCCTTAACGTCGTAGCGAGCAAAGAGATCGAGGATACGGGTCATGCCCGTGCGCAGGCCAAAGCGGCGGACTTCCAATCGCGACAGACGATTGGACAGTCCCTCCCGCTGCTCCCAGAGAAAGGGCGAGGTCGCGTCGACATCGACGCTCAGAAGAACAGCACTCTTCCTGCCTTCCGGCCATTCATAGGCGGGAAAGGGTGAGAAGCTGCTAGGAGGTTCGACCGTATCCTGGGCCATGTCCTTTTCCTCCCGACTTACAGTGGCTTCTTCTTCGCCTGATAGACGGCAAGCGACCCAATGGAGTTGCCGCCGTCGGCCGCCAGCGTCGAGCCGGTGATATAGGCAGCGGCATCGGACGCAAGAAAAAGGACGGCATTGGCCGCATCAGTCGGCTGCGAAGGACGGCCGAGCGGGATATTGCCGAGCACGCTGTCGATATGCTCCTGCGTCAGGTGGCTGACTTCGCTGCCGGGCGCAAAGCCGGGCTCGACAATGTTGACCCGAATGCCGAACTCGGCAAGCTCGATGGCAAGGCCCTTATTTAGCCGGTCAAGCGCTGTCTTGGACACGCAATACGGCACGACGCTGCGCCGCATCTTGCGCGCCGCGCCGGAGGAGATGTTGATGATCGAGCCCTTGACGCCCCGATCGATCATTTGACGTGCAACACCCTGCGACACCAGGAAGGGCGCGCGCAGATTGATGCCGAAAATCTTGTCCCAGTCGTCGGCGTTGATATCTAAGAGAAAGCCGGATGGATAAATGCCGGCGTTGTTGACCAGAACATCCGCCGCGCCCCAATTTTCAGCGATATAGGCAAGCAATGCCTTGATATCGGTATCCGATGTCAGATCGGCCGCGAACTCCAGATGCCCACTGCCTGCGAGACTTTCAGTAGCGGCGCCGAGGCGTGCCGGATCTTTGTCCGTCAGAAGGACATGCGCCCCGGCATTTGCAAAAGCCTGCGCAATCCAGCCGCCGAAGATACCCGCCGCGCCGGTGACGACGACGCGCTTTCCTTTAAAGTCCTCTGAAAAATCAACCATGTGGTTCAATTGCTCCGTGGGTCGAGGCGATCACGCAGATGATCGCCGATGAAATTGACGGAAAGGACGAGAAGAAAGAGCGCAGCACCAGGCATGACCGAAAGCCACCAGGCCGTTGCCACATAATTGCGCCCGGTCGAAAGCATCGCACCCCAACTGGCCGTCGGCGGCTGTACGCCCAGGCCAAGGAAGGAAAGGCCGGCCTCGAACAGCACCATCAGCCCGAATTCAAGCGTTGCGACGACGATCAGCCCGCCGGCGATATTCGGCAGCACATGCCGCCAAAGAACACGGAACCATCCGGCTCCCATGAAGCGGGACAGGCGCAGATAGGGCATATTGGCGACCGTCAGCGTCTGGCCATAGGCGACGCGCGCATAGCGCGGCCAGCGCGTCAGCGCCAGGATCAGCACGACATTCAAAAGACCGGGACCGAGTACCGCAACCGTGATGATCGCCAGAAGAATAGCGGGCACGGAGAGAACGATATCGACCAGCCGCATGATGAGCGTCTCGGTCCAGCCGCGATAAAATGCGGCGAGCATACCGATGACGGAGCCGAAAATTCCCGACAGCAGTACGGAGGCGACCGCGACGAACAGCGAGACCCGCGCGCCGTAGATCAGGCGGCTGAGCGTATCGCGCCCCAATTCATCCGAACCGATCAGATAGAGCGTGTTGCGCGCCACCGTTCCCGGCGGCTTCAACCGGCCAAGAAGATTTTGCGTATTCGGATCGTGCGGCGCGATCAGCGGAGCAAAGATCGCCATCAGCACGATCAGGGTCAAGACGACGACCGAGATCACGACGCCTGTGGGTGTGCGGCGAATAAGTTTTGCCGATCCGGCGGCCGAAACACTCATGCTTGCCTCCCGGAGAGACGAATGCGCGGATCGATGACGCTGTAGAGAACATCGGCGAGGAGATTGAGAAGAATGGCGGCGGCCGCGCCAATCAGCACGACACCCTGCACGATGGGGAAATCCCGCGCACTGATTGCCTGTATCGTCAACTGGCCAAGGCCTGGCCAGGCAAACACGGTCTCGATAATGATGGCGCCGGTCAGCAGGTTGGCGATTTCGAGCGCCGATATCGTCACCAGCGGCACGGCTGCGTTGCGCAACAAATGGCGTATGACGATGCGCGCCATCGACAAGCCCTTGGCATGGCCAGTGCGGACATAGTCCTTTTCCAATTCATCCAGAACGGCCGTGCGGGCGACGCGGGCAAAGGTCGCCATCGACAGAAAGCCCAAGGCGAAAGCGGGCATCAGCAGGCTCACCATGCCGCTTGCACCCGATGTCGGGAGCCATCGCAGCACCACGCCGAACAGCATGATGAGCAGAATGGACGTCCAGAAGGTTGGCATCGATTGACCGATCAGCACTAAGCTCATCAGCCAGCGCGATTCCCAGGAATGGCGGCGGACGGCAATGAGAACGCCGATCGGCACACCAAGACCGAGCGCCACCACCAAGGCGCCCGATGCGAGCGACAAGGTATAGGGAACACGGCTGCCGATGATATCCAAGACGGGCAGATGCTGGACATAGGACTGGCCAAGATCGAAGCGCAGCAAGCCTGTCAGGAAACGAAGATATTGAAGATAAAGCGGCTGATCGAAGCCGAGGGCCGCCCGCATGATATCAATATCGGCCTTGCTCGCATCCGGCGGCACGAGCAGCAGCACGGGATCACCGGTCAGGCGCTGCAGAAAGAAGACGAGCGTCACCACGCCGAACAACGCGACGAAGGCCTGCAACAGACGCTTGGCGATGAATGCAGGCACGTCTTGCTCCCATTATTGGAGACCGCAGGAAAACTGAAGGGCGCGCTAACTCGCCCGCTTCGGGTTGACTTCGCTCTTGGATAAGACGGTTACGGGCAAATCCGCCGCCGATGCCTTCGCCTTCTTCGAAGTTGGCTCGACGGCGACAACGTCGGCTTCCAGAAACCGCGTCTGGGTGAATCGCGCAAATGTCTCGCAGATTTCCGCCAGACATTCGCGTGCCGCTTGCGCACGACCCGAGCGCTTGGCATCGACAAAGACATTCCAATCGGCCAGCGGCAATTTCTGACCGCCCCTCGCCTCGAGGAAACCGACATAACGCTCTGATTTATCCCAGAGATTTTCGAGCCAGCCGGCAATCAACGGCGCTCTCAAATGCGTCACCAGCAAATGCTTCAATTGACGCTCGTAGCGTCGCGCCAAAGCGATCTGCTCGTCCAGGCCGGCAGCGTGCGCGGCAACCAAAGCCGCATGCATATCGCACAGCGTCTCCAGACGCCTGAATTCTTCCGGCGGCAGATCGACATCGGCCAACAACGGTTCAAGCTGGCGACGGCCGAGCATCACCTCCCGCAGACCGATGGCGGTGATCGGCGTTACCTTCCAGCCGCTGCGCGGCTGGGACGAAACGAAGCCGGAATGCGCCAACCGGGCAAGAGCCGCACGCACGATGCCGCGCCCTACGCCATAGTCCTTGCAAATCCCAACCTCGGACAGCCGCTCACCGGGCGCAAGCGCGCCGGAAATGATCGCGTGCCTCAGCCTGTCCTCGGCAATCGAGACAGCATCCGGCATGCCGGTCGGCAGGAAGGGGCTTTGAGTATCGAACATGAACGCAAAACTAACATCTCAGTTTTGGAAATTGAAGTGTCAGTTTTGCGCGGTCGAGCGATATTGCGGACTATTTTGCTGAGCCAGGGATCGGTTCAGGAAAAAATCGGCAATGAGATCGACCGCGCCATCCTCCGATCGGCGGATGACACGGTCATAGCCGGAAAAAAGCCGGTTCAGCCTTCGAGTTCAGCGGCACTTCTGCTCAGCATGCAAAGGAAATCCACATCGTCGCCGATCAGGCCGTCAATCAGCCTGTCCTTGACGCAACGCCGGATCATCGGGAGCGGGTCCCGGCCGCTCTGCCAGTACTTCGCAATCCGTTCCGGCAGCGGCAGGCTCAGGCGCACCGCGATCCCGGCTTCCTGCAAGGCCTCCGCGTCGGCGCGATGAAAGTAGTTCAACTCCAGCGAGACACCATCGATACCGCCTGAACGCATGGAATTGATCAGATCCACCGGACGATGATGCAGGATCGCCTCCGTCTGCAGTCGTGGCTCGATTTCCTTTACGCGGCGCAGATCGAGATGATCGAAAGAGGAGATGGCGACGTGTTCGAACGCGTCCATATCCCGCAGTGTTTCGATCATGACATCCGCGAGCCGGTCGGCGCGTTCGCGCTCTTTCATCTCGATGGCGAGGCGCGTGTCGGTCTGCTTGGCCCAGGCGACCGCTTCGGCAAGCGTCGGCGCGCGGGTGCCGGCAAAGCGGGGATCGAATTTCGCGCCGGCATCCAGCGCCAGAATATTGTCGAGATCACGATCGCCGACAAAGCCCCAGCCGTCGGTGGTGCGGTCCAGCGTCCGATCGTGCATGACGACGATCTTGTCGTCGCGGGTCAGCATCAGATCGATCTCGGTCTCGTTGGCACCAGCATCTACGCCCTTCTGAAAAGCGAGAATAGTGTTTTCCGGAAAATGCCGGCTGAAACCGCGATGGGCGGCTATGCGAAGCGATTCGTGACGGGCGGCGTGAAGAGACAAAGGCACGGGAATTCTCCTTGGATATGAAACGGTTATTGCTGAAAGCTCAGTGCAGCGTCGGATCGAAAGCGTCGCGCAAATAGTCGCCGATCAGGCTGATCGACAGCGACAGCAGGAAGATCACGAGCCCCGGCAGCATCGAAATCCACCATTCGGTCATCATGTAGTCGCGTCCGGCTCCCACCATGCTGCCGAGGCTGACCAACGGCGGCTGGATGCCAAGGCCAAGGAAGCTCAGCACCGATTCCTGCAGCAAGATTTCCGGTAGCACCACCGTCAAGTTGACCAGCACGACCGAGAGAATGTTCGGCAGCACATGCATGAATGCGATGCGCGCGGTGCTCGCGCCATTGCGCTTCAGCGCCGCAACATAGCCGCGCTCCAACTCCAGCCCGGCCATGGTGCGGACGAGCCGGGCATAGCGCTCCCAGCCATAAAGGCCGAGCAGCCCCATGAAGAGCCAGAGGTTGTCGCCGAAGAAGGCAAGTACGGCGAGCGCGATGATCAGGAAGGGCATCGACGCCTGAAAATCCACGGCAACCCGGATCAGCATGTCGGCAAATCCACGGCGAAAGGCGGCGAGCAGGCCGAGCATCGTGCCAAGCGTGACACTGATCGCCGATGCGCCGAGCGCGATCAGCAGGCTGGTGCGAAGCCCGTAGAAAACGCGGCTCAAAATATCGCGGCCAAGCTCATCCGTGCCGAGAACATGCCGAAAGGTGCCGCCGAACAACAGCGGTGGCGCCTTGCGAGCATGAAGATCGATCTGCGCGAAGCCATAGGGCGCAAGCACATTGGCGAAGACGGCAGCCAGGATGAAGGTGACGAGGACGAGCACGCAGACCGCAGTCATCAGATCCAGCCTGGCGCTGCGAGGCGACCTCCCGGCCTTGGCCTTGGTCAGATCCTCCACGCCGTTTGCGGCATTCGCCATGGTGATACCTTTCGAAAATACGGCTTAGGCCGCCGCCCGATGCCGCAGGCGCGGATCGGCGAGAATGTAGAGAAAATCGATGAGCAGGTTGGCGCTCACCATGGTGGCGGTGACGAGAATGACGATGGTCTGCACAATGTTGAGATCGCGCTGCGCCACCGAGGAGACGAGAAAGCGGCCGACGCCGGGCCAGGCGTAGACGGTCTCGACGACGGCCGCTCCGCCAATCATGCCGCCGATCAGAAAGCCCAGCATCGTCAGGAGCGGCAAAGCCGCATTAGGCATGACATGCTGCCACAGCACAGCACGCTCGCCGATCCGCTTGGCGCGTGCCGCCAGGATATAGCGCTGCCCCAACACTTCCAGCGTGCTGGAACGCACGAAACGGGCGATGATGCCGGCATTGTAGAGGCCAATGACCAGAACAGGCATGACCAGATGCGCCGCCGTCGATCCGCCGCCGCTCGGCAGCAGCCGCAGCGACACGGCAAAAAGCTGGATCAGCAGGATGGCGATAAGGAAATTCGGGAGGGAGTGCATCAGCACCGCCAGCGCCATGACGAAGCGGTCGATCAGGCTGCCGCGATTTTGTGCGGCGAGAATACCAAGCGGCACGCCGGCACCGAATGCCACCACCAGCGCGGCTCCCATCAGCTCCAATGTGGCGGGAACCTTGGAGAAGACCAGCGTCAGTGCATTCTGCCCATTCACCAGCGACGTGCCGAAATCGCCGCGCAGAAGATGGCCGAGATAGGAGAAATATTGGATATAAAGCGGCTGATCGAGGCCCCATTGCTGACGCATCAACGCCACGACTTCCGGCGGCGTCTCGATCGGCAACAGCGAATGCAGGGGATCACCGCTGACGCGCAGGATGATGAAGGTAAAGGTCACCGCAAGAAAAAGCGTGACGGCGGCCCTAAGAAGGGCGCGGATGACGGCCTGGAACATCGCGGGTCTCCCTAGAGCGTTTCGAGAACGGTATTTGTCTGGCGCAGCCGCTGCCGGCGCCCGCGCGGGACGGCGGCCAGAAGCTTCGCGGTGTAGGGATGCGCGGGATTCGAGAAAACCTCTTCCGTGCGGCCGGTCTCGACGATCTCACCCGCCTCCATGATCGCCACGCGATGCGAGACATGGCGCACGACCCGTACGTCATGGCTGATGAACAGCAATGACAGGCCACGGGCGCGCTGAAGTTCGAGCAAGAGATTGAGCACCTGGGCCTGCACAGACACGTCGAGGGCCGACACCGGCTCATCGCAGAGAAGGATTTGCGGCTCGACGATCAGGGCGCGGGCGATGGCGACACGCTGGCGTTGGCCACCGGAAAGCTGGTGCGGAAACTTCTGCAACGCCGAGGCTGGAAGGCTGACGGCCTTGAACGTCTCGGCGGCGCGGTCGTGGCGACCGGCGGGCTCGCCGATTTTATGAATCGCCAGCGTTTCCAGCATCTGATGTCCCACGGTGCGGCGCGGATCGAGCGCGCCAAGCGTATCCTGGGAGATCACCTGCAGGTGCTTTGCCAGCCCTCGCCTATTCGGCTTCATCAGACTGCCGAAAGACTGGCCGAACAGCTCAATCTCTCCCGAGGTCGGCAACCGGTCGCCGCAAAGAAGGGAAGCGAGTGTGGACTTGCCACAGCCGGATTCTCCGACCAGGCCCAGCGTCTCGCCGGGCTTCAGCTCCAGGCTCACATCCTTGATCGCGTGAAAGCCCTTGGTTCGTCGCGGCAACAGGGAAAAACCGGACGAGTAGGAGAATTGCAGGTTGCGGGCGGCGAGCGCGAGAGCCGCTCCATTCCCATTCAACTGCGACCTTGTCTCAGACATCGTGGGCACTCCATGGATTGAAGCAGGCAAGCGACGCCGCGCCCGCGATCAGGGGCGGAACCGCGGTCGCGCAATGCGCCTCGACGCGCGGGCAGCGCGGGGCGAACGCGCAAGCCGACGGCATGGCGTCATGCAGTTTCAGCTCGCCGGGAATATCCGCCAGCTTTTCCAGCGGCGTGCCCCGCCCGGGCATCGCCTCCAGCAGCAGTCGCGTATAGGGATGGCGCGGATTGTCGTAGATGTTGTCAGTGGTATTCAGCTCGACCAGCGATCCCGCATACATCACCGCGATACGGTCGCAGACCTCGGAGACGAGATCGAGATCGTGGCTGATGAAGATCATCGGAATGCCGCGCTCGCGCACCGCCTTGACCAGCAAGGCCACCACCTGCGCCTGAACTGTGACGTCGAGCGCCGTCGTCGGTTCGTCGGCAATGATCAGCCGTGGCTGCATGGCAAGCGCGGTTGCGATCATCACGCGCTGGCACATGCCGCCGGAAAACTGCGCCGGATAGGCGTTGTAGCGCATCTCCGGCTGCGGAATGGCCACTTCCGCCAGAAGCCGCAGCGCCTCGGCCTTCGCCTCGCTCGCCGACATGCCGGCGCTCATCGCCGCCTCGGCGATCTGCGAGCCGATCGTCCGCACCGGATCGAGACAGGAGACCGGCTCCTGAAAGATCAGGCCGATAGACGGCAGTTTCGACCGCGCCATCGCCCCGAGTTCCGCCGCGTCATACATGGCGTCCTCAAAGGAGATGAACCCGGTGGCACTCGCCGTCGGTCCAAGCAGGCCGGCAAGGGCGAGGCAGGTCACGCTCTTGCCCGAACCGCTTTCCCCGACGATGCCAAGGATTTCACCCTCGGCAAGGTCAAAGGAAACATTGTTGACCGGATGGGACCGACCGGTCTTGGTCCGAAACGTCACGCTCAGATTGTCGACCGAAAGAACAGGAGTGGCCATTGAGAACGGCTCAGCTCTTCTGCTCTTCGAAGGAAAGGCTGCCTGCGCCCAGATCCATCTGGAAGGCCGGCAGTGGTTGCCACTTTATGCCGTTGCGGATGCCGAAGAAAACAGCGTTCTGATGCAGAACCGTTTCGGCCGGGTCTTCCCATTCGGCCAGATGCAGCATGTCGCGGAATATCTTGGCGCGGTCGGCTGGATCGACCGCCGTCTCCATCTTGGCGCCGAGAGCGTCGAAATCGGCATTCTGCCAGATCTTGAACGAGTTCAGGTTGCCGGCTGCTCCGAACTGGGTATAGAAGGAGATGAAGGGATCCGGGATCTGCGCCGTGCTCGACCAGTTGCCGGTTGCGCGGCTGGACGTGCCTTCGAACAGCTTGCCGCCTTCGACGAATTTCATCTTGGCATTGACGCCAACGGCCTGCCACATGGCGACCACGGCCTGCGTGACCGGATTTTCCGCCGCGTAGTAGTTGTTCTGCGAGCGAACTTCGATTTCCTCACCGTTGTAGCCGGCATCCTTCAGAAGCTGCATGGCCTGATCCGGGTCGTATTTATAGGCCGGATAATCCTTGAGATAGACGGGGCCATAGAGCTCGAATTGCAGACCGTTCGGAACCCGCGTGCGGCCGTTCCAGATCGTATCGACGATGGCCTGGCGGTCGATCGCAAGGATCAGGGCCTGGCGGACGCGCGGGTCCTTCAATGCCGGATTGGTCTTGTCGAAAAAGAGAATGCGATGGTTCGGAACCGGGCCGCCGACGATCGCGTGGCCAGGGCTATCGGAGACGGAGGAGAGCTGATCGGGCGGTAGGTCGGTGACGATGTCATAGTCACCGGCGAGAAGACCGGCGATGCGCGAGGAGACTTCCGGCACGATGCGCAAGGTCACGCGCTTGGCGGCCGGCTTGCCGCGGAGCGCCTGGTCGTGGGACACAAGGATCACGCTTTCGTTGGCAGTGTAGCTCTCAACCTTGTAGGGACCGGCGCCGACCGGCTTCTGACGCCAGGTCGTCCAGTTCCCACCATTCTTCTGCCAGGCGTCCTTGCTGATGACCGAGGCGGCATAGCATGCCAGGCGCTGCAGGAAGATCGGATCCTGAAACTTGGTGACGAAGCGCACCGTCAGCGGGTCGACCACCTCGACATGATCGAGACTGGTGAAGCTGGTGCGATAGGTAGGATAACCCGGCGCATCCTTGTTGAGCAATCGCTCCGGACCGAAGGAGAAGGCCACGTCTTCGGCGGTCATTTCGCGGCCATCATGGAAGATCACGCCGGGACGCAGCTTCATTTCCAGAACGGTCGGCGAGATCCAGGTCCACGACGTTCCGAGATTGGGCTTCACCGAGAAGTCCCCCCGCATCTCGAGGGCAAGAACCGTTTCGTGGATCGAGTAATTGTTGCGGAAAGCGACGTTGCTGGCCGCGTCTACAGTCTCCTGCGAGACCGGATTCAGCTGAACGGCGATACGAAGCTCGGGCCGGTTGTCGCCGGCATCGTCAGCAAAGGCGGGCAGCACCGGCATCAGGGTCGAGAGGCTGGCAGCCGCTCCCATCAACAAGGTCGTGCGGCGGGTAATGACCGTATTCAGGCCATTGAAAGTGTTCTCGGACATCGGCAGACTCTCTGGTTCAAGCTTGCACAAACGTTTGCGCAAAGAAAAAAGGCCACCCCGCCGTGAAAACTACTCTTTCGAACTAGGCAGGAGGAATTTGCCGCAAACTAGGGACGTCCGATGACGCACGTATGACAAGCTCCGGCGGAACGAGCCGCATGGGCCGCGTGGCGGCGCGAGCCTCCGGAGAAAGGCCCACCAGCTCAATAAGCAGATCGAGCGAGGCTTCGCACAGACGATCGGTCGGCTGCGCCACCGTCGTCAGCGGTGGCGACCAATAGGCAGTGTCGGGGACATTGTCATAACCGACGACGGATACATCATCAGGAATTGTCAGCCCTATATCGCGCAGAGCCGCCACGACCTCGATCGCGAGCCCGTCGCTTCCGCAAATTAAAGCGGTTGGCCCTGTCAAAGGCGACATCAATATCTGACGAAACGCTTCGCGCGCCGCCTCCCCTCTTTCAAACGAGATAACGCCACCTTCGATCGCGCCAGCGCTTTCACTGACCATCTCCCCGAAAATCGTCCGGCGATCACGAAGAGCGCTTCGGCTTTCGCGATAGACAAAGGAGATGCGGCGATGTCCGAGCCCCACCAGATGATCGAACAGCAAACGCATGCCGCGCCATTCATCGGTCAGCACCGCCGGTTTCGACCCGGTAAGACCGCCGCAAAGCGTCACATGCGCCTTGCCCATGCGGTCGAGATGATCGCATAGCGCCTCATGGCCGGGCAGGTCGGTGACCATGACCACGCCATCGAAAAAATCATCCTGAAACAGATGCAATTGTCCGGCGACCTCGCCGGCATCGGCTTTTGCCTGCGCGACAAGCAATTCCATCCCTCGCCTCTGCGCAGCCGCCTGCAGGCAGCCGGTCAGATGCGGCTGGTAGTGACCCGAAAGGCTGCCGACGATGGCGCCGAAGACGCCGGTACGATGAGTTCTGAGCGAAGTTGCCAGCCGGTTGACGACATAGCCGACCTCGCGCGCCGTCGCCCTGACCCGCTCCTGCGTCTCCTGGCTGATGCGCGCATCCGTGCGGTCGTTCAGGACGCGCGACACCGTCGCCGCCGAAACCCCGGCCAGCCGCGCCACTTCCATGATTCCTATTCTCGCCGGTGTCTTCACATTTCCCCCAAAGGGCTCAGCCGCTGCCCGGCGACAATGGCGAAACACCACCACCAGAGCAAGCCGCCTGCTCCGATATCAAGCGGCACACACAGTCACGCGGCGCGTTTATGCCGTTCTGGAACATCAGTTTCACCGGATCTCTCCCACACGACTACACTTCTTCGCATTGCCAATCGGGAGAACCCCGGTCTAGCTAGGGCGGATCGATGCAGTGCGATAAGCATTTGTTATTAAAGGAGCGACCAATCCATGTCCGTTATGCGCGAAACTTTGACCCTATCTCATTCAGGCGCGGTGCAGGCGCTTGTGGCCGCGATTGCATATGCCGAGAAGATCGGCGTACCACAATGCATCTTCATCGTCGACGCAAGCGGCGAGACCATCGCCAGCATCCGGATGGACGGCGCGAAGTATCTGAGCATGCATACGGCGCGTGCCAAAGCCCGGACAGCGGCATCAAGCAACGCTCCGACAGGCACGATGTCCTTCGAATTCGGCACGGCCGCCGGCATCGCTTCGCAGGGTGGCGTTACGCATCTGCCGGGCGGCTTGCCCATCCGCTTCGGTAGCCGATTTGCCGGCGCCATTGGCGTGGGGTCCGGCACCGGGGATCAGGATTTCGAAGTCGCTCGCGCCGCCCTTGCCGCCATCGGAGCCGATGCGGTTTAAAAGGCGCCGCCTCACGGGATCCTGCGTTGGGCGTCCAGCGCAGGCACTCCCGTCTTCATAGCGGCGACGGCTTCTACTGCTCTCTCACCAGTTTCAGCACGAGCTGCTGGAGATTGCCGCCGTCGCTGAACTCGACCTTGTCGAAGTCGCTGTTTCGCTGCCGCTCGCTTTTGGAAATCTCACCGAGCCGCTTTGTCAATTCGACGCGGATCGTGCTGCATTTCGGGTCATTGGGTACGGAGAAACCGACGCTCATCGCTTCGATTTCCTTGACCATGTCTTTGATGAACCCACCATGCACGCGTTCATGCGCTTCGACGCCGGCAATGAAATGCTGCCAGCTCCTGCGGGTCGCGCCAGTCAGTTGCGCGGATGGTTTCGGCAATGTGTAGGTGATGATCAGCTTCGGTATGTTGACGGTGATCATGCAGGCACCGTCCGGTTGCGGCTCGTATTTCCGCGTCCAGGTCAGCTTGAAATCGGTATGAGCGATCGCCCTCGTTTTACCGCCGAGGAACGGACCGCGCTCGCCAATCGATTCATAGAGTTCCGCGCCGGATTTACCCGCGATGGCATAGGTCTGCACTTTTTCGACAGCTTGCCATTCCGCCTGCGCGACCATCGGAAAAGAGGCAAAGCTGAACGCCAGCACACAAAATCGAATGCTTGTTGTCACACAAATCCCCACGGAACCGATGCTTCATGGCGGCGAACCTAACCGTCACGGGCTTCGCTTTCAATAAGTTACGGCACTCAGGAAACAGACGAGGAGCTCAGCACTTCTTCCGCCTCCTCCCGGCTCATGTCGAAAACCGTCTTGCCGATCCCGAAGCTGAATCCGTTGCGGGCGAAGGCCGATAATTCCTTCGCCTTCCGCTTCTCATCGAGATCACCACGACGGAATGGCCCAAAGCCGCGCTTTCGGGCGAAGATGACGGCCGCGCGCGCATCGTCCGCTCCGTCCAGCGCCGCGACTACGGTTTCGCTGTCGATCCCCTTCGAGGCGAGCTTGAAGGCAATCGCCTTCTTCGATTTGCCGGAGCGCACGGCCGAGCGCGTGCTGATCTCGGCATAGGAGACGTCGTTGAGCGCATTCTGGTCGTAGGCGAACTTGACCGCGAAATCGGCAACGGCCTTGATCTGCTCATCGCTGATGTCTTCGAACTTCTGCTTCGCCTTTTTGGTGATCGCATCAAACAACTGCTTTTCGGTCATCATCTTGCGTTCAAGACGATAGATCGTCGAGTTGCGTGCCCAGCTGAGCATTCGCGGTGTGGGTGTCGGAGTTTCGTCCATGGCGGAGAGATATTCGCGGATCGATGAGGCGAAGATTCGGAGTTCATCGATTGTTACGTCACGCTCTTCACTTGCGCAATGCGCCGCTACTCCGCGAAGAAATCCGCATTCTCGGCGGCGATGCGCTCGATGGCGGCGAAAGCGGTGCGCAGATGCGCCTGCATCACCTTGGTCGCACCTTCTGGATCGCCCGCAATAACGCGATTGACCAGATCCTCGTGTTGGCGAAAGATCATCTCCAGCCAATCGATCCTTTCCAGCGAAAGATAGCGAAGACGGTCCAGCGAAACCTTGGCCGAAGCGATCATGCCCCAAACATGGGGATGGCCGGCGATTTCCATCAACGCCCGATGCATCGCCTCGTCCGACAGAAAGAAACCGATATGGTCGCCCTTGCCGATCAGCCGGCGTTGGTCCTCCAGAAACCGATGGAGCCGTGCTTCCTTGTCTGTAACCGACGATGTGGCGGCTTCGGCGACGGCACTGCACTCCAGCATTTCGCGCACGAACTGCGCGTCACGAACCGCACTGATCTCGATGGGCGCGACATAGGTGCCGACCTGCGGCACCACCAGCAGAAAACCTGCATCGGCAAGCCTTTGAAACACCTGCCGAACCGGCGTTCGGCTCAACCCCACCTCGTCGGCAATCTTCGTCTCCGAAATCGCCGCGCCAGGTCTGAGTTCCCCGGTCAGGATCCGCATATAGAGGACATCGTAAAGGTCCTTGATGCTCATGCGGGGGCGGATTGGGGATACGGTCATCGGTTCAATGCGCCTCTGCTGTAATGGTGCTGAGGAAGCGCCGCGCCCGCTCGCTGCCCGGATTAGCGATCAACGCGCGAGGCTCCCGGTCTTCCACGATCTTGCCTTCATCCATGAAGATCATTCGCGTACCGACATCCGCAGCAAAGCGGATTTCGTGCGTGACGACTAGCATTGTGCGGCCCTCGCGAGCAAGATCGCGCATCACGCCGAGCACTTCGCCCACGGTTTCCGGGTCAAGCGCCGAGGTCGGCTCATCGAAGAGCAGGATGTGCGGCTCGGCGCAGAGCGCACGCGCGATGGCGACGCGCTGCTGCTCGCCGCCCGACATCTGCGCCGGATAGGCATTCATCCGGTGGGACAGACGCACCCGCTCGAACAGCGCTTTTGCCCGCGCTTCGACCGTCTTTCGATCCTGCTTGTGCACGACGACCGAGGCGAGCACGACATTTTCCAACGCCGTCAGATGCGGATAGAGATTGAAATGCTGGAAGATCATGCCGATCCGGCGACGAACAGCCGTTATCGCCCCGCGCTCATGCGCGAGCACCGGCCTGCCCTCGAAACGGAGCTCTCCGCCCTGGATATCTTCAAGCCCGTTGACACAGCGCAGCAGCGTCGATTTGCCCGTGCCGGAGGGGCCGATGAAGCAGACGATTTCGCCCGTCTGCACCTGCATGGAAATACCGTCGAGAATGGTGCGCTTTCCGAAGCGCTTCACCACGCCGTCAAATTCGAGAACTGCCTGCGTCATTGTCCGCCTCCCGCGAGCATGGGCTTCGTTCCGACGTTGTAGCGCCGCTCAAGCACGCCTCCCGCCAGCGAGATTCCATAGTTGATAAGGAAATAAAGGACGCCGAGCATCAGCAGTGGCGCGAAGCCGCCGCCGGTGCTTTCACGCACCAGAAGACCGGTCTTGGTCAATTCGACATAGCCGATGATCGAGGCAAGCGACGATTCCTTCAGGGTCGTCACATAGACACCGACCGAGGGTGGCAGGACGACCCGCAGCGCCTGCGGTCCGACGACATGCTGCATCGTCTGGCCAAAGGTCATGCCGGACGACTGCGCCGCCTCCCATTGGCCACGCCCGACGCTTTCGATGCCGGCTCGCATGACCTCCGACATCGTGGCGGTCGCGTGAAGCGCCAGTGCAAGGGTCGCGGCCGTGAAGGTCGAGATATCGATGCCGAACATTACTGGTAGCCCGAAATAGGCAAAGAACAGCACGATCAGGATAGGGATGGATCGGAAGAATTCGACGAAGAGCAGCGCCAGCACGCGCAGCGGCAGCCAGCGGGACGTTCGCGCCAGCGCCACGAGACCACCCGCGATAGCGCCGATCATCAGAGCCAGCCATGACAGCCAGATCGTCAGTACCGCTGCCTTCAGGAACAATGGCAGATAGGAAAGCAGGTCGTGGTTCATCGGCGCGCACCATTATCCCTGAAAAGCATCCAGCCGATCGCGAGGCGAATGAGGTTTACCGTCTGGCAGAGAACGAGGTAGACGGCCGCGGCCACCAGGAAGGTCTCGAAGAAGCGGAAAGAGGTGGAGCCGACGGTCTGCATCCACGAGGCCACATCCTCGACGGCAACCGCCGAAGCAAGCGACGACGCGAGGATGACTGCTATGACCTGATTGCCGAGCGGTGCGTAGATGACGCGGAATACCTGCGGCAGGATGATATGCCGATAGGTCTGGACAGGGTTGAACCCTTGCGCCCGCGCCGCTTCGAACTGGCCGTGGGCGATGGCGACAAGCCCGGCGCGGATGATCTCGGCCATATAGCCGGCGCTGTTCAGCGTCAGTCCGATCAAGGCGGCGGCGAAGGAGGAAAAGCGCAGCCCCATAGCGGGAAGCGCGAAGTAGACGATGTAGAGAATGACGAGAAGCGGCGTATTCCGCATGACCTCGATATAGGCGACCGCGACAAAGCGCGCGAAACGGCTCTGGCTCCGGCGCATGATCGCCAGTCCGCAGCCGACGGCAACGCTAAGGATGATCGCCAGAACCGAGAGGTACAGCGTCGTGTAAGCGGCATCCCAGAGCAGCGGCAGATATTCGCGAATGCTGCGAAACTGGAGTGTATAATGCATGAACCTCTCCGCCGGTTCTTTCCGCGGGATGGCAGGAGCGGCTTACGCCGCTCCCATTGGATCAGTACTGCGCCTGTAGCGACGGCTGTTCGAAGCCGAACCACTTATTGAACAGAGCCTTGTTGTCGCCGGAAGCGTTGAACTGGTCGACGAACAGATTGATGACCCGCAACCAGTCGGCATCGCCTGCCGGAACGCCGATTGCAATCTCTGCTCGCGCGAGCGATCCGTCGACCTGGCGAAGCTTGCCCTGGTTGTCGCTGATAGCCTTGCGATTGTAGAAATCGTCTTCCGCCATGGCATCCACCTGCCCGGACAGCAGGGCGCTGAGCTCGTCAGCCTGTGTATTGAAGCGGACGATCTGGGCGTTGGGCAGATGGGCCGGCACGGCACGCTCCGCCGTACCACCGCGCGAAATGGCGACGCGGATCTTGGCGGCATTGGCCTCCTCGATCGTCTTGTAGGGCGCGCTTTCCGGCACCAGCAGCCGCATGTTGGTCACGACATAGGGGTTCGAGAAGGCAACCGATGTGGAGCGCTCGACGTTGCGGGTGAAGTCGGCGATGGTCACGTCGACCTTGCCTGTCTGCAGCGAGGTTACGCGGCTCGGAATGTCGGTGACGACGAATTCCGGCTCGACCTTCAGGGCCGCCGCCAGCTTTTTCGCGATGTCGATGTCATAGCCAACCGGCACGCCATCTGCGCCGACCGTCGAATAGGGCGGCAGGCTGCCGAGCACGGCAATGCGAAGCTTGCCGTTGGACAGAACCGACTGAAGAACGCTGCCGGATTCGGCAGAAGCCGGCATAGAGACGGATGCGACGATGGCAAGACCGCCGAGAAGACCGAGAAATGCGCGTTTCAAGAACATGGATATACCCTCCCAAGGTAACAAGAATGAATGCTTCCGCCGCACGAATGCGGTGACGGTCATGCGTCGAAGGCGAGCTGGACTTTGAGCGTCTTCTCTGGGTGCCGTTCGATAAGGTCAAAGGCAGCGGCGGCATCAGCGGCGGCGAAAGTCTGTGTGATCATGGCGGCTGGCTTGAGGGCACCGCTTTCCAGCCAGCCAACCACCTCCGGAATGAAACGGCGGTTGAGGCGGGAGCCGACGAGGCTCAGTTCCTTGCGAACGATTTCCTGCTGGCTGACATTGCAAGGAACAGCCGAAAACCCGAGCAGCCCGATCCTGCCCGCCGGCGCCGCCACGCGGCAGGCTTCCTCCAGCAAAGCGGGGATACCGGCACCGTCGATAACCACCGAGGGACCGAGCCCATCGAGCTCGCCGGCAACCATGTCCGAAACGGACGTTTCCAGAGAGTTGAACGCGACGTCAGCGCCGAATTCGCGGGCACGCTTGAGGCGTTGATCATCGATGTCGGCGATGATGCAGCGTGCTCCCTTCATCTTGGCGACCTGCAGCACGGTCAAACCCACCGTGCCCGCGCCATAGATCAAGACCACGTCCTCCGGGCCGCAGCCCGTGCGCGAGAGCACGTTGGCGGCAACCGCCAGCGGCTCGGCG
>NZ_AJVM01000063.1:0-236851 GCF_000281735.1 Rhizobium sp. AP16 | reverse complement strand
CGACCAGCTTGCCAACGCCCGACTGGATCGAGTCGGAAAGCGAGGAAGCAAAGCTCGTCTGCAGGTCGATACGGCTGGAGATCGAACCAAGCTTCGAACCCATGCTGGTCAACGAGTTCAGAGCGGTCTGAACCATGTCGAGAGCGCTGGAGATCTGGCCCGTGGTCATGCTGGAGATATCCAGGCTGAAGACCGAGTAGGAGCCGGACACAGTACCGAGAATGCCCGAAGCCGTGTCGATCGTGCCGGAGTTCGAGCCGAACAGAACGTTGCCGGTTGCGCCGGTGTCGAACGCGTAGGACGTGGTGCTGACCGAAACGGTGCCGTTGGTGCCGCGGATGAACGAGGAAACGACCGAAGCGGAGTCGCCGCTGGCAGCCATGACCCAGTTCTCGCCGTTGAACGAAGCGGACTGAGCGACGCTCTGGAGCTGTGCCTGAAGCTGGCCGATTTCTTCCTGAACCGCGTCCTTGTCGACCGAACCTTCCATGGCGGTGACAAGCTTGTCCTTGATCTGGCCGACGACGTCGATGGCGCTGGTGACAGCGGTCGATGCGGTGTCGACCTTGGCAGCGCCGAGGCCGAGGGCGTCGGACACGGCACCGAGAGCACTGTCGTCAGACTTCATCGAAGTCGAAATCGACCAATAGGCGGCGTTGTCGGAAGCCTTGGAGATGCGCAGGCCGGACGAAACGGCGTTCTGCGTGTCCTGCAGGTTGCTGCTGATGCCCTTCAACGTCTGGAGGGCGGCCATAGCGGAATTGTTGGTGATAATGCTGGTCATAAGTGTGTCCCCGAAAACTGAATACAAAAAGGAGGACATACCGGACTTCAAATACCGGCGATGACGGAGTGGCTTCATGCTCCTCGGCCCCATTTCCTAGGGGGCCAAACCCGTCATGTCACGAGTAAGCTCGCATCCATTACTTGCGAATTCCTTAAATCCGGGGGACGCGGCAACGGATGTCCTCAACGTAGCTAACAGTGCGTAAACGAGCGGTTCAACCGCCGCTTCGGTTTCAGGCAAGCTACGCGCGCGATGATCCGGCGAATCCATGATGACGGTCCCCGGCCTCCAGCCGGTGCCTGTTCAACATTTCGCTCGGAGTTCTCGCTCGTGACTATGAAAAACGCCTTTGTGACAGCCTCCAATCTCTACCAAAAGGGGCAGTATACGCGCGCGCTCGAAACGTTGAACGAGCTGCTCAACAGCGATACTTCACCGAAGACCTACGCGCTGCTGGCAAAGACGCTGCTCAAGCTCGGCTTCAAATCGGACGCCGCGAAAGCTTATGAACTGGCGGGCCGGCAAAAGCCCCATCGTGAGGACTATCTGCGCGAAGCCCTGCTGCTTCATGCCGATTGCGGCAACGAGGACCAGGCGCTGTCGATCGGCAGCCTCATCCTGCCGCTGGCCTTCAAGGATCCGGAGCTCGCCTATGCCCTCGTCCGCATTTTCCTGGGCCGCCAGCAAAAGGAACTGCTGACCGGTTTCAAGACCGTGCTGGTCGACGGACCCGAGCTCAGGCACCGGCTGCTGGCCGCGAAACTGCTGACCGACAACCTTTACGACGAAAGTAACCGGCACATCGTCGCGACGCTGTTCAAGAACCATCCCGATAACATCGTCTTCCGCACGCTTTACCTGATCTTCGCGCGCGAAGTGTCCGACCTCGCAATGGTCGACAAACACATGGCGCCCATCAAGGCCTCGTTGGCCGCGGGCAATCTCGATCACGTCACGCCGGACAACCCCTTCTTCCACCTGCATTGGTGCGGTGACGAAGCGATCAACAAATTCGCCATCCACGACACGCTACCGCTGCCCGCCGGGCATGCCGAGGCCCGCCGCAAGGCGCCGCATGCGTGGACAGACAAAATCCGCATCGGCTATCTTTCCTCGGACTTCTGGCCAGGCCACGCAACCATGAAGCTCTTGCAGCGCATATTGGAGCTGCACGACCGGAACAGGTTCGAGATCACCCTCTTCGACCATTCGTCGTTGACGTCGCAGCGAGAGGAAGAGTTCGATTATTCGAGATGGGGGGCGATGGTCGATATCCGCAGCCTCACCGATCAGGCGGCCGCCGAAGTCATTCGCGCCCGCGACATCGATATTCTCGTCGACCTCAAGGGACACACCAAAGACAGCCGCGCGCGCATCCTCAACCACATGGCCGCGCCGATCCAGACGTCATGGCTCGGTTTTCCCGGTTCCACCGTCAATATCGATCTCGACTACATCATCGGCGATCCCTACGTGCTGCCGGAACAATCCAAGCCGCATTTTCACGAGAAGTTCTGCCGGCTGCCCGAAAGCTATCAGGCAAACGACCCGATCTACCGTCCGAAGCCGCGACCGACGACCCGCGCTCAGCACGGGCTGCCGGAAGACGCCTTCGTCTTCGCCTCGTTCAACGGCAACCGCAAGATCACCTCGCAGATGGTCGACGTCTGGTGCAATATCCTGAAGCGCACCAAGAACAGCGTGCTCTGGCTGCTGTGCAACGGCCCGCGCGCCGAGGCCAATCTCTGGGCCCGCCTGGAGGCGCGCGGCGTCAACCGCAAGCGCGTCGTCTTCACCACCCGTATTCGCTATGAAGATCACATCGACCGCCAGCAGCTCGCCGATCTCGGTCTCGACACCTTCCCGGTCAACGGCCATACGACGACCTCAGAGCAGCTCTGGGGCGGCCTGCCGGTATTGACGATGAAGGGCACGAACTTCGCCTCGCGCGTCAGCGAAAGCCTGCTCAACGCCATCGGCGTGCCGGAACTGGTCGCCGCCGATGTCCAGGCTTATGAGAACATGGCCGTGGAATTTGCCGGAGAGCCGGAGCGCGTCGCCAGGCTCAAGGACGTGCTGGCCGCCAACCGCTACATCAAGCCGCTCTTCGACGCCGAACGCTTCACCAGCCACCTGGAGACGGCATATGCGATGATGGTCGAGCGCGCGAAGCAAGGTCTCGCTCCTGATCACATGGATGTGCCGGCGCTGCCCATACGCACCGAGCCGTTCCTGGCCGAAGATGGGAATGCGGCGGCGATCGCCGCAGAATAGGACGGCAATACCGACAGGCGCGGCAGGGCGGTCAACCTCGGCCGTCGCCGTCACTATTCCGATGCTGGCTAAGTAAACTCCGGGGGAAAGATATGAGTCTTCACAAGCCAGGCGGCAAGATAAACGGCGCCGGTCGCTACGACGAGCACGCCTGCAATAAAGCCGAAAAATAAAAGGCTGGCACGCTTCCACGGCCTGCTTTGGTAGAGATAGATGGCCTGACCCAGTGGAGCGAACAGGACAGTCGTCAGCTTGGCGATGGGGGTGCGGCTACACCCACGCTCGTTAGCATCCGCAATTTGCCACCACGAAACCAACAGAATGTTGCCGACCATCTGGACCAGATCGTTGGCCGTCATCCACCGTGGTGGGCTGTAAGGCCAGATCGCAGCATCAAGAAGCAAGCCAAAGGCGATGAACGCCAGCAATCCCACATAGATCCAGTCGCGCGTCTTCATGCTCATATCTCGCAACGATAGATGTCATGAGATCGATACACGCGATCCGTCGCGCTTGCCAAGCATCTATTCCGGGTCAAGGAGACTGGGCATGTCGTCTCTTTTGCACCATAGCCAATTTGCGTCTGCCGAAGTCAATCCGGGCTGCAGTGTCGGCTATGAACGCAAGCCTGGCGATCCAGGTAAAGTTCCGTCCGCAGATTAGTGGAAAGAACGTACGAGACTGCCGACCAATAGGTTCCAGCCATCGATCAGCACGAAGAACAGGATCTTGAAGGGCAACGAGATCGATGTCGGCGGCAGCATCATCATGCCCATCGCCATGACGATGGTCGAGACGATCAGGTCGATGACCAGGAACGGCAGCACGACCAGAAAGCCGATTTCAAAGCCGCGGCGGATCTCCGAGATCATGAAGGCCGGGATCAGGACGCGATAGTCGATCTTGTTGTCGATCACCACCGTCTGCCCGCGCTCCTGTGCCAGGTCGACGAAGAGCTTGATGTCCTTGTCACGCGTGTTGTTTGCCATGAAGGTGCGGAAAGGCTCGGCGATACGCATAACCGCATCCGCCTCAGAGATCTGATTGGCCAGCAGCGGCTGCGCCCCATCTTTCCAGGCCTGATCGAAGGTCGGCGACATGACATAGAAGGTCATGAACAGCGCCAGGCTGAGCAGGATCATGTTCGACGGGGTGGTTGCAAGGCCCATGCCCGAGCGCAGGATCGAAAACGCGATGATGAAGCGCGGAAAGCTCGTCACCATAATGAGGATGCCGGGCGCGATCGACAGGATGGTCAACAGCCCGAAGGTGCGGATAATCCAGGCCGCGACCGATCCGTTCACCGGGGTGTTCAGGAGATCCGTCGGAATCTGTTGCGACAATTGCTGCGCCATCGCCAGTTCAGGCGACAATATAGCAAATACTAATGTAGATAAAATAAGTAATAATCGAATCATTCGATCACGAAAGTCCTGAACATGACTTTCGATACGCGTCCTTCGGAGCGCAGGTCAACACGTTCCTGAAGGTCATCCCGAAGATATTGCAGCCCGCGAGGACCTTCGATCTGTTGCAGCGAGACGGTGCGGACATAGGCGAGCACATCTTCATGGATCGCCTGGGCAAGCTGCGCGTCCGGCTGGCCCTTGAACACCAGCGCGATTTCCAGCCTGATCCAGTTTTGCGAGGGATAGCCGAGATTGGTGATGATCGGATCGAGCTGGACGATATTGCTCGATTCCAGCGGGGCTATCGCCTGCTTTTCGTCGCCGGTCGTCTGTGTGGCGGCCTGCACGGCAGCCGTCGCCGCCTTGATCTTCGGCGCGACTATGGTGCCGAGAAACCAACCGCCGCCGCCGCCGAGAACCGTCAGGGCGAGCAGTCCGACGATGGTCATGACCAGCGGCGATCCCTTGCTGTTTGCCGATGCGTCTGCGGCTTCTGCCATGTCTGTTACCCGCCCGTTCCAAAAATGTCGTATACTGTCTGACCGTCAGAGCGGCGACAGCAGATCGACCGCCTGCTGTCCGACCGGCGGCTGCTGAATTTCCGTCAGGCGGCCACGGCCGCCATAGGAGATGCGCGCCTCGGCGATCTTGTCGTAGGAAATCGTGTTGTCCGCGGTGACGTCCTGCGGCCGCACGATACCGGCGACATTGAGAATGCGGATTTCCTGGTTCATGCGGACTTCCTGCGAGCCGCTGATCATCAGGTTGCCGTTCTCGAGAATGCCGGTCACGACGGCAGCCACCAGCAGGTTGATCTGCTCGGAGCGTTGCATCTTGCCCTTGCTGTCGGTGCTGGTATCGGAGCCCGAGGTTGCGTCGGCGTTGGTGGCGGGCTTCCAGCCGAAAATCTTGGCCGAAATATCCCAGTTCATGTCGCTCTTGTTCGTGCGATTGCGATTGGTCTCGTTGTCCCAATTCGCCTTGTCATTGATCTGGATCGTGACGGTCAGAATGTCACCGACGTTCAGCGCGCGCGCGTCCTTGAAAAGGGCGGCCTGCGAATCGTTCCAGAGCGAATAGCCCTGCGCGACCTGATGCGGCCGCTTCGGATATTGCGACATCTGCGGCGTCTGCGCATATTGCAGGCCGCTGCCGATGGGGCTCATCGCGGGTGCCCGGCCGAGTTCCTTGAGAGCCTGCGGCGATTGGCAGCCGGCGAGGACGGCGACGATCGCGCAGGTGGCCGTAAGACGCATGTTCATGAAGGGTCCTTCGACTTCGATGTATTCGGATCAGACGCGCTGGCCATGATGTTAGTGACGGCTGCCGCCTTCTGCACATCCATCTCCGCCAAAACGAGACTCGCCTGGCGCGGCGAGAGTTTCATGATGATCGCCGCCGCTATGGTGACCTTGACGCCGTCAAGGCTCGCCGCCGCCGCATCGGGCTTCATGTTCTTATAGACGTCGACCAGACCGGTATCGGCGCTCTTCAGGAAGTCGTCGCGGCGCTTCAGCCAGTCTTCATATTCCGCCTTGCGCTGATCCATGGTGGCGATACGCTGGTTGACGTCTGCCTGCAGCTTTTCAAGCTCCTGCTTTTGCAGAAGGTAGCGCTGGTCACGGGCCGGATCGGCAATATTAGTGCAAAACTGTCTGATCTCGTCCTGGCTGGATGCCGGATCGACGATCGGTTTCGGCGCTTCCTGCGCCGCCGCGGCGCAGACGGACAACAGCAGGGCGGCCATGGCCGCAGAGCAGGAGTTCAACATCTTTCTGGCGATAGCGATCAAGATCATTGCAGCACGAGCTCCGCTTGCAGGGCGCCGGCCGATTTGATGCCTTGCAGGATGGCGATAATGCCGTCCGGCTTGACGCCGATATTGTTCAGGCCGGAAACGAGGGTCTTCAGGTCAGGCCCCTGGAGCATCGCGACGCCGCCGCCGCTCTTGGTCGCCGTGATATCCGTCTGGTCCTGGATGGCCGTCTGGCCGTCGGAGAAGGGTTCCGGCTGGATGACCTGCGGATTTTCGCTGACCTGAACCGTCAGGGTGCCGTAGCTGACGGCGACCGGCGAGACGCGGACATCAGCGCCGATGACGATCGTTCCGGTGCGCTCGTTGATGACGACCTTGGCCGGCGTGTCGGTCTGGACGGCGAGATTTTCGATATCTGCCATCAGCCGCGTCAGGTCCGCCATCTTCGGCTTGCTGATCGCAACCTCCTGCGAATCCTTCGCCTCGGCGATCGGTGCACCGAAGCGTGAGGTCGCCCAGGCGTTGACCGTGTCGGTAATGCGAACCGAGGTGGAAAAGTCCGGATTGCGCAATTGCAGGACGAGATTGACGGAATCCTTGAAGCGCGACGGCAGTTCGCGTTCGATGATGGCGCCGCCCGGCACGCGGCCGGCGGTGGTGGTGCCTTCAGTGACGCTGGCGGCCGCCCCTTGCGCCTGGAAACCCGAAACGATGACAGAGCCCTGCGCCACGGCATAGATTTGCCCGTCGGCGCCGCTGAGCGAGGTCATGATCAGCGTGCCGCCACGAAGCGAGGTCGCGTCGCCAAGCGAACTGACCGTGACGTCGATGCGGCTGCCGGGACTGGCGAAGGGCGGCAGGTTGGCCGTGACCATCACTGCGGCGGTATTCTTGGCGGCGGACTGGCCGCCCTGCGTCGAAATGCCGAGATTCTGCAGCATCGCGCGCATGGACTGCTCGGTGAAGGGCGAAGACCGCAAGCCATCGCCGGACCCCTGCAGACCGACGATCAGGCCGTAGCCGATCAACTGGTTGTCGCGGCCGGCCTGCAGCGAGGCGATATCCTTGATGCGCGATTGCATCGCAAGCGCTGGATCAGAGACGATCAGGCTGGGCAATGCCATCAGAACCGCAAGAAAAAGACGAAGGCTTCTCATTTCGAGACCACGCGGATCGTGCCGTTTTCGAGGACAGTGCCGTTGACGATGATGCCGGAATCCAGATTACGGGCGCGCACGCTGTCGCCGACCGCGCCGTCGTCCAGGGGCGTCCCGGCCGCAGTGATCGTCATGCTGCCCATGCTCATCACCAATCGGGCGTTCGAACCGCGCGTCACCGCAAAGGGCTGGCGAAGCGCGGAAATCGAGATTGTGCGGCCAGGCAGAAGTGTGCGCTTCGATACCCTGCCCGTCACGTCCCGGATCGTCCGGGCGTAGTCGCCGCTCAGGTTCGGATTGGTGACATCGACCTCTTCGAGCTGGCCGCTGCCGATGATATCGCCGGGATAGATCACCTCGGTCGGCACCACGGCGGTGCCCATGCTGGTTCCGTCGACACCCGTTGCGCCGGCGGAGAAAGCCGGCGCAAACATGACGGATAGGCCCGCTGCGGCGAACCAGGCCATTGCTAAGCTTTTCATCCGGCGAAACCTCATGTTCGGCCCGTCCCTCTATTACTTCAGGTTTTTGCTGACGATCTGCGCCATGTCGTCGGCGGTGGTGATGACCTTGGAATTCATCTCGTAGGCACGCTGCGCCGTGATCAGGTCGGTGATTTCCTTGACCGGGTCGACGTTCGACGATTCCAGATAACCCTGCTTCATATAGGCGAAGCCGTTTTCGTTCGGGTCGGAGACGACGGGATCGCCGGACGCCGGCGTCTGGGTAAAGAGGTTGCTGCCCATCGGCTGCAGACCAGCCTCGTTGACGAAGTTGGCAATCTGCAACTGACCGAGAACCGTCGGCGTGGTCGCCGTGCCGATCGTCGCCGAGACCTGGCCGGACTGGTTGATGACGACGTTGCTGGCATTGCTCGGGATGGTGATCCCCGGCTGCAGCACGTTGCCATCGGGCGTGACCATCTGACCGGTATCGCTCTTGTTGAAGGAGCCGGCGCGGGTATAGGCCGTCGTACCATCAGGCATCTGGATCTGGAACCAGCCACGTCCGACAAGCGCGACGTCGAGATCGTTCGACGTCTGCGACAGCTCGCCTTGAATCTGGATGTTGCGCACGGCCGTCGTCTGCACGCCGAGGCCGATATTGGCGCCTTCCGGCACCACCGCCTGGTTCGGCCTGTTGGCGATGCCCTTGGCGCGCTCGGTCTGGTACAGAAGGTCCGAGAACTCGGCGCGGGAACGCTTGTAGCCCGTCGTGTTGATGTTCGCGATGTTGTTCGCGATCACTTCGAGATTGGTCTGCTGGGCGTCCATGCCCGTCGCGGCAATAGCGAGCGCTCTCATGTTTTCGTCCTTCGGTCTGGAGCGCGATCCCGGAAGCCGCCAAGCGGCTTTGGAACAGGAACACGCCAAGTCACATAGTTTGAGCGGAGCAATCCGCCCTAGATCTGCATTTTCGTAATATCGAGGAAGGCGGAGACCATCTTGTCGCGCAGCGCGATCGCCGTCTGCAGCGTCTGATCCGCCTGCATGACCTTGTCGACCACTTCGCGGGTGCTCATCGTGCCCTTGATGCCGGCAAAGGAGGCATTTTCAGCTTCCTTCAGCGTGCTGACCGTATTCTTCGCCACATCGGACATGACGGAGGCGAAGCTGCCGACAGCAGAGCTTCCGATTGCCGTTTCCGGCGTCGATGCGATCGCGTTGGATGCGGCGGAGCTCAGATCCGTCGCGATGCTGCCGAGGCCACGGGTTGCCGAGAGGGAGGAGACATTCTTGATAGCGTCAATCATTATGAATTCTTCAGCAGATCGATGGTGGAGGAGATGAGGTCGCGTGCCTGCCGGACCGTCTGCAGATTGGCCTCGTAGGAACGATTGGCCTCGCGCATGTCGGCCATTTCGACAAGGATGTTGACGTTGGGCATCTTGACGTAGCCCTTCTGGTCCGCCGCCGGATTGTCCGGGTCGTATTGCTCGACGAACTTGCCGGTGTCCTCGCCCATCTTCTTCACTCCGACCGTCGTCACGCCGTTGGCCCGATCGAGTTCGGCGCCGAAGGTCACCGTCTTGCGGCGATAAGGATCGGCACCGGGCGTATCGCCCGTCGAACGGGCGTTGGCGATATTTTCGGAGACGACGCGCAGGCGGGTCGACTGAGCTTCCAGGCCGGAGCCCGCAATCTTCAATGCGGCAGATAAGGGATCCATGACATCTTCACTTCATCTATTGTTTTACGGTCATCAACATCATGCGATGAAAGGAGCTGACGAGTGCGGTGTTCAAGCTGTACTGGCGCTTGATCTCGCCCGATTTGGCGAGCTCGTCTTCCAGGCCGACGGTGTTACCCGATTCCTGGACACCAATTTCCTGATTGAGCGACGCTTCCTCGACGTTGATGTCGCCGCTCTGACTGAATTCGTTGCCGGAGAGATGCGCCGGATTGGTCTTCGCCATGCCGACATTCTGGTTGTCCAGAACAGCCTGGAACGGCGTCACATCCTTGGCGCGGAACTTCGGGGTATTGGCATTGGCGATGTTGCCGGCAACAACCTCCTGGCGCGTCTGAAGCCACTCGGCTTGCCGCGAGGCCAGGTCAAAGAGTTGAATGGGTTGCATGGGCTTCTCTCCGTTCTTACACCAGGGACATTAGAGGGATAATCTTGCGTGGGACTTGCGGTGGTCGCGTTCTTGCGGAAGTCTTTAAAAGGCCCGGCATGCGGGCGATTTCGAGTATTTATTCATGGCTGTAGACGTCGCCGGTGGAGGTGACGATCACCCATTTTCCGTCGCGCTGCTCGATAGTGGCCAGGCGGCTGTTATCGGGCAGAAGCGAGCCGACGCGCACGACGAACATGCCGTTGTCATCCTCGATCAGCGCCCGGCCGTTTGCGACGTGCAGCAGATGGAAGGGCGACTTGCCGGGGAACGGCTGATCTTCCGCCGGCGGACCCTTATCGTCCTCCCGCCCGACACTGCTGACCGTCGCCGTCGTCAGCGGATCGGGGATCATGTCCTTCGGCTCGCCCGGATTCTTGTTGACCATGGCAAGTGGCGAGACGCTGACGATCTCGCGCCCCGGCCAGTTCGGCAGATCCCGCGTCCGGTCGCCCTCGGCGACCTGAATGCCGAACTTGTCCGGATTCAGAAACACGTACCACGGGAAGAAAGCCGAGATACCGGCGAGCACCAGGCCAGTGCAGGCCAGCGCTCTGTCGGTGACGGTCCGCCTTTTCGCCGGCTTCGGCGGAGCGACCGGCTCGTCTGCATCGGTTTCTCTCACGTCAGCCTCTCTTTGCCGGTGTGATTGCGACCGCGCCGTTCTTCAGGGCGGTCGCCAGATCGGTGAAGGCGTCGGCGGAGGGCCGCTCGCCTGGGGTCTGCTTCAGGATCTCGTAGATGATCGGTACCTGGCGGACGGCGATATCGAGATCCGCGTCGGCGCCCTGGCGGTATCCGCCGATCAGGCGCAGGTCGCGCGTTTCCTCGTAACGATGCACGAGCGCCTTCAGGCGCGACACCAGCTTTTCCTGATCCGGCGTCCAGGCCTTGCGCGCCAGACGCGAGACCGAGGCCAGCGGGTCGATCGGCGGATAGCGTCCCTCCTCCGCGAGAGAGCGCTGCAGGACGATGTGACCGTCGAGAATGCCGCGGGTGGAATCGGCGATCGGGTCATTATGATTGTCGCCATCGACGAGGATCGAAATAATCGCGGTGATCGTGCCCGTGCCTTCCGGCCCCGGCCCCGCGCGCTCCAGAAGACGCGGCAACTCGGTGAAGACGGACGCCGGATAGCCGCGCGCGATCGGCGGCTCGCCGGATGCGGTCGCAACCTCGCGGATGGCGTGGGCAAAGCGCGTGACGCTGTCGACGATCAAAAGCACATTGTCGCCCTGGTCGCGGAAATGTTCGGCGATGGTGATCGCCGACAGCGGCGCCATCTTGCGCAGCATCGGGCTCTCGTCGCTGGTCGCAACGACCGCGACCGACTTCTGCATGTGGGTGCCGAGCGTATCCTCGATGAATTCACGGACTTCACGGCCGCGCTCGCCGACCAGCGCGATCACCACCTTGTCGAAGGCATCGGCGCGGGCGAGCATCGATAGCAGCGTCGATTTGCCGACGCCGGAGCCAGCGAAAATGCCGAGACGCTGGCCGAGGCAGAGCGGCGAGAAGATATCGATGGCGCGCACACCGGTCTTGAAGCCCGTCTCGACGCGTTTGCGCGTCATGGAAGGTGGCGCGGTGTTGGAGATCGAGCGCGGCTGCGTGCCCGCCGTCAGCGGCCCCAGGCCGTCGATCGGCTCGCCCAGCGAATTGATGGTGCGCCCGCACCAGCTTTCCGACGGCGCGATACGAAAGGCGCCTTTGCGGATGACGGTGTCGTGGATACCGATCGGCTCGCCCGGCTCGATCGGACAGACATAGGTCAATTCCGGTTCGACGCGTACGACCTCGCCGAGATGGACGCCAGTCGCCGACCGATGGGCAACGAACTCGCCGAGACGCACATGCCTGGAAAGGCCGGCGACCGTGTAGTGCCCGGCCGCGATAGTCCGCACATGACCGCCATGAGCGACCGCGTTTTCCGTCATCGCATAGTGCTCCGCCAGCGCGGCCATATGCGGCAACCTTGGGGACAACGCCCCCTCCGGCATCCGATCCTCGAACATGATCCGCCCTTCTTACTGGCTGCCGCCGAGGGTCTTGATCGCTTCCGAGAGCGTGCTTTCGCTGCTGTTGGTGAGCGACGTGATATTGTCGAAGGCGCGGCTGACCTCGATCAGTTCTGTCATTTCCCGCAGGCCATTGACGTTGGAATTTTCAAGATAGCCCTGGGCGACACCGATATTGGAGCGGTCGATCACCGGCTGCGGCGTATCGGTGGGCAGTACGCCGCTGTTGTTGTAGCGCAGGAAACCCTTGCTGACATCGGAGGTATAAAGCCCGATCTGGCCGACCTGCTTGTCGTTCTGCGTGATCGTGCCATTCGAGGAGACGGTCGGCGCGCCGCCGGTGGGATCGAGCTGGATCGGCGCACCGCCGGGATCGAGCACGGGATAACCGCGTGCCGAGACCAGCGCGCCGCTGTCCGTCATCGTAAAACGGCCGTCGCGCGTCAGCACCAGGCCGGCTGGCGTATTGAGGCCGAACCAGGCTTCGCCCTTGACGGCAAAATCGAGGAGATTGCCGGTGTTCTGCAATTCGCCATTGCTGGTGGAGAGATAATCATTGCCCTGCGAAACGAAGGCGACCTTGGCGTTGAGCTTGTTTTCGGTGTTGCTGAGCACCTGATTGAACTTGACCTCTGTGCCACGAAAACCGGTGGTGTTCACATTGGCCATGTTGTCGGCGACCGTTGTCAGACGCCGCTCGAGCGCCATCTGCGATGACAACGACACATAAATACCAGACTGCATTTTCAACGCCCTCCGGACATTGGAGAATAACGGGACAGGAAACGCCCGATAGCGCGGCGTTCCAACATGTCGTTAGCCGGGCATAGATGCCCTTAGCCGTTACTGTGCCGACATTGGCTTGTGCGAGGCTGACACGACAAAAGGCCTGCTGACTGACGTGCCGAACAGCCTCACGCAAGGCAGGTTTCCTAGTTGATTTGAGGAAGCAACGTTCAGGTGTGGACCGGCGATGAATATTATTATCGGATTTGTAGTGACCTGCGGCTGCATCATTGGCAGCTTCATGGCGATGGGTGGGGATGTGAACGCGCTGTTCCAGCCCTTCGAATTTGTCATCATCGCGGGCGCCGGCATCGGCGGCTTCATCATGGCCAATCCGATGAAGGTCCTGAAGGACTCCGGCAAGGCGCTGGGCGAAGCCTTCAGGCATGCGGTTCCCAAAGAGCGTGACTATCTCGACACCCTCGGCGTGCTCTATGCACTGATGCGGGACCTGCGCACCAAGTCGCGCAACGAGATCGAAGCCCATATCGACAATCCAGATGAATCGGTGATCTTCCAGGCCGCTCCGACGGTGCTGAAGAACCGGGACCTGACGGCCTTCATCTGCGATTACGTCCGCCTCATCATCATCGGCAATGCCCGCTCGCACGAGATCGAGGCGCTGATGGACGAAGAAATCAACACTATCCAGCACGACAAGATGAAGCCCTATCATGCGATCACGATCATGGGGGATTCCTTCCCGGCGATCGGCATCGTCGCCGCCGTCCTCGGCGTCATCAAGGCCATGAGCCATATCAACGAATCGCCTGAGGTGCTCGGGCACCTGATCGGCTCGGCGCTGGTCGGCACCTTCCTCGGCATCATTCTGTCCTACTCCGTCTGCGCGCCGCTGGTCTCGCAGATCAAGATCGTGCGCAACAAGCAGCATCGCCTCTACGTGATCGTGAAGCAGACGCTGCTCGCCTACATGAACGGCTCCGTGCCGCAGGTGGCGCTCGAATACGGCCGCAAGACGATCTCCTCCTATGAGCGGCCGTCCATCGACGCGGTCGAGCAGGAAATGATGAACCCCGGCGGTGAGAGCAAGGCGGCCTGACGATCATGAGCCAGCAATCAACGCACCCAAAACAGACGATGGATCCCGTCCTCTTCGCCAAGCTGACCGGTGGCCTTGGCGACCCTGCGACGCTTGCAAAGCTGGGCACGGCCTTCGGCCAGGTCTATGCCGAGTTCCTCCCCGACATCATCAAGAGCGAAACCGGCCTGGATGTCTCCGTCGGCTATGCCGGCTGCCGGTCGGGCCTGATGAGCGAGCTCGTCGCCGGCATCGGCAGCAATTGCGCCCTGGTGAACGGCTCCCTGCGCAACTGGTCGCAGAACTTCCTGCTCGGCTGCGGCACGGGCTTCGTCATGACCTTGATGGAGCATCTGCTGGGCGCCCAGCCCGAGACAATCGACTCCCCCGCCGCGCGGCCGCTTTCGGTAATCGAACTCGACCTCTCCGTCATGGTGTTCGACAAGATCGCCAACGTGCTGCGCTCGGCCGTCAACGCGACCGGCGGCTTCGAACCCTATCTGGATCCGCCCTACAATATCGAGGATCGTCCGACGCCGGTTGCCGGCCAGACCGACGATTTCGCCGCCGCCATCGCAATGACGATCTCGCTCGGCAAGACCGTTTCGGAAATCGTCGTCATCGTTCCGCAATACGAGCTGCTGCGCACCGTGGTCAGCGCGCCGCGAGCGAAGAACCCATCCGCCTCGACCGGCGCGTGGGCGGAGCAACTCAACGAGCAGGTACGCCGCTCGCAGGTGACGCTCGAAGCCCGCATCCGGCTGCAATCGCTGACGCTCGACACGATCTCCAGGCTCGCCGTCGGCGATGTCATTCCCTTTATGGATACGAGCGACGTCCAGGTCGAGGTCAGCGCCAACAGCAAGGACCTCTATGTCTGCGAATTCGGCCGCTCCGGCGAGAACTACACGGTACGCGTCAAGGACACCGTGAATTCCGACGACGAGCTTCTTCGACACCTGATGAATTGAGCGGCCGGGGTGCGGCCCGCACCCACGGCAGCTTGAGGCAAGTTTCAACTGGAATAGTGATTTCATGGCTACGAAGACGACACAGAAAAGCAGCGAGGATTCGCTCGAAATCGCAAGCAGCGACGCCGCATTGGACGAGGCTATCGACGGCCTGCGTGGCGTCCTGAAGAAAGATACCGACGGCGTCGCGCCGGATTTCGATCTCGACGCGTTCGGCGCCGAGCCGGCCACCGGTCTTTCGGCCTTCGGCGATGAATTCGGTGGCGACGATGCAGGCTCCGCCTTCGGCGCAGGCGATTTCGGCGGCCCCTCCGCCTTTGCCGAAACGGCCGCTCCCGGCAGCGCGCTGAGCGCCAATCTCGACCTGATCATGGATATCCCGATCGACGTCCAGATCGTGCTCGGCAGCAGCCGCATGCAGGTTTCCGGCCTGATGAACCTGACCGAAGGCGCGATTATCGCCCTCGACAAGAGGATCGGTGAACCCGTCGAAATCACCGTAAACGGCCGCTGCATCGGCCGGGGCGAAATTACCGTCCTGGAACACGACGATACCCGGTTCGGCATCAAGCTGATCGAGCTGTCCAACAACAAGGCGAAATGAGTCATTTCGCTCCGTTTATTTGATTTTGCATACTATTCCCGAAGATCATTTCGGGATCGGGCAATGAAAGCCTGATTTCTTTTCAGAATAAGCCACTCCCTGTTCGGGACGGAGATGAAGACCATGATGGACTTTGACGATTTCAGCGGCGCCCTTGCCGAGAAACCGTTGTCTCAGGCCGAGAAGGCCGCAGCCGTTCTTCTTGCCATGGGAAAACAAGTGGCGGGACGGCTGCTGAAATATTTCACGCAGCATGAATTGCAGCTCATCATTGCCTCGGCGCAATCGCTGCGGCTCATTCCGCCCGACGAACTGGCGCAGCTCGTGGCGGAATTCGAGGATCTCTTCACCGAAGGCGCCGGCCTGATGGACAATGCCAAGGCGATCGAGAGCATTCTCGAAGAGGGCCTGACGCCGGACGAGGTCGATAGCCTGCTCGGCCGACGCACGGCCTTCCAGGCCTATGAGGCTTCGATCTGGGATCGCCTCGGCGAAGCGGATCCGGCCTTCGTCGCCAAGTTCTTCCTGCGCGAACATCCGCAAACCATCGCCTATATGCTGTCGATGATGCCATCCTCCTTCGGCGCCAAGATCCTCCTGCAGCTGCCGGAGGCGCAGCGCGCCGACATCATGAACCGCACGGTCAATCTCAAGGATGTCAGCCCGAAAGCGGCGCAGATCATCGAGAACCGCGTCCAGGGGCTGATGACGGAGATCGAAGCCGAGCGCAACGCATCCGGCTCGACCAAGGTGGCGGAGCTGATGAACGAGCTCGACAAGCCGCAGGTCGATACCCTGCTGACGTCGCTCGAAACGCTGAGCAAGGAATCGGTCGACAAGGTTCGCCCGAAGATCTTCCTCTTCGACGACCTCATGCTCATGCCGCAGCAGAGCCGTGTGCTGCTGCTCAACGACATCGCCTCGGATATCATCACCATGGCGCTGCGCGGCTCGACCATGGACATCCGCGAAATCGTGCTCGCATCGATCAGCCCACGCCAGCGCCGCATGATCGAATCCGATCTGCAGGTGCCCAGCAACGGCGTCAATGCACGCGAAATCGCCGTCGCCCGACGCGCCATCGCGCAGGAAGCCATCCGGCTTTCCAATTCCGGCCAGATCGAACTCAAGGCCAAGGACACGACACCTGTGGAGAAAGCCGCGTAAGTTCGACGCGACTCACCTGAATCGTCCTAGACTGTTCAAAACAGGGCCGCGCGTGCTGCGCGGCCTCTTTCCGTTTCGCGAAGGACGGCTGCTTTGGCTGACGAAGACAAGGACAGTAAAACAGAGAAACCGACGGAGAAAAAACTCCGCGACACCATGGAGAAGGGCAATGTGCCCCACTCCCGGGAAGCCACGATCTTTGCTTCCATGCTGGCGACCGTCATCTATGTCACCTTCTTCCTGCCGGAGCGCATGGGGCGCATGGGCGAGGTGCTGCGAGACCTCTTCGAGAAGCCGGATCAATGGAAGCTGGAAACGGGGCCGGACGCCCTTTCACTGTTTACCCGAATCGGTTGGGAAGTCGGCAATCTCGTGTTGCCCGCCATCGTTCTGTTCTTCATCTTCGGGATCGGCTCCTCGATGTTCCAGAACCTGCCCACGCCGGTTCTCGACCGCATTCAGCCGAAATTCTCGCGCATATCGCCTGTTTCCGGCTGGAACCGCATCTTCAGCACATCCGGCCTTGTGGAATTCGGCAAGTCGCTCGCCAAGATCGTGGTGGTCAGCATCATCATGTTCTTCGTACTGCGCGGCCAGTTCTTCCACGCGATCGATTCGCTGGCTTCCGATCCGCAGACGATTTTCGTTCGGCTGTCGACCATCGTCCAGAGAATCCTGATGATCGTGCTGTTGGCAACCGCCGTCGTCGGCATTGCCGACGTGCTGTGGAGCCGTCACCATTGGTTCGATCAGCTGAAGATGACCAAGCAGGAGATCAAGGACGAATTCAAGCAGTCGCAGGGCGATCCGATCGTCAAGTCGCGCCAGCGCTCGGTTGCCCGCGACCGCGCCCGCCGGCGGATGATAAAGCAGGTGCCACGCGCAACCCTTGTTATCGCCAATCCGACCCATTTCGCCGTGGCGTTGCGCTATGTCCGCGAGGAAGGCGACGCGCCCGTCGTCGTTGCCAAGGGTCAGGACCTCATCGCGCTGAAAATCAGAGAGATTGCAGAGGCAAACGGCATTCCCGTTTTCGAGGATCCGCCACTCGCACGCTCCATGTTTGCGCAAGTCTCGGTCGATAGTGTCATCCCGTCAGTATTTTACAAGGCCGTCGCAGAGCTAATCCATCGGATCTACGCACAGTCGAATAGAACACGGGTACGATAAATCGAATGAAAAAATGCCCCTACTCTGCTCAACGTGAACGCATTCTCGCTGAGGCCATCAGCCCGGTCGCCAGCGAATTGCGGCTTCTCGACGCCGCCGATCTGATTTCGCTGCTGCGATTCGAACGATACGGCAATCTTGCGGACCTCGTGGCCTCGGCCGCCGAGCTCTATTTCCTTCCCGGCATCGTCAATTTCGGGCTCGGCGGCGATTACAAGCTCGATTGGAGCGGCCCGGCCGAGGTCACGATCGACCTCGAAATCAAGCCGCGTGGCGTCACCATCTATGCCAAGCTCGCGCTTGCCGACCATCATGCCGGCATCGAGATCAACCACATCGCCTTCGAGAAAGCATCCGCTGATCCGGACGAGAATACAGCACTTCTCGCCCGCAGTCTCAAGGATGCCCGCTATGCGATCGGCAGCGCAACGCAGGCGGCCTGAGGACGCCTGAATCATTCCGGAATTTACGATATGAAGATCCGCTGAGGAGCGTCGGCGTCAACTGATGTAACCGAAGCGGATCGCCTTCGCGATCGCCTGGATGCGATTGACACTGTCGAGCTTGATCGTCGCCGAGCCGAGATAGGCGTTGACGGTATGTACCGACAAACCGAGCTTTTCGGCGATTTCCTCGCTGATCCGTCCGTCGCCGGCCAGTTGCAGGCAGGCAATCTCTCGTTCGCTCAATGCTTCGGCGGCCGGCGAGCGGCGCTCATCGAGCGACAGAAGCTCCATCATGATCTGGCAGCTGCGGCCATGCAGCTCGACGATCATGTCGCTCGCCACGTCCATGAACTTCGCGGTGAAAACGACATAGCCATTGCCGACCGAGCCCAGCCGCACCGGAAAAGCAACACCGGCGAAAGGCAGGAGATGCGGCTTCAGGCGCTGGGTGAAAGCGGCAAAATCCGGCGTCTCGGCCGTGCTGTCGCTGTCGCGGCCGTTCCACATCAAAGGTAGCAGCGACTTCTCGATATGCTCGATCATCGCTTCGCCATAGGCCTCGACGAAGGCCTTGTTCATGACGGGATTGGCCGAACCCCAGTTCTCCAGTTCGCAGACCAGGCGCTGCTTGCTCGGCAGGCCGGAACCGCTGAGCCGATAGAGTGCGAAATTCTGCGCGTCGATCAATTTCTGCATCGACACCAGCTTCGGGAAGAGATCGGAGCGGCCGGAAATCCGATGCAAACGACTAAGCTTCGTCTCGCCCGACATGTCCGTCGCCTTGCCCGGCTGATATCGCATTCAATAGGCCTTCAAACGAGGTTGTTTCTGACGGCAAACGCGATGGCTTCCGATCGCGTTTTCGTCGCGGTCTTGCGCATGACGCTGGTGATGTAGTTGTTGATGGTATTGCGCGAGATGCCAAGAATCATAGCGATCTCGTCGCTGGTCTTGCCCTCGGCAATCCAGAACAGACATTCCAGTTCGCGCTCGGTCAAATCGAAATCGCGCTCCAGCTTGCCTTCTACACTGCGGGTGAAGCTGGCGAAATAGCCCGCCAGCAGCCCGACATCGCGCAACCGCTCCGGCGACAGCAACAGGCTGTCACGGGCCAGAAGCATCAGCGAGAACCGCGTGCGCCCGACATTGAAGGTCAGCGCGCAATAGTGACGGCTGACACCCTCCGGCGGCTCGACATCATCGGGCAGGAAGGCAAAAACCGGTTGGAACAGCGACATGGATTTTTCCAGCTCGCCGGCACGGCCATAGCCGTTCGTGAGTTCGGAAGCCAGGCGCCGGACGAGATCGAAGGGCCAATCCGAAGACACGACGAAATCGAGCCCGCTCTCCTGAATCAGGTCGCAGCGCGCCAGGAGATAGTGAGAGGCGCCGACATAATCCGTCAGCACGCGCAGGCCGGATTGGAGATAGGCCGGTCCCGCAACGGCAGTCAGTTGCAGAATGAGCTGATCGCGCGACATGGCGCTGGAAGGGGCGGCTGCTCGCGCATCCTTATCGCCCTTGCTCGCCTGCGATATCTGCATGTCCATTTTCTGCGTTCCTGCCACTGTCGGACGATGGGACGTCAACGAGAGCATTGCTCGGTCTGGACCCAGGGCACCCCCCCCGAAAACCGACATCGATCTTCAAAAAAGGCGCCTGCGCCAACTTAAATTACGATTACGCCTCAAACGCATCCGGCGGAGGCACGGCGCGCAAGCGCTAACATGAATTCCACTTCGGCAATCGCATTGGCCCAGATCGCCGGAAACCCAATCAACAAACTATAAACTGATTTCTCCGCGTCCCTGCATCTTCAAACCTTGAATTCACCGGGGGCGGATTACAGCCCGATTCGCGCCGATTCGGCGCTGTTGCGGACAGATGAGCAGACTGTAAGTCGATTCTTTCTACCCAGCAATGAAATTTGCCTTCTCTTCTTCACTTGCCAACATCTCATACAGCCTGATTTCGTGATGGTGGCTTGCAGCAAATATTCGCGAAATCCAGGATTGCAACGACCTTGTTGCATCCTATCCGTTCACGCGAAAAGACCGGGATCTCCCCGGTCCTTTTATCAGGCGGCCTTGTCGACGGCCCATTTTCTGAGGATCTTGGCGGCTCGCTCCTCGCTGATTTCCACCATCCGCGAGAGGCGACGCTCCGGCCCTTCCTTGACGCGGCGATTGAAAGTGCTGTTGTCCTCGCCCATCGTCAGCAGATCGTCGGTACTGTCGAAGCCGAAATCCGAACCGAAGCCGTCCATCAGCGCCGCGCCGGGTCCGCCGACCGCGCCGGGTGCGAAATCCGGCAATTCGAGCCCGGCCGCGTCCGGCAGAGCCGTGCCGTTGGCACCGCCGCCAAGCGAGCGGATCAGCGGACGGAAGCCCAGCCAGATGATGAGGACGGCGACCGCGACGAAGGCGAGCGAATTGATGATGCCTGCGATATTGCGGCTCAGCACATCCATGATGTTGAGACCCGACGCGTTGTCGTCGAGCAGCTGGGTGTCGAGGAAGTCCATCGCATTGACCGTCACCACGTCGCCGCGGCTTGGATCGAGGCCGGCAGCGGTTGCAACGATCTTCTGCATCTCGGCGATATAGGCATCGACCTTTGCCGGATCGGCCGGCTGACCGACCATCTGGGCGATACGGCCCCTGTTGACCACCACAGCGACCGACAGTTTTTCGATCCTGTAGCTGTTGCGGACCGTTGCGGTCGTCTTGCTATTGATTTCGTAATTGGTCTGCTCTTCGCGCTTGTCGGTCTGGTCGTTCGATGTCGGCCCATTGCCGCCGGCCTGAGGTGCGGCCTGCGGAATGTTCTGCTCGACGGTCGCCGCCGTGTCCGACTGGCGCTGCTGCGACTTCTGCGCTTCCTTGGTGGTGCGGACCGAACGCTCGACCTTTGATTCCGGATCGTAGGTGGTTTCCTGCACCTGCTGGCTGTCGGTGTTCAGCTGGGCCGTCACGCTGGAGCGGAAATTGTCCATGCCGAGGAAGGGTGCCAGCGCCTTGTCGATATTCGATGCGATTTCGCCCTGAACATTCTGCACGATGCCGAGATTGCGGTTCAGAGCCCCATTGCTCTGATCGTCGCCGGAGGCGAGCAGCTGCCCGGTGGAATCGAGGATGGTGACGTCGTCGACCTCAAGACCGGGCACGGCGGAGGCGACGAGATGGCGGATGGCCTGGGCGGCCTTGCGCGCCGCTTCGGCATTGGCCCGGATCATCACCGAGGCCGTCGGCTTCTGGTCCGCCTTCCGGAAGTTGCCGACATCCTGCATGACGATATGAACACGCGCCGCGCTGATGCCGGAGATCGAGGTGATCGTCCGGCCGATTTCGCCCTCCAGCGCACGGACACGAGTCACTTCCTGCATGAAGGAGGTCAGGCCGAGCGAGCCGACATTGTCGAAGAGCTCATAGCCGGCATTGGTGCTGTTCGGCAGGCCGCGCTCGGCAAGTAGCGCGCGGGCCTTGCCGGTCATGCCGGTCGGCACGGTCAGGCTGGTGCCGTCCGCCCCCACCTGGAAATTGATCTTGGCTTCGGCAAGCGCAATGCTGATCTGATTCAGATCGGTCGCATCCAGGCCGACATAAAGCGTCTCCTGGGCAGGCTTGTTGACGTAAAGGGCTGCAAACAGGACCAGCGCCACGGACAAAATGCCCACGCCGGCGAGAGTCAGCAACCGCGTCCTCCCGAGATTCTGCAGATTCCTGAACAAGGGAACTAATTGATTTAACAGATTCATTCTGTTCTCGCACGATTCGTCAAAGACCTGATGGCTTTGTGCCCTGCAGCGAAGATAGGAATCGAAACTTGTGCGAGCGTTTCGTCCGGCGGGGAAAACGAGAGAAGCGAGAAGAAAACTATTTAAAAAAGTATAGGAAAAACAATACCAGGTACCGGCGGTTGCGGTCAGAAGAAATCGAAATCGCCGGCAGCCTTGGCAAGCGGCTGGGAATGGCCGTGACGCTGGCTGCCGCCCAGTGCCTTCTGCATCTCGGTGAGCTTCACCAGGCTCAGCGCCGTCGCGACATCGACCATCCAGCCATCCGGCATGTCGCCGGTAATGGTATCGATGAATTCGGCGATACCGCGTGTCTTCTGTACGGCCAGATCGATGCCCTGCATGACCTTCATCGCGTCAGGCGATTCCAGCACATTGACGCCGCTGAGATCGAGCAGTTGCGGCTCGATGCGCTCGATCAGGTAAGCGATATCGTGCAGTTCCGCGACGATCCGCATCAGGATGGCGGGGAGCGTCTCCTGCATGGCGGTCATGTCGGCGCGCTGGATGTTGGTCATCGGGTAGTCCTCGCTGATCAGAAAAATTCGATCGCATTGTCGACAGGCTTCGGGGCTGCAACGGGGCGCTGTTCCAGGGCCACGGTCTTCTGTGTTTCGGCGCCGGTCAGCGGATATTGCCGCGCACGGCCGGAAACCGGCCAGTACTCCACCTTGCGCCCATGCTCGCCGCCCGTGCTGGAGCTGACGACCGGGATGCCTTCATCCCGCAGGAACTGCATGGCGAAGGCCGCATTCTGTTCGCCGACATTGGAGAAGGTGGCGATCGTCTTTGCGCCGCCGAAAACCTTCGCCTCCAGCCGGTCGCGACGCGCGCCCTGCTTCAGAAGACCGTTGATCAGCAGTTCCATCAGATGCACGCCGTAGCGCGTGGCGTCGCCGCCGCTTGTCGGCGAGGACGCCATTCCCGGCAGCAGAAAATGGTTCATACCGCCGACGCCAGCCACCGGATCGCGCAAACATGCCGCCACACACGAGCCGAGAATGGTCGCCAGGACCACCTCGGGGTCACCGATGACCTTATACTCGCCCTGAATGATATGCACACGACGGGCGGTGGCCTCGAGGATCATTTCAGCGCTCCGAACACGGCCTCGATTGCAGCCTTCATCTTTTCGATGGTGAAGGGCTTGGCGAGAACATTGTTGGCGCCAAGCTGTGCCGCCTTCTGCACCAGGGCGCGATCGCCCTGCGCCGTCAGGATGATGAAGGCGGCCTTCTTGGTTGCCGGATTGGTGCGAACGGCCTGCAACAGGCCGAGACCATCCATCTTCGGCATGTTGAAGTCCGAGATCACCAGATGATGCGGCTGCTGCTGCATGATCTTCATGCCCTGCTCGCCGTCGCCGGCGGCAGTGATCTGCTTGAAACCCAGTTGCGTCAGCGCATCGCTGAGCAACAGGCGGCTGGTGACCTGATCGTCGACGATCAGAACTTTGATTTTCTCCGCTAGAGACATTATTCGCTCCCTTCCTTTCGGGCGGCT
Organism: Rhizobium sp. AP16; assembly: GCF_000281735.1. Classification (NCBI taxonomy): domain Bacteria; kingdom Pseudomonadati; phylum Pseudomonadota; class Alphaproteobacteria; order Hyphomicrobiales; family Rhizobiaceae; genus Rhizobium; species Rhizobium sp. AP16. Next base: position 213,351 of record NZ_AJVM01000063.1, on the reverse strand, counting down.
GTTACTTTCAATATTTCCTCGCCAATGGCGTTCAGCGGAAACTGCTGTTCGACTGCACCGAGCTCAAACGCGACCCTCGGCATTCCATAGACCACGCAGGTCTTTTCGTTCTGGCCGATAGTGCGCGCGCCGGCATGACGCATCTTGAGAAGACCCGCGGCGCCATCGCGCCCCATGCCGGTCAGGATCACGCCCACGGCGTTGCGGCCGGCAAGCTCGGCCACCGAATCGAACAGTACATCGACGGAAGGGCGATGGCCGTTGACCGGCCCGCCCTCGACCAGCCGGCAATGCGGCGCCGAAGAGCTGGCGACCTGCAGATGCCTTTCACCGCCGGGTGCCAGATAGATCTTGCCGATCTCCAGCCGCGCGCCGTCGCTCGCCTCCTGCACCACGGGGGCGCAGAGACGGTTGAGACGCTCGGCGAAACTGCGGGTGAAACTCGGCGGCATATGCTGGGTGATGACCGTCGGCGGGCAATTGGCCGGGAATTTCTGCAGCACCGCGATCAACGCCTCGACACCGCCGGTGGAGGAGCCGATCGCAACGATCTTGCGGCCGACACGGAAATCGGCAACCGCGGGCGGCGGGGCATGGCTGGCGGCAGGCTTGACATATTGCCGCTGCGAACGGGCCGCCGCCTTCACCTTTTCGGCGAGATCGCCGAAGGGACGGGGCTCGCCCGGCACCGGCTTGCCGACGCAATCGAAGGCACCGATCTCCAGCGCGGCCAGCGTCGCCTCCGCGCCGCGATGCGTCATGGTCGAGACCATGATGACCGGCATGGGCCTCAGCGTCATGATCTTTTCGAGGAAGTCGAGGCCGTTCATGTTCGGCATCTCGATATCGAGCGTCACGACGTCGGGATTGAGCGCCTTGATCGCGGCACGCGCTTCCAGCGCATCCCCGGCCTGGCCGATGACGTCGACCTCAGGATCGGAGCGCAGGACGGCGGTGATCAGGCCGCGCATGGTGGGCGAGTCGTCGACGACGAGAACGCGGGCGGGAGCGCTCATGGTTTTCTCCCCCCGTGCTTGCCGATATGGCGATAGGTGGTGATACCGATATTGTCGAAGAGGTGCTTGGCGTCGCCGGCGACCCGCTCGGAATGGCCGATATAGAGATGGCCGTTGTCCTGCAGCTGACCCGCGAAACGCGACCAGATCTTCGTCTGCGTCGGCTCATCGAAATAGATGACGACGTTGCGGCAGAAGATGACGTCGAAGCTGCCCTTGAACGGCCATTGCGCCAGGAGGTTCAGTTCGTTGAAGGTGATCAGCCGCTTGACGCGATCGTCGATCTGGAACTTGCGGCGCCCCTGGATCTCCACTTCCTGGAACCATTGCTTGCGCATGGCGGGCGAGACAGTTTCGAGTGCTGCCTCGTCATATGCGCCCGCGCGGGCAAGGCCGAGAATCTTCGGATCGATATCCGTCGCCAGTATCCTGAAATCGAGGTCCGCGGCATTCGGCATCAGCGACAAAACCGTGAGCGCGATGGAATAAGGCTCCTGGCCGTCGGAACAGGCCGCCGACCAGATGCGGACGCGACCGCCCGCCTTGGCGCGCGCCAGAAGGCCCGGCAGGACCTCGTCGCGCAGATGATCGAAATGGTGGTTTTCGCGAAAGAAGCGCGTGAAATTGGTCGTCAAGTGCGACAGCATCTCGCGCCGCTGGACGGCGCCTGCCGGCGAAGAAACGAGCTGGCAATAATCGCGGAAGCCCGGCAGGCCGAGCGCGCGGATATGCTTGGACAGCCGCGAATAGACCAGCGATGCCTTGGTCTCGTTCAGAGAGATCCCGGCGTCCGAATAGATCATGGCGGCGATTTCGGAGAGATCCCGGCGGGTCAGCGGATATTCGCCGCTGGCCAGCACCTCGTCCGGGGATACTCTTAGATCTATTGCTCCCATCACGCTCATGCGGCCTGGCTTTCGTGTTCGGGGAACAGGGTTTCGAGTTCGATGAGACAGATCATGCGGCGGTCGATCGCCAGGACGCCACGCGCGAACTGCCGTTCATAATCGGAAGAGACTTCCGGCGTCGGCTGGATCGTGTCGTCGGTGACCGTGAGGATATCCGACACGGCATCGACCAAAAGGCCCACGACCTTGCGCTTGACCTGCGCGACGATGATCACATGCCGCACGGTTGGCTCGGCGCGCCCCATGCCGAGCCGGGCAGAGAGGTCGACGATCGGCAGCACGGCGCCGCGCAAATTGATGACGCCAAGCATATAGCCGGGCGAATGCGGCATCGCGGTTGCGGGCGTCCAGCCGCGAATTTCGCGGACGGACATGATGTCGACGCAGAATTCCTGATCGCCGATCCGGAAGGCGATCAGCTCTCGGGCACCATGGGTCAGGCTCTTGATCGCGTCGGACATAGGCTCAACCCACCGCTGCGTAGGATATTTCAGCCTTCAGCGACTGGCCGCGCGAGGCGCCGACCACGGCATCGACATCGAGGATGAGCGCGACACGCCCATCGCCGAGGATGGTCGCCGCAGCGATGCCGGGCACATGGGTGTAGTTCGCCTCGAGGCTCTTGATGACGACCTGACGCTGGCCCTGGATGGCATCGACCATGAGAGCGCGCTGTCCGCCGCCTTCCGATTCCACCAGCAGCGCGACGCCTTCGACCGGATCGGCCTGGGTGGCGCGGAAGTTCAGGATGCGTCCGACATCGACCAGCGGGCAGAAGCTGTTGCGGATCGAGATCAGGCGATGGTTGGCACCGAAGGAATGAATAGCGGCGGCTTCCGGTTGCAGGGTTTCGACGATTGCGGTCAGCGGCACGACCAGCGTCTGGCCGGCCACAGTCACCACCATGCCGTCGAGGACGGCAAGCGTCAGCGGCAAGCTCATGGTGAAGACGGAGCCATGTCCCGGCTTTGAGGTGATGTTGATGCGGCCGCCGAGCGCCTGGATCGAGCGCTTGACCACGTCCATACCGACGCCACGGCCGGAAATGTCGGAGATCTTGTCTGCGGTCGAAAAGCCCGGCAGGAAGATCAGGTTGTCGATTTCCTCGTCGGAAAGATTGGCATCGGCGGCGATCAGGTCATTGTCGATCGCCTTCTGGCGGACCTTCTCGCGGTTGATGCCGGCGCCGTCGTCGGCCAGCTCGATCAGGATGCGGCCAGAGCGATGCTTTGCCGTCAGGCGAACCGTGCCTTCCGGGTTCTTGCCGAGTGCCGCGCGCTTTTCCGGGGTCTCGACGCCGTGGTCGACAGCGTTGCGGATCATGTGGGTGAGCGGCTCAGCCAGCTTGTCGATGACCGTCTTGTCGACTTCGGTGTTTTCACCCTCTGTGATCAGACGGATCGACTTGCCGGTCATATCGGCGATTTCGCGGACGATGCGCGACATGCGCTGGAAGACCGGCTTCACCGGCTGCGCGCGGATCGCCATGACGCTGTCCTGGATCTCGCGGGTGAGCTGCTGCAGCTCCTCGAGGCCCATATTGATCGAGGATGTACCGTTATTGTCGTTTTCGATGACGCTCTGCGACAGCATCGCCTGGTTGATGACCAGTTCGCCGACGAGGTTGATCAGGCGGTCGACGCGATCGAGATCGACACGGATGGTCTGGCCGACGCCGGCAGCGGCGGCATTGTTCTGCGCGGCGGCACTGGCAGCGGCAGCCGCAGCTTCCTTCTTTTCGACGCGGGCGGCGGCGAGCTGCGCGATATTGCTTACCGTCTCGGCGGCGGCAACCGCGGCGGCCACATCATTCGCTGGCTGCGGCGCTTGCTCGACCACTTCCGCGGCCTGTCCGGCGCCATCATCGTCGAGGGCAGAGAGATCGAATGGCACGGGCACCATCGGCAGCTCATCGTCACCCTTCGAGGCGGCATCCTCGATCCGCCGGACATCGAGCTCGCAATCCCATTCGGCGAATTCGAAGACGGTGCGGATGGCATCTTCGCCCTTGTCCGTCCGGACCGAGATCGTCCAGGCGAAATAGGCGCCTTCAGCATCGATTTCGTCCAGGCCCGGCAAGGCATCCATATTGCAATGAACGCTCAGCTCACCGATGCGCGCGAGATCGCGCAGCAGCAGCGTCGCATCATTGCCCTTGGCGTAGAGATCGGCGCGCGGCTTGAAGCTGACCTGGTATTCCGGCATGGCTACGGGCGCTTCGTCAGCACCGAAATCATCATCGAAGCTGAAGGGGATCGGCTGGAAACCGCTATCATCCGTCGCGGCAGGCGCAACCTCGACCGGGGCCGGTGCGAGTGCGACGGGCTTTGCCTGCTTGGGCGCAGCTTCGACAGCGGCGGACGCCGAAGGCAACTCGCCATGGGCCAGCGCCTCCAGCTCCTTGACCAGGCCTCGGCTACGGGCAGGATCGACGCTGCCGCCGTCGCGGGCCACATTGGTCAGATCCGCCAGCACATCGGCGGCCTTCAGCATGACCTTCAGGACATCCTGGGTCGGCTCCAGCTTGTTGGATCGAACGCAATCGAGCGTCGTCTCGAAGACATGGGCAAAGGAGACGAGATCATCGAGACCGAAGGCCCCTGCCCCACCCTTGATGGAATGAACGGCGCGGAAGACGGCATTGACGGTTTCCGGATCGCGGTCGCCATCATTCATTTTCAGGAGACCGGATTCCAGTTCGGCGAGCTGCTCTTCGCACTCCTGGAAGAAAATCTCTTTGATTTCGTTCATATCCATGAGGGACGGATCCTGTTTAAGCGGTTACACGCTCGATGGCATCGATCAGCTTGGCGGGGTCGAAAGGCTTGACGATCCAGCCCGTCGCACCGGCCTGGCGGGCACGGTTCTTCTTTTCGGCATCGCTTTCGGTCGTCAGCACCAGGATCGGGATAGCGCGGTACTTGTCGTTGCGGCGCACACCCTCGATGAAACCGAAACCGTCAAGGCGCGGCATGTTGATGTCGGTGACGATGACGTCGGGATTGGCTTCCTCGAGGACTTCCAGCCCCTCGATGCCGTCTTCAGCCTGAATGGTCTCGAAGCCGGCATTGTTGAGGGTGACGAGAAGCATGTTTCGAATGGTCCGTGAATCGTCCACGGTCAGCACTTTTTTCTTCATTGCCGGATCTCCTTGGCAAGCAGGTGATCGATGTCGATACCGATCATCTGCAGCGTTTTTTGAAATGCATCCGACACCTTCGAAAAGGTGAAGGACAGCTTGTCTTCATCCCAAGTCTTGGCGGCGGCCATGATGACCTGAATGCACAAAGCGCCGATCCTTTCGACGCTGGAGGCGTCGATCGCGACGTTGCTGCCGCGCAGCCCCATCAGCTTGCCGCGAAGCGCCGAGGCCTCGTTGAGGTCCAGCACCGCGGCCAGACTGACTGTCTTTTCGCCTTTCCTGCTCGCCATCGCTTCAATCCTTGTTGCCTGAAATCGAGCCCCGTGGCCCGCATTCGCATGTAATAGAGTGGTCAATAGGCATTCCGTTCGCCCCCAGCTGCTGCCCTGCGGGGCGGAAAATCGAATTCGACATCATCGTCCTGACGCAGGCCGAAGACGTCGTCGCGCCTGGGGGCCGGCAGACGTTGCGCGCCGACCGCCGAACGCGGCGCCACGGCATGGCGCCGTTCACGTTCAAGGCGGAACTCGCGGATCGTGCGGCCGAGATCGAGGATGGTGTCATGGAGGTGATCGGCACCCTCCTGCGAACGACCGGCGAGGCTGCCGGCAGCGGAAGCGCGTTCGCTGAGACTGCCGATCTCGACAGTCACGCTGCGCAGGCCCGCAGCCTGTTCGTCGGTGGCGGCGGCGATGCCGGAGATGGCGTCGTTGATATCGGTCACCTGGCGCACGATACTACCGATCGCCTCCTGCGTACGACCGACCATCCGCACGCCGGCGTCGACCTGCGCCTTGGTGCCGGTCACCAGCACCTTGATCTCGCGGGCGGCATCGGCGGAGCGCTGCGCGAGAGCGCGGACTTCCTGGGCGACGACCGCAAAACCACGACCGCTGTCGCCGGCACGCGCCGCCTCGATACCGGCGTTGAGAGCCAGGAGGTTGGTCTGGAATGCGATCTCGTCGATGACGCCGATGATCTGGCCGATCTTTTCGGCCGATGTCTCGATGTCGGCCATGGCGGAGATGGCCTGGCCGACAACCTGACCGCTGTCTTCCACCGCAACGCGCGTGGAGGCGGCGGCGCGCTCGGCCGACCGGGTGCTCGTCGCATTGCCGCCGATCTGCTCGGCAAGCTCAGCGAGCTGTCTCGCGGAGGTGGCGAGCCCCTTGGATTGTTCCGTGGAATCCTGCGCAAGGGACCGGGAATCACGAGCGATGGCATTCGTCGTCGCTTCGGCCGCCTGTACGCCGACGGACAGGGCCGTAAATTGCTGCTGGATATCGTCCAGCGCGGCATTCAGTGCTTCCACCAGTTCGGTGTAGGCCGGTGGGGCATCGGCCGGCATGCGGACCGTGAGGTCGCGCTCGGCAAGGCCCTGGATGACATCTGCGAAGAGACCGGCCACTTCCGCCTGATCGGCGGCCCGCTGATCGGCCAGCGCACGCTGATGATTGAGGCGCAGCTCGTTGAAGCGCAGCGATACCGCGATTTCGACATCGACCATGACAAGACGGACGGCGGCCTTGACCAGCTCGCTCAGTTCACGAGCGCGGCGCTTGGTTCCCGGCAAAACGGCCCGGCCACCCATCTCTTCGACGATGCCGGCCAGAATATGCTCCAGAACCACGCCATGGCCGGCGACGTGCCAACGCGGGTCGAGCCCCATCTTGCTTTCGCTGTCGGAGAGAACCTTGACGCGCTCCGCATAGAGGCTGTCGAAGCGGGCATCCGTCAGCACGTCCCAGTGGGAGGATTGCAGATCCTGCAGCCGTTCGAGCTGGCTCTCGCTGGCAAAATTGCGCGCGGCGTCCGGAAAGGTCTGGAAACGGTGAAAGAGATCGCGCAAGCCTGCTTTCAGATGGGTCTCGAGCATCGGCCGATTGCGGCGCACGATCTCGCATTGCTCGGCGGCGAGCCCCGCAAAACGCAAGCGATCGCGAAGGCTTCCCGCCTGCGTCCGCCCTGCCTGATCTGACGGCGAATCCTGCGCCAAAATCGTCCCTGCCGAACTGCCGGGCGCAAAGAGCCCCGGCGAAACCGCTAATAATCGGGTTCAGACGCTATGAGAGGACGAGAAAGGGCGGAGGTCGCCGTCGATCGATTGATCGCGGCACACTGAAGCTCGCTCGTTCATCAAAGTCTGTTCCCGGACCTATTTGATGAGATTGATACCGGATCGAGCCCGGTACGACGGGGCGGCTTCATGCCTGGTGAGAACGAGTAACAATTGTCCCATTCCGACGTGCAGCTTCCATGTTTATGGTTAATTCCTTGCTTGAAGGTTAATAGCCGTCGTCGGACCCTCCGTTTTAATTTGAACTGTTCCCGGTTCAATTTCGCTCACTGGCCGATTCGAGTAAAACCGGGGCCGGCCGCAAGTCACGGGCAAGCTTCATGCTTTAATCCTGCAAGTAGAGACACCTTCGATGTCGACGTGGAGAGAGCAATGATTGTTCTTGGTTTGACTGCCTTGTTGACCGCCGGCATGACGCTTGCCGCCTTCACATTTCTGAGCCGCCTCGAAGAGGTGCGCGTGAAGAGCTCCCCGCGGGTACTCTGAAAATTCCTTTCCAACGCCCATAGGCGACACAAATCCCTCATGAAGGGGTCCTATGTGCGCGGCATCGCGCCGCGCTTTCCGCCATCTTTCCCGCGCATCGGGAGCTGGCGTCGAGCTCGATAGTTCCGTATGAAGCCTCACGACCCGGCACCGAGATCGACCTGTCAATGTCCGATACGACCAATTCCGAATCTAGCCACCAGAGACTTTCGCCGCGGCTTGCTCTCGCCATCATCTTCGGCATCACGCTTTGGCGCGTGATCATGCTCGTCTTCAACAGGACGGATCTGTTCGTCGACGAGGCGCAATACTGGTTCTGGGGACAGAACCTCGATTTCGGCTATTATTCCAAGCCGCCGATGATCGCCTGGGTTATCCGTTTCTTCAATGCGATATCGGGATCGGACTCGACCTTCTGGATCCGCGTTTCCGCGCCGCTCTTCCATCTTGCCACCGCGCTGATGCTGATGCTGACCACGCGGCGGCTATTTGCCGGGGATACGGGAGAAGAGATCGCGCCTTGGGTCGGCGTCATCTTCGTCACCCTGCCGGCCGCCTCGCTGTCGGCGGTGCTGGTATCGACCGATACGATCCAGATCCTGTTCGTCACCATTGCCATCTGGGCCTTTCTCGGCCTGACCCGGCGCTCGTCCCTCCTCGAGGCGCTGATCCTCGGCGCCAGCCTCGGCATCGCCTTCCTGACGAAATATTCCGTGCTTTTCCTGCTGCCGGGCGTCGGCATCGCCATGCTGACCTTGCGTTCGGCGCGTATTGCCTGGCGCGACGTGTTCATCGCCGCCATCGTCGGCGCCATCGTCGTTTTCCCTAACCTCTGGTGGAACTTCGCCCATGACGCAGCGACGGTGCGCCATACCGAAAGCATCGCCCGGTGGAATGGCGGGGGCAACAGTGGCGGGTTGGTGCAGCACCTGCTCGGCGGGCTCGGCTTCCTCGGCGCGCAATTCGGCGTCGTCGGCCCTGTCATCTTCTATGCCATGCTCTGGGCCGTCTGGCGGTTGATCCGCGGAAAAAGCGACGATAGGGAAAAGCTGCTTATCTGGCTGTCGGTTCCAGTCGTCGCCATGATCACGCTGCAGGCGCTGTTCGCCAAGGCCTATGCCAACTGGGCCGTCGCTGCCTATGCAGCCGGCACCATCCTCGCCGTCTGGATTCTCTATCGCCTGACGAAGAAGGGCCTCGTCGTTTCGCTGATCATCGGCGCCGTCGTTGCCTTCCTGCTGCCGGTGCTCACTGTCCTTGCCTATGACATCAAGCTGCCGAACGGCGATCTGGTGATGAAGCGCTATGTCGGCCGCAGCGCCATCAGCCTGGAGGTCGCCGATATCGCGACCAAGGCGAACTTGCCCGACATCGTCTCCAGCGACCGGGATATTCTCGCCGACCTGTTCTATACGCTGAAGGGTAAGCCCTATCGCATCCATGCCCGCAATTTCGGCGGCTTCCCCAAGAGCTATTACGAGCAGAATTTCTCGCTGCCCTCGAATACGACCGCCGATGTGCTCTATGTCGACGACGGACCGCTCGATTGCACGGCTGGCCGATCGGAACTGATCAAGAGCTGGTCGCCCGAGTTCGGCTACAAGAAAGGCAAGACGATCTACGCCTATCGCGTTTCGCCAGCCTGCCTCACGCCCGCTCCCTAGTCCTGACCCTGCTTGGGGGCGCGACGTGGACAGACGCCCCAGCCAAGCTCCGGCATTTCCGCGAAGACGGCGCCACCCTCTTCGAAGGCGAGGCGCAATTGCGCTTCCGTGGCCCGATGAATATCATGATGGCCGCCCTCGTAGTCACGAATCGTGCTTCGTGACACGCCGGCCCTTTCCGCGATGTCCGACTGTGTCCAGTCCAGCAGCCCGCGTGCCGCTCGGCAGAGCGCGGGGGTGAGAATCATTGGTTTATTGCCTTGATTCACAACCAGAAACCACCCATATTGGTCAACATAAGCCAAATATGTCATAAACTGCGCGGGATTTCCAGTATCGAGGAGATGGCTAATGCCACACGACACGCCTTTGATTTCGACCATCGTCATGGGCCTTGTGCTGGCATTCATTTTTGGCGCCATCGCCAATCGATTCAAACTGCCGCCGCTTGTGGGTTATCTCATCGCCGGCGTGCTTGCAGGCCCGCATACGCCGGGCTTCGTCGCCGACCAAGGTCTTGCACCTGAACTCGCTGAAATCGGCGTCATTCTCCTGATGTTCGGCGTCGGCCTGCATTTTTCGCTGAAAGACCTGCTGTCGGTGCGCGGCATAGCCGTCCCCGGCGCCATCGTCCAGATCGGCTTTGCCACCCTGCTCGGCTGGGGGCTCGGCGCGCTGATGGGCTGGCCGCTCGGCGGCAGCCTGGTCTTCGGCCTAGCGCTCTCCGTCGCCTCGACTGTCGTTCTGTTGAAAGCCCTGCAGGAACGGCGGCTGATCGAGACCGAGCGCGGCAAGATCGCGGTGGGCTGGCTGATCGTCGAGGATCTGGCCATGGTGCTGGCCCTCGTCCTCATTCCCGCCGCCGCCAGCATTTCCGGCGACGGCCATGGCGCGGTCGAGCCGCTATCAGCCGGCATCAACCGGTTGTTCGGCCTCGATATGGGCCTCACCGGCATCATCGCCATGACGCTCTTCAAGGTCGCCGCCTTCGTCGGACTGATGCTGGTCGTCGGCCGGCGGGTTATTCCCTGGATCCTGCATCGCATCGCCCATACCGGCTCGCGCGAACTCTTCCGCCTCGGCGTTCTTGCCATCGCGCTTGGCGTTGCCTTCGGGGCCGCGAAACTCTTCGGCGTGTCGCTGGCGCTCGGCGCCTTCTTTGCCGGCATGATTCTCGCGGAAAGCGAACTCAGCCATCGGGCAGCGCAGGAAAGCCTGCCGCTGCGCGATGCTTTCGCCGTGCTGTTCTTCGTCTCGGTCGGCATGCTGTTCGACCCCAACATCCTGATCGAAAACCCTCTGCCGCTGCTGGCGACGGTGTTCATCATCGTCATCGGTAAATCCGCCGCCGCCTTCTTCATTGTTCTGGCCTTCCGCAAGCCGATGAGTACGGCATTGATCATCTCGGCCAGTCTGGCGCAGATCGGCGAATTCTCCTTCATCCTCGCCGCCCTCGGCGTCGAGCTCGGCCTATTACCAAGCGAAGGCCGCGACCTGATCCTCGGCGGCGCGATCATCTCGATCATCCTCAATCCGCTGGTCTTCTTCGCGTGCGACTGGCTGCGGAAGAGATTGGATGGCAAGCGCCCGAGCGAAGTGCCGGAGGTGGTCGAGCCCGCCGCGCAGGCTGAACAACCCTCGGCAAGCGAAGCTCCTGCGGCCGCTGCCGAACAGCCAGCCCCCGCCGCCATCGACGAGGAGGAGCGCACGGTTACGCTCACCGGCCACGCCATCCTGATCGGTTACGGCCGCGTCGGCAGCATCGTCGGGGAAAACCTCAAATCATCCGGAACGCCCTTCGTGGTCATCGAGGATGCAGAGAAGCGCATCGCCGAGCTGAAGCAGGCGGGGATCGAGACGATCTACGGCAACGCCGCCTCCGCGAAGACCCTCGGATATGCCAATATCGCCGAGGCCCGCAGTCTGGTCATCGCCATCCCCAACACCTTCGAAGCCTGCAGTGCGGCGGAACAGGCGCGCGCCATCAACCCATCGATCCTGATCGTCGCTCGCGCCCATTCCGACGCTGAAATCGACGTGCTCAAGCAATATGGCGCCGATACCGTCATCATGGGAGAGCGGGAAATTGCGCTGGGCATGGTTGACCGGTTGGCTCAAGTGCATCATGACAGGCCGCACTATGAAGACGCGGAGCGTCCTGATATCATGACCGAACCGTCGGAACCTGCTCCGACGAAGGAATGAAGGCATTTATAACCGTTGAACCCGTTCGAATTCGGCGCCGCCGACAACGAAGAGAACGATGAGAGGACGCACCACGCCGGAACGCGCGTGATCGCCTCGCTGTTCGTCGCCTTCTTCGCCTATCTCGGACTGGCGCTCGGTGGCGGCATCAATCTTGCCGCGCGGGCGGATGCGGAAGCCTTTTCCTCGGGCAGGGACAGCCAACCGCTTTACATCGCCCAGCGCGATCCGTTGCGCGGCATGGTCGTCGCCGACCGCTCGGCCCTGCCGAAAGCCACCTGGCACGATATCGGGCCGATAACGCTCGCGGCCATTCCGTCTTTTGGACGTCTCATCGACCCGTGGCAGCCGCGCGATCGCGGCGACGTCACGCGACCGGAAATCTTTACATTTCGCGCCTATCTCGCCCGCGCGCCGCCGGCCAGCTTCGTCTGACCGGTTAACGCGCCCATCGGCGCATCCCCGACATGACCTACGTCCGCCAGCGGCCCCGCCGCTGGCATAAGTGTATTTCCAAGGATAATACCCATGCGCACTTCACGATGGCTGGTGGCACTCTACTCGGTGATCATCGTGCTTGGCTTTCTCGTTGCCTTGCCGAACGTACTTCCGCAGTCGACCCTCAGCAAAATCCCAAACTGGCTGCCGCATAGCCAGGTACCACTCGGCCTCGACCTTCGCGGCGGCTCCTATCTCGTCCTCGAAGTCGATGAGAAGGATCTGACCAACGGCCGGCTGCAATCCTTGCAGCAGGATTCGCGCCGCGTCCTGCGCGACAAGAACATCCTGACCCGCTCGATCGTCCGCAACGGCGACCAGATCGTCGTAACGCTCACCGATCCGACGCAGAGCGGCGATGCGGTGACCCAGCTGCAGACGCTTGCCAACACGATCACATCCGGTCTTTCGGCCGGCCAGTCCGACCTGACGATCGCCCCGAACGCCGGCGCGATCACCATGTCCTTCTCGAAGGCCGGTATCGCCAGCAACGTCGATTCCGCCGTCCAGCAGAGCCTGGAAGTCATCCGCAAGCGTGTCGACCAGGTGGGCGTCGCTGAACCGACCATCCAGCGCGTCGGCCCCAACCGCGTTCTCGTGCAGCTTCCAGGCGCACAGGACCCGTCGCGCCTGCGCGAGCTTCTCGGCTCGACCGCGAAGATGTCCTTCCATCTGCTCGCCGACAATGTCGATCCAAACAATCCCGGCCCCGGCGTCACGATCCTCAAGGACGAGCAGGGCCAGAGCTATCCGGTGCTCGATCGTATCGAGCTTTCCGGCGACCGCCTGACCGACGCCCGCGTCAGCTTCGATCCGAACACGCATGAGCCGCTCGTCACCTTCCGCTTCGACAGCGCCGGCGCCAACCGCTTTGCGGAAATCACCCGCGAAAATGTCGGCAAGCCCTTCGCCATCGTGCTCGACAACAAGGTGCTGAGCGCACCGAATATCCGCGAGCCGATCACCGGCGGTTCGGGCCAGATCTCCGGCAACTTCACCGCCGATAGCGCCACCACGCTCGCAGCCCTGCTGCGCGCCGGCGCCCTGCCGGCCAAGCTGACGGTCATCGAAGAACGCACCGTCGGCGCCGACCTCGGCGCCGATGCGATCCAGAAGGGCATCTATAGCGGCCTGGTGGGCTTCGTCCTGGTTGCCGCCTTCATCTTCGTACTCTACGGCGCCTGGGGGATCCTCGCCAATGTTGCACTGCTGATCCACACGATTCTGACCTTCTCGGCCCTGACGCTGGTCGGTGCCACGCTGACGCTGCCCGGCATCGCCGGCATCGTCCTCGGTATCGGCCTTGCGGTTGATGCCAACGTTCTCATCAACGAACGTATCCGCGAAGAAACCCGCAAGGGCCGCGGTGCCTTCGCCGCCATCGATAACGGCTTCAGGAAGGCCTATTCGACGATTATCGACGGCAACATGACAGCCCTGATCGCGGCTGCCATCCTGTTCTACTTTGGCTCCGGCCCGGTTCGCGGCTTTGCCGTCACCATGGGTCTCGGCCTCATTATCTCGATGTTCACCTCCGTCGCCTTCGTGCGCGTCGTGATGATCGCCATCACCCGTCGCCGCAAGCTGAAGGTGCTCAACATCAGGCCGCTGATCCCCTTCAGCCCCTATGACAAGCACATTCACTTCATGAAGGCCCGCTTCTTTGGCGTCACCGTCTCGGCGATCCTGTCGATCGCCTCGGTGGTACTGTTCATCCATCCGGGCCTCAACTACGGCGTCGATTTCCGCGGCGGCATCCAGATGTCGGTCAAGACCAAGGACGCGGCCGACTTGTCGACGTTCCGCGAGGGCCTGAACACACTCGGCCTCGGCGAAATCTCACTGCAGTCTTTCGGCGACAACAACAGTATCCTTGTCCGCGCCCAGCGCCAGGACGGCGGCGAAGAGGCACAGACAGCCGCGGTGACCAAGCTCAAGGCAGAAATCACCAAGATCGACCCAGCCGCGACCATTGAAGGCACCGATGTCATCGGTCCGAAGGTCTCGGGCGAGCTTGCCTGGGCCGGCATCCTGTCGGTCGTGATCGCCAGCCTGGCGATGCTCGTCTACATCTGGGTGCGGTTCGAATGGCCGTTCGCGGTCGGCGCCATCGTCACGTTGGTCCTCGACGTCACCAAGGCGATCGGCTTCTTCGCGATCACCGGCCTCGATTTCAACCTGACGGCCATCGCCGCGATCCTGACGCTTGTGGGATACTCGGTGAACGACAAGGTTGTGGTCTATGACCGTATGCGTGAAAACATGCGGCTCTACAAGTCGATGCCGCTGCGCGACATCATCGACAAGTCGATCAACGAGACCCTGGCGCGAAGCCTCTATACCAACGCCACCGCCTTCCTGGCGCTGGTGCCGATGGCGATCTGGGGCGGCAGCGCCGTCTCCAGCTTCGCGATCCCGATGGTGTTCGGCATACTTGTCGCTGGCGCCTCGTCGATCTTCATTGCCGCGCCGATCCTGCTCTTCCTCGGCGACTGGCGCCGCCGCCATGCCAAGCCCGTCGCCAACGATGCCGCACCGGCAGACGGCAAGTCCGGCAAGGACAACAAGCAGATCCCGGCCGCCGAATAAGCAGCGGATCGACATGAATGAGGACGTGCCCGGTCTCCGGGCACGTCCAAGCGGTCTTCAGGCTGGATCACTCTAGATCGACGGCATATGCAGCGGCAGCCCCGGACGTGGCGCCACTATTCTTTCCAAAGCACCGTTTTCCTGCTCGCTAATGAGCACATATTTTCCGTCGGGCGTGAAGGCGATGTTGCCCGGCCGCATGCCGTTGGTGCGGATCCGGCCGGTAATCTTTCCGGCGGGATCGATCAGGCAGACTTCGCCCAGCCCGTAGAGCGCGCAATAAAGCACGCCATCGCGATCGAAGGCCATGCCCGCAGGGCCGCGCAGCGCCGTGACGGCGGGCGTCGGTATCACCTGTGCAAACAGCTCTTGCCGTGCGCCGACGACCTGACGATGGATTTTCCCGGTCAGGGTCTCGCTGTAATAGAGCCGCCCGTCCGAACCGAAGGCGATGCCGCTGGCATGGAGCAGGCCGGTCGCGAGCACCCGCAACACGCGGCCCTCGCCGGGGTCGATCTGATAGACGCGGCCATTATAGGGAGCTCGGAAGAAATCCGGATTGATATCGGAGCCTTCGTGCAGATCGGAGGCGCGGACACCGGAATCGGTCATATAGAGCAAGCCGTCCGGGCCGAAGGCAAGATCGTTCGGATAGAGAAACGGGCCGTCGCTGCCGCCTTCGATGACCTGCAGCGTCCGGCCTTCCGGCGAGAGGCGAACCAGGGAATTTTCAGGGCCGCCGGCTACCCAGAAGCAATTGTTGCCATCGACAGCGAGGCCGCTTGGCAGGCCGCCGGGTCGGCAGACCTCATGACGTGTCCCGTTGGCGGCAATCACGCTCAGGCAGCGGCGACTGTCGCCCATCTCCACCAGCGCGACGCGCCCATCCGGCAGACCAACCGGCCCTCCAGGCTGGCGCAATCCGGTGGCGATTGTCTCGTTCATGCTCGGGACCCCTCACCTCTGCGCTCCAAAAATCGACTGTCACAAATGTTACATAAGTACGCAAAAGGCCGTTTTCGAGCAGGCATTCGTTAAATCTGAAGTAGTTCCTCGGCGGGAAGGTCACATCGGCGTGTAAAACCGGCCGAACTTGACAGTTTTGGACAATTGGGAACATTCATCGAACATTCGGATATGATTGCGATCGTGATTCGCCGCCGATTCCGCATTCGCGCGCCTGCCGTGCGAAGCCTTCAGGAGAGCCCATGAGCGCCGCCTATCTGGAAAAGCTGAACCCGGAGCAGCGGCTGGCGGTGGAGCACGGCACCACGGTCGAAGGCAGCCATATTGCCGGGCCGCTGCTGGTGATTGCCGGCGCCGGCTCCGGCAAGACCAACACGCTCGCCCACCGCGTCGCACATCTGATCGTCAAGGGCGCCGATCCCCGCCGTATCCTGCTGATGACCTTTTCCCGACGCGCCGCCGCCGAAATGGGCCGCCGCGTCGAGCGCATCTGCCGCGAGGTTCTCGGCGCCAATGCCGGCATCATGGCCGACGCGCTCGCCTGGACCGGCACGTTTCACGGCATCGGCGCACGGCTTCTCAGGGATTATGCCGAGCAGATCGGCCTTGACCCAGCCTTCACCATCCATGACCGCGAGGACAGTGCCGACCTGATGAACCTCATTCGGCACGATCTCGGCTTCTCCAAGCTGGAAAGCCGCTTCCCGACCAAGGGAACGTGCCTTGCCATCTATTCCCGCGCCGTCAATTCCGAAGCGCCGCTCGAAGAGATGCTGCGCGATTTCTTCCCCTGGTGCGCCACTTGGGACAAGCAGCTGCGCGACCTCTTTGCCGCCTATGTCGAGGCCAAGCAGGCGCAGAACGTCCTCGATTACGACGACCTGCTGCTCTACTGGGCGCACATGCTGCACGAACCGCTGATCGCGGAAGACATTGGCGGCCGCTTCGACCATGTGCTGGTCGACGAATATCAGGATACCAACCGGCTGCAATCGTCGATCCTGCTGGCGCTGAAGCCCGATGGCCAGGGGCTGACCGTGGTCGGCGACGATGCGCAGTCGATCTATTCCTTTCGCGCCGCGACGGTGCGCAATATTCTCGATTTCCCCACCGCCTTCACGCCATCAGCCAATATCGTCACGCTCGACCGTAACTATCGCTCGACGCAGCCGATCCTTGCCGCCGCCAATGCGGTCATCGACCTCGCCTCCGAGCGCTTCACCAAAAACCTGCGCACGGAGCGGCAGAGCGCCGAGCGCCCGCGGCTGGTGACGGTGCGCGACGAGGCCGATCAGGCGCGCTATATCGCCGACCAGGTGCTGGAAAACCGCGAGAGCGGCGCGAAGCTGAAGCAGCAGGCCGTGCTGTTTCGCACCTCAAGTCACAGCGGACCGCTGGAAATCGAGCTCACCCGCCGCAACATTCCGTTCGTCAAATTCGGCGGACTGAAGTTTCTCGACAGCGCCCATGTCAAGGATATGCTGGCCGCTCTCCGCTTTGCCCAGAACCCGCGCGATCGCGTCGCCGGCTTCCGGCTGATGCAGCTGCTTCCGGGCGTCGGCCCCTCGACCGCGCAGCGCGTGCTCGACCATATCGGTGAAGAAGCCAGTCCGATGGCCGCTCTTGCCGAGTTTCCTGCACCGCCGCGCTCGGGCGAGGACTGGACGGGTTTCGTTGCGACCATGCAGGAACTGAAAAGCGGCAAGGCGGGATGGCCGGCGGAAATCGGTCTCGTGCGGCAATGGTACGAGCCGCATCTGGAGCGGGCACATGAGGATGCCTCGACGCGGCTGGCGGATCTGATCCAGCTCGAGCAGATTGCCGGCGGCTACGGCTCGCGCGAACGCTTCCTCACCGAACTGACGCTCGACCCGCCGGACGCCACCAGCGACCAGGCGGGTGTACCGCTGCTCGACGAGGATTATCTCATCCTCTCGACCATCCATTCCGCCAAGGGTCAGGAATGGACGAAGGTCTTCCTCCTTAACGTTGTCGATGGCTGCATCCCGGCCGACCTCGCCGTTGGCTCGTCCGCCGAGATCGAGGAGGAGCGGCGGCTGCTCTATGTCGCCATGACGCGCGCCAAGGACGGCCTCGACCTGGTCATTCCGCAACGCTTCTTCACCCACGGCCAGCATGCGCAGGGCGACCGGCATGTCTTCGCCTCGCGCACCCGCTTCATTCCGGTGACTTTGCTGCAGTTCTTCGAAGTCTGCGGCTGGCCGCAGGCGCGATCAGACAGCCCCGCCGCGATCCAGGCGCGGCAGGTGCGCGTCGATGTCGGCGCGCGGATGCGCGGCATGTGGCGGTGACGTCAGTTTAACTCCCGGAACATCTCGATGATCGCCGAGAAATCGCGGCCGCCATTGCCCTGCTTTTCGAACAGCGCGAAGAGTTGTGCTGCCTCGGCGCCCAGCGGCGTCGATGCGCCGCTCGACAATGCCGCTTCCTGCGACAGGCGCAGATCCTTCAGCATCAGCGCCGCCGCAAAGCCGGGTTTGTAGTCGTTGTTGGCGGGTGACGTCGGCACCGGGCCCGGCACCGGGCAATAGGTGTTGATCGACCAGCATTGGCCTGAAGATGTCGAGGCGACGTCGAACAGCGCCTGATGCGAGAGGCCGAGCTTTTCGCCGAGAACGAAGGCTTCGCAGACGCCGATCATGGAAATGCCGAGGATCATGTTGTTGCAGATCTTCGCAGCCTGGCCGGCGCCGGCATCGCCGCAATGGACGATCTTCTTTCCCATCACTTCCAAAAGCGGCTTGGCAGCCGCAAAACTCTCCGACGAGCCGCCGGCCATGAAGGTGAGCGTTCCCGCCGCCGCGCCGCCGGTGCCGCCGGAAACCGGCGCGTCGAGCGACAGGCAACCGACATCCCCGGCCATGGCGTGCGCCTTGCGGGCGCTGTCGACATCGATGGTGGAGCTGTCGATCAGCAAGGTGCCCTTCGGCACCGAGCGCAAGATGTCGGTCCAGACGGTTAGCACGTGCTGACCTTTCGGCAACATGGTGATGACGGCTTCGGCGTCCGCCAGTGCCTCGGTCAGCACGCTTGCGGCCTTGACGCCCGTCGCCTCCGCTGCCTTCAGCATGTCATGCGAGAGGTCGAAGCCGATGACGGCGTGGCCGGCCTTGACCAGATTGGCGGCCATAGGGCCACCCATATTGCCGAGCCCGATGAATGCGATCCGTGTCATGATGCTCTCCTCCCATTCTCTCTTACGCTGCGAAAAGCGGCGGTTGCGCCGGTACGAAGAAGCGCTCGATGGCGGCGGCATCGACATCAGCAAGGCTTGCCGGCAACCATTTCGGATTACGGTCCTTATCGATGACAGCGGCACGCACGCCTTCGTAGAAGTCCGGATTATACAATATGCCGAGGCAGGCACCGAGTTCACGATTGAGGCATTCGGCAAGGCTGGCGCTCGCCCGGCCGGCACGCAGAAGCCGCAAGGTCAATTTCAGGCTGGTCGGCGAGCGGGTGCGGATCGCCTCAGCCGTTTCAGCGGCGAAATCGCCGGGCTCACGCGCTAGCCCCTGCAGGATATCCTCGACCGTGTCATGCGCCAAAGCCCGGTCGATTGCATCGCGGTTGGCAGCAAGACGGCTTTCGCCGGCATCGAGAGCCAGGCCTGCAATTGCCCTGTGCACATCTGTCGGCAATGCGGCGGAAGGCAGCGCAGCGATCGTCTCGATCAAGACCAGCAAATCCGAAGAGGCAATGGAATGATCGGCCAACTCCGCATGGATGGCATCGGCGGCATTGATGGCGAGACCGGTCAAACCCATCCAGGTGCCGGTTTCACCGGGCATGTGCGACAGCAGCCATGTGGCGCCGACATCGGGGAAATAGCCGATGCCGGTTTCCGGCATGGCAAGCCGCGTGCGCTCGGTGACGACACGGTGGCTACCATGCGCCGAGAGACCGACGCCGCCACCCATGGTGATGCCGTCCATCAGCGCCACATAAGGCTTGGGATAATGGGCAATGGCATGGTTGAGACGGAACTCCTCGCGCCAGAAGGTCTCGGCGCCATCCGATTTTTCCTTGCCGCTCTGGTGCAGCAGGCGGATGTCCCCGCCGGCGCAGAAGGCCCGTTCACCCTCCCCCTTGATGATGACGCTGGCGATGGAGGGATCGGCAGCGAAATCATCCAGCGCCGTCGCAATCGCCCGGATCATCGGCAATGTCAGGCTGTTCAGCGCCTGCGGCCGGTTGAGGCGGATGAGACCCGCCGATCCCCGGCGCTCGATGATGACCTCGTCCGTGCTGTCCATTCGAATCTCCCTATCCTTGCTTCCCTAATCAATAGGCGCTCAGCGGTTGTCGGCAAGGATCATCTCGGCGGCTTTTTCGGCAATCATGATGGTCGGCGAGTTGGTGTTGCCCGACGTGATTGACGGCATCACCGAGGCATCGGCGATCCGGAGCCTTGCCAGCGCCCGGAACCGCAAGCGCGGATCGACTACGCTCAGCGGATCGCCGCCCATGCGGCAGGTGCCGACCGGATGAAAGATCGTCGTGCCGATATCGCCGGCGGCGCGATCGAGATCGGCATCGGTCTGATAGGACGGGCCGGGCTTGAACTCTTCCGGCCGAAACCTGGCGAAAGACGGCTGCGCCACGATCCGCCGCGTCAGGCGGATGGAGCGCACAGCGATTTCGCGGTCGCGCGATGCCGAGAGATAGTTTGGGCTGATCGCCGGCTGCATGGCGAAATCGGGGCTTCGGATATGCACCGAGCCGCGGCTCTCGGGCCTCAGATTGCAGACGCTGGCGGTGATCGCCGGAAAGGGATGGACGGGATCGCCGAACTTGTCGAGCGAGACCGGCTGCACATGATATTGCAGATCCGGCGTTTCCTTGTCCGGGCCGGAACGGGTGAAGATGCCGAGCTGGCTCGGGGCCATCGCCATCGGCCCGGAGCGGCGGACGAGATATTCGAGCCCGATCGCCGCCTTGCCGAACATCGACGTCGCCTTCTCGTTCAAGGTCGGCACGCCTGTTACCTTATAGGCCATGCGCAGCTGCAGATGATCCTGCAGGTTCTCGCCGACCGCCTTCACCTCACGCACCACCTCAATACCGGCCTCGCTCAACACCTCTCCGCGGCCGATGCCGGAGAGTTCGAGGATTTGCGGCGAGCCGATCGACCCGGCCGACAAGACCGTCTCCCTGGTCGCATAGGCGCGCTTCGCCACCCCGTCATGCTGGAATTCGACGCCGGTAACGGCATCGCCCTCGATGATGAGGCGGCGCACCTGTGCCTTGGTGAGGACGCTGAGATTGCCTTGCTTTAACGCTGGCCGCAGGAAGGCTTTCGACGTGTTCCAGCGGATGCCGGAGCGCTGGTTGACATCGAAATAGCCGGAGCCTTCATTATCGCCGCGATTGAAATCCGCAGTTTCCGGAATGCCGGCTTCTCGCGCCGCCGCCTGGAAGGCATCGAGCACGGCCCAGCGTACGCGGGCCTTTTCGACCCGCCATTCGCCGCCGGCGCCGTGCATCTCGTCCTTGCCCCTGTGGTGATCCTCGGACTTCACGAAATAGGGGAGAACATCATCCCAGCCCCAGCCGGCACAGCCGAGCTGCCGCCAGAGATCATAGTCGCGCGCCTGCCCGCGCATATAGATCATGCCGTTGATCGAGGAGCAGCCGCCGAGCACCTTGCCGCGCGGATAGTTCAGTGCGCGGCCGTTCAGCCCCTCTTCCGGCGTGGTGGTAAAGCACCAGTCAGTGCGGGGATTGTTGATGCAATAGAGGTAGCCGACCGGAATGTGGATCCAGTGGTAATTATCATTGCCCCCTGCCTCCAGCAGCAGCACCCTGGTGTTGCGATCCGCCGACAGCCGGTTAGCCAGCACGCAGCCGGCACTGCCGGCACCGATGATGATGTAGTCGAAGCGATCCATGTCCTGCCAGCTTAACGTCGATATTCAAATCCCAGCTTCCGTCCCAGCCGCGACGCATAGAACTCGCCGATGATGCCTCGGCGGAAGAGCAGGACGCAGACCATAAAGACGATGCCGGTGATGATGGTGACGGGGAAATCCGAGGTGGCGAGATAGTTTTCCAGCGTCGCCACCAGGCCGGCGCCGAAGAGCGGGCCGATCAAGGTGCCGATGCCGCCGAGGAGCGTCATGAGGATCACCTCGCCGGACATCTGCCAGGCGACGTCGGTGAGCGTCGCGAACTGGAAGACCAGCGCCTTGACCGCGCCGGCGAGCCCGGCCAGTGCGGCCGACATGACGAAGGCGCCGAGCTTGTAGCGCGCCACGGAATAACCAAGCGAAATCGCCCGCTGCTCGTTTTCACGGATCGATTTCAGGATCATGCCGAAGGGTGAATTGATGAAGCGCCAAATGATCAGCACGCTGATGATGAACACCGCCAGCACGAAGTAATACATGTTGAACGCGTTGTTCAAATCGAGAATGCCTAGGAGATAGCCGCGCGGCACCGACTGGATGCCGTCCTCGCCCTTGGTGAACTCCGCCTGCAGGCAGAAGAAATAGAACATGTAGGAGAGCGCCAGGGTGATCATGGAGAAATAGATGCCCTGGCGGCGGATGGCGACGAAACCCATGATCAGGCCGAGCAGCGCCGCGCCGCCGACGCCGATCAATATGCCAAGTTCCGGCGGCAGGCCCCATTCCTTCACCGCATGCGCGGTGAAATAGGCAGCGCCGCCGAAAAAGGTCGCATGGCCGAAGGACAGCAGCCCGGTATAGCCGAGCAGCAGGTTGAAGGCGCAGGCAAACAACGCGAAGCACAGCACCTTCATGACGAAGATGGGATAGATGAAGAACGGCACCCAGATCAGAACGACGAGGCCGGCGACCAGCAGCAGCTTTTGCACTGTCAATGCCGGGCGTGTGCTGGATTTGGGCGAGGTGATATCGGTCATTGTCACACATCCCGGCCAAAGAGGCCCGCGGGCCTGAGGAGCAGCACGATCGCCATGATCACGAAGATGACGATATTAGAGGCTTCCGGATAGAAGACCTTGGTCAGGCCCTCGGCAACCCCCAGCATATAGCCGGTGACGATGGCGCCCATGATCGAGCCCATGCCGCCAACGACCACGACGGCAAAGACGATGATGATCATGTTCGATCCCATCAGCGGCGAGACCTGGTAGATGGGTGCCGCCAGCACGCCGGCAAAAGCCGCAAGCGCCACACCGAAACCATAGGTCAGCGTCAGAAGCACCGGGACGTTGACGCCGAAGACCTGCACGAGCACCGAATTTTCCGTCGCGGCGCGCAGATAAGCGCCGAGCTTGGTCTTTTCGATCAGCAGCCAGGTGCCGATGCAGACCACGAGCGAGGCGACGACCACCCAGCCGCGATAGACCGGCAGGAACATGAAACCGATGTTCTTCGCGCCTGCGAGCGCCGACGGCACCGCATAGGGCTGGCCCGAGGAGCCATAGAGATAGCGGAAGGTGCCCTCGATGGTCAGCGCCATGCCGAAGGTGAAGAGCAGGCCGTAAAGCGGATCGATCGTGTAGAGCTGCCGCAGGCATAGCCGCTCGACCACAGCGCCGAACAGGCCAACAATCAGCGGCGCCAGCACCAGCACCGGCCAGTAACCGATGCCGGCATAGGCAAGCAGCAGATAGGCGGTGAAGGCGCCGAGCATGTAGAAGGCGCCATGGGCGAAATTGATCACCCGGAGCATACCGAAGATGATCGCGAGCCCGAGGCTCAGAAGCGCATAGAAGGAGCCGTTGATCAGCCCGATCAACAATTGGCCGAGAAGCGCCTGGAGTGGAATGCCGAATATCGTGGTCATGGCGTCAAACCCCCAGAACCTTGTGCAGCATGCCCATCCGTTCCGGCAATTCGCCGACCGGAAATTCCGCAACCATCTGGCCGTGATCCATCAGATAGAAGCGATCGGCAATGCGGCTCGCGAAGCGGAAGTTCTGCTCGACCAGAAGAATGGTCATGCCGCGCTCCCGCAACTTCCTCAGCACCTCGCCGATGCGCTGGACGATGACGGGGGCGAGCCCTTCCGTCGGTTCATCAAGCAGCAGCATGCGGACGCCGGTGCGTAGGATGCGGGCCATGGCGAGCATCTGCTGCTCCCCGCCGGAAAGCTTGGTGCCGGGGCTGTTGCGGCGTTCGTGCAGATTGGGAAACAGCTCGAAAATCTCGTCCACGGTCATACCGCCCGCAGCCACCACCGGCGGCAGCATCAGGTTTTCGTGGACGGTGAGCGTCGAGAAGATGCCACGCTCCTCCGGCACGAAGCCGATGCCCTTATGCGCCGTCTTGTGCAGCGGCACCTGCATCATGTCGGCGCCGGCAAAGGCGATCCTGCCCTTGCGCGCCCGGACGATGCCGACGATGGTGCGCAGCGTCGTCGTCTTGCCGACGCCATTGCGGCCGAGAATAGTGATAGTCTCGCCCTCGGCGACATTCATGTCGACGCCGTGCAATATGTGGCTTTCGCCATACCAGGCGTTGAGGCCCTGGACTTCGAGCAGTGCTGCCATCGTCAGTCCTCCTCCGTGCCCATATAGGCCTCGCGGACGCGCGGGTCCTGGCTGACCGTGGCGTAATCGCCGGCGGCAAGGATCTCGCCGCGCTGCAGCACCGTGACATGGTGGCAGATATTGGCGACGACGGAGAGATTGTGCTCGACCATCAGCACCGCGCGGGTACGCGCCACCTCGCGGATGATGGCGGAGACGGTGTTGACGTCCTCCAGCCCCATGCCGGCCATCGGCTCGTCGAGCAACAGCACCTTCGGATCGAGCGCCAGCGTCGTTGCGATCTCCAGCACGCGCTTGCGGCCATAGGAGAGATCGGCGGCGACGGCATCGCGCTCCTTCGTCAGGCCGACGGCCGCGAGCAGTTGCTCGGCGCGGTCGTCAAGGCTCGCCAGTGCCGAGACCGGCAGCCAGAATTGATGCGCCAGATTGTTCGACCGCTGCAAGGCGACACGGACATTGTCGAGCACGGTCAGATGCGGAAAGACGGCAGAGATCTGGAAGGAGCGCACCAGTCCCATGCGCGCCACCTTGTCCGGCTTCGTTCGGGTGATATCGGTGCCAAGCAGGGTGATAGTGCCATGCGTCGGCTGCAGGAACTTGGTGAGCAGGTTGAACACCGTCGTCTTGCCGGCGCCGTTCGGACCGATGAGGGCGTGGACGCTGGCATCATGCACGTCGAGATCGACATTCTTGACGGCCGTGAAGCCGCCGAAATCGCGGCGAAGACCACGGGCGGACAAGACCACCCGTGGCACTTCCTGTTGCTTTGTCGCGGGTATCGCCATCAGGTCGCCCGCGTTGTCATGGCTTGACCAGATCGCAGCCGCTCTTGGCCGGATCGATATAGGCTTCCTTGCCGGGAATGGTCGCCAGCACGTTGTAGTAGTCCCACGGCTCCTTACTCTCTTCGGGTTTCTTGACCTGAAGGAGATACATGTCGTGGATCATGCGGCCATTCGCGCCGACCGTGCCTCCGCGTCCGAAGACGTCATCGACCGGCATTTCGTGCAGCTCCTTGGCAACCGCTTCGGTGTCGTCGGTGCCGGCCTTCTGCACAGCCTTCAGATATTGCAGCACGGCGGAATAGGTGCCGGCATGGATCATGTTCGGCATCTTGCCGGTGCGGGCAAAGAAGCGCTTGCCGAATTCGCGGCTCTTGTCGTCGAGGTTCCAGTAATAGCCCTCGGTCAGCGTCAGCCCCTGCGCCGCCTGCAAGCCGAGGCCATGGACTTCGGCGAGCGTGAAGAGCAGCGCCGCCAGATGCTGACCGCCCTGGGTGATGCCGAATTCCGACGCCTGCTTGATGGCGTTCGCCGTGTCGAGGCCGGCATTGGCAAGACCGATGACCTTGGCGCCGGACGATTGCGCCTGCAGCAGGAAGGACGAGAAATCGTTGGTCGAGAGCGGATGGCGCACCGAACCGAGGATCTTGCCGCCGCTTGCCTTGACGTAATCCCCGGTCTGCTGCTCCAGCGAATAGCCGAAGGCATAGTCGGCGGTCAGGAAGAACCAGGTATCTCCCCCCTGCTTGACCAGAGCACCGCCGGTGCCGACGGCCAGCGCATGCGTGTCATAGGCCCAGTGAAAGCCATAGGGCGAGCACTGCTTACCGGTGAGATCCGTCGTCGCCGCGCCGGTGACGATATCGATCTTCTTCTTTTCCTTGGCGACGGCCTGCACGGCGAGCGCCACCGACGAGGTCGTCAGCTCCATGATGGCATCGACCTTATCCTGGTCATACCATTGCCTGGCGATGTTGGAGGCGATGTCCGGCTTGTTCTGGTGATCGGCATTGATGATCTCGATCGGCACGCCCAGCACCTTGCCGCCGAAATCCTCCGCAGCCATCTTGGCCGCTTCCACCGAGGACTTGCCGCCGAAGTCGGCATAGACGCCCGACTGGTCGTTCAGAATACCGATCTTCACCACACCGTCGGACGCACCAGCCGCGAAGGCGGCGGTGCCGGATGCAAGCAGAAGTGCCAGGGATGCAATGAGACTCTTTCGCATATCCTCTCCTCCCAGAGATTTGGCAAACATGAATCTGTTCAAAATTGGCGAGCCGTTCTCCTCAAAACGACTTTCCTAACATTCAAGATCACGGAAATCGTGCGTTGACGCAAGCGGTGTTTGGAACTAATTCCAAACAAGGTCTGTTCATTTTTGAACAGAAGGGAAGACATGAAGAGCGCGCCGCATTTCACTTGGGACGATCTGCAATTTTTCCTGGCCGTGGCGAGGACGGGGCAGCTTTCGACCGCCGCACGGCAATTGCGCAGCAGCCACGCCACCGTCTCACGCCGCATCGACCGGCTGGAATTCGCCTTGAAGGTCAAGCTCTTCGAGCGCAATCCGCGCGGTTACGTGCTGACAGGCATGGGCCAGCGCTTCATCGACACGGCCGAGCGGATGGAACAGGAAACCGAGCGGCTGCGGGCGGACCTGACTGTCGGCTCGGCGGCGCAGCGCGGCGTGGTACGCATCAGCGCGCCGGAAGGTATTTCCAACTTCTTCTTCACCACCATGCTGCCGGAGTTCACCGCGCGCTATCCGAACATCTCGCTGGAGCTGGTGACGATCCAGCAGATCATGTCGCTGTCGCGCAAGGAAGCCGATATCGTCGTCGTGCTCGACCCGCCGAAAGCCGGCCCCTACTTCACCGAGAAACTCACCGACTACCATCTGCAGGTTTATGGATCACGGGACTACCTTGCCAACCACCCGCCGGTCGAAAGCCGTAACGATCTGCCGGACCATGCCTTCGTCGGCTACATCGAAGACATGATCTTCGCGCCCGGTCTCGATTATCTCGGCGATATCCATCCGCGCATCAAGCCGCAATTCCAGAGTTCCAGCATCTTCGCGCAATTGACGGCGACGAAGAACGGGCTTGGGCTCTGCGTATTACCCTACTTCATCGCCTGCCGGCATCCGGATCTTCAGATGGTGCTGCCGGATGACGTCGACCTGAAGCGTCACTACTGGATCACCTGCCACCGCGACCTGCGCCAGTCGCCGCGTGTGCGTACTGTTATCGATTTTCTGATGGAAGCAGTGCACCGCAATGCCCCGGCCTTTCTCGGCCACGGATCGGCTTGAATATCCGATGTCAAAGACTGGGTGCCGCGAACACCTTGCGTAAGCCGCTAGCATCGAAGCCGGATCTGTCGGCGAGCTGAAGTTCCCATTCCAGCGACGAGCGCACGATCGTCTCCATGCAATTATACTTCGGCGTCCAGCCCAGTTCGCGATGGGCAAGCGTGGCGTCGGCAACGACGCTGGCGGTATCGCCCGGCCGGCGCGGCGCCATGTGAATCCGGAAGGCACGGCCATGCACGCGCATGACCATGTTCAGCACATCCAGCACCGAATAGCCGACGCCATAGCCGCAATTGGCGACAAGCGGCCGGCCGCCATCACGCAGATGCCGGAGCGCCATCAAATGCGCGTCGACGAGATCGGAGACATGGATATAGTCACGCACGCCGGTACCGTCATGCGTCGGATAGTCGGTGCCGTAGATCTCCACCTGACGGCGGCGGCCGAGTGCGGCCTCGCAGGCAACCTTGACCAGATGGGTGGCGCCATCGGTCGATTGCCCGGCCCGCCCCTGCGGATCGGCGCCGGCAACGTTGAAATAGCGCAGCGCCACATAGCGGAAATCATACGCCGTGGCTGCATCACGCAGCATCAGCTCCGACATCAGCTTGGACTGACCGTAGGGCGTTTCTGGCAGGAGGGGCGCGCTTTCCTTCACCGGTCTATCGGCGGGCTGCGAGCCATAGACTGCGGCGGTGGACGAAAAGACGAAATGGCGAATGCCGGCTCTGATCGCCGCACTCATCAGGGTGCGTGTCTTGCCGGTATTGTTCTCATAATAGCCAAGCGGGTCTTCGATCGAGGCCGGCACGACCGAGGATCCGGCAAAGTGAATGATGGCGTCGATATCGTTTTCGGCAAAGATCGTCTGCAACAGGGTTTCATCGGCGGCATCACCAAGATAGAAGCGCGCGGCCGAAGGCACAGCCCAGCGAAAGCCGGTGGACAGACGGTCGACGACCACGACGTCCTCGCCGGCATCCAGCAATCTCCAGACCATATGGCTGCCGATATAGCCGGCTCCGCCCGTCACCAACACCGTCATTCTTCGCGTCCCCGCCAAGTCTTAAGCAGGGGATATATGAGGGTTGTATTCGTGCGATTTGATTAAAAGCGCGCGCTGTGGGGGCCGTTGGGAGGGGAAGTTTGTTGCTATGGTTAGGAGGGGTTTTCCGGGATTGGTGGGATTTTAGTGATCCGGGTCAAACACACAAAAAACCCGGCTCAGCGGCCGGGTTTAGTCAATTCATCTGCCAGCAAGCCTATGGGCTCACAAACTCAAAACATACCGGCTCAACCGCTCGGCCGCATCTTCCACCTGTGCCGGATCGCGCAGGAAGCAGGCGCGCAGGAAGAGTTCGCCTCCCTGGCCGAAGGCGGTTCCAGGTGCGAGGCCAACGCCGGTCTTGTCGACGATGTCGATGGCGGCCTTGCGGCTGTCGGTGACGCCGTCGATCTTCAGGAAGGCGTAAAGCGCGCCGTCCGGCTTCAGGGTCTGGACGCGGTTGGTGGCGAGCAGCGCGTCACAAAGGATATCGCGCGAGCGGGTGGCCTTGGCGATGTTGGAGCGGACGAAATCGTCGCCTTCGTTCAGTGCGGCGACCGCGCCCTTCTGCATGAACTGCGCCACGCCGGAGGTCGAATACTGCACGAGGTTTTCCATCACCTGGCCAATCTCGGCGGGTGCGACGATCCAGCCGACGCGCCAGCCGGTCATCGACCAGTTCTTCGAGAAGGAATTGACGAACAAGATCTTGTCGTCGGCTTCCTTGATGTCGAGGAAGGAAGGAGCCCGGCCGCCGGCATAATAGTAAAGTGCATAGATCTCGTCGGCCATGATCCAGAGGCCATGCTCGCGGGCAAGCGCCAGGATATCAGAGAGGTCCTTGTGCGTCGCAGTCCAGCCGGTCGGGTTCGACGGCGTGTTGATGAACAAGCCCTTGGTCCTCGGCGTGATCGCCGCCTTCAGCCGCTCGAGATCAAGCGTCCACTTACCATTCTCGAATTGCAGCGGCACGCCGACCGAGCGGGCGCCGGCAATCTCCAGCGCCGCCGCGATATTCGGCCAGGCGGGCGAGAAGTAGATCATTTCATCGCCGGGCGAGGTGATCGCCTGCACCGAGAGCTGAATTGCCTGCATGCCGGAGCCGGTGACGTAGAAATTCTCCATTGGCAGGGAGACATCGAAGTGCCGGGCGTAATAGGCCGACAGGGCCTGACGCAGTTCCGGGATGCCGCGTTGCCAGGTGTAGAAAGTTTCGCCGGCATTGAGCGAGGCCATGGCGGCGCGATTGATGAAATCCGGCGTCGGCAGATCGCCCTCGCCGACCCACAGCGGCAGCAGGCCGTCGCGGCCACGAGCGTAATTCACGACTTCGACGATCCCGCTTTCGGGCGCTGCCAGGGCGCGCGGGCTGAGGCTATTCAATATCGACATGCAAAGTCTCCGGTTTTCGCCTTCATAGAGCAGAACGGCTGCGAAATCCCATGACTTTGCCTTAGCGACCGATCGATTTCCGTGATGAATAAAAGCCCCGGCCCTTGCGAGGCCGAGGCTTTTGAAGAACGGATCTGTCGAAGCGACTTAGCGCTTGGCGAGAAGATCGCGGATTTCGGTAAGCAGCTGGACATCGGCGGGCGGCGGCGCTGCCTCGGCAACCTTGTTGTCCTTGCGCTCGACCTGCGCCCGCAGCGTATTCACGCCCTTGACCATCAGGAAGATGATCCAGGCAAGAATGAGGAAGTTGATGAGAACGGTGATAAAGCTACCGTAAGCGAGAACCGCGCCCTGCGCACGGGCACCAGCCAACGTCGGTGCATTGACCGCCGAGGAAAGGCCAAGGAAGTAATTCGAGAAATCGAAGCCGCCGAAAATCGCGCCCACGATTGGCATGATGATATCGTCAACCAGTGATTTTACGATACCTCCGAAGGCGCCGCCGATGATCACGCCGACCGCGAGATCCATGACATTACCTTTGGCGATAAATGCCTTGAATTCATTCAGCATTGACTAGTCCCCTTCGCGTTGCCATTGAATTCATCATTAACTATTAGCATCATCTTTTGTATTATTTTTCAATAGCGAACCAACATGATAGTTAACGCGCGACCGTATATCCCACGGTAACTGCCCCGATGAAGCAATTTTAAAGTGCGATCACCGGCTTACTTGTTCGTCAGTTGCGGGTAACACAACCAAAACGATGAAAAGACGTTGGTGTCGCTGGTGAGTGATTCGCCCGGCTCAGGCCTTTGCGTCAGGATTTGGCCGCTGCCGTCGATATCACCCGCGAGATCAGTCTGCGAACGCACTCGGCGTTCGGTGGCTGCTCGAAGAGGATGCGGTACATGATCGGCGAGATGACGTAATCCATCAGTTCAGTAAGCGTCGGGAATGGCTCGCCCCGAGCCTGTGCCCGGGCTATGAGGACGCGCAATTGCTGCTGGGTGTAGCCGCTGCATTTTTCCGCATTGGCCGTGTCGGGCACGGACAGGATATCGCGGGTCATCTCCCGTCCGGCACCGGAGGACATTTCGTCGGCATATTGCTCGACCCAGGCCTGCAGGTCCTCATAGACGCTGCCCGTCTCGGCCGGCTCCATCTCCGGCTGCAGGCGCGAAGCGGCGACGTCGGCCAGAAGCTCCTGCAAATCACCCCAGCGGCGATAGATCGTCGATGGCGTCACATTAGCGCGCTGGGCGATCAACGGGATCGTCACCTCTGCACGATCCATCACGGCCAGCATATCGCGAACCGCTTGGTGCACCGCGGCCTGAACCCTGGCGCTGCGCCCGCCGGGGCGCGGATTGTCCTTGGAACCCATGATCTATGCCAATCTTTCCCTTTGCTGCTGGCGGCGCGCAAAAACAGGACGCGCCACTAACGCAAATTATTTGCTTTTATCTGCATCAAGTACTACATAGCGGTTAACGCAACTTTTTAGCTTTAGGCAGGATGTAATCGATGACTCCGATCGAATCCACCGCCAATTCACAAACGCCGCTCGGCCGGCGGCTGGCGCCGCTCTTTTATGCCGCCACCAGCGCCACCTTCTTTGCCGCCTCTTCGGCACCGACCCCGCTCTATCGCATTTACCAGCAGGCCTTCGCCTTCTCGCCGGTGCTGATCACGGTAATCTTCGCCGTCTATGCCTTTGCCCTTCTTGTCTCGCTGCTGATCGTCGGCTCGATCTCCGATCACCTCGGGCGCCGGCCGGTGATCTTCGTCTCACTCCTCCTCAATATGGTGGCGATGGCGCTGTTTTTAATGGCCGACGGCCCGAATTGGCTGATCGCCGCCCGTATCGTGCAGGGCTTTGCCACGGGGGCGGCGGCAAGCTCCATCGGCGCTGCCCTTGTCGATCTCGATCCCACCAAGGGGTCGGTCACCAACAGCATCGCGCCTCTGACCGGCATGGCGATCGGCGCGCTGGGCACCAGCGCCCTGGTGCAATATGCGCCGGCGCCAATGTTCCTCGTCTATGCCGTCACGCTCGTCCTCCTCGTGGCACAAGCCATCCTGATCTGGGCGATACCCGAAACGACCCGCCGCAGGGCCGGCCTGCTTGCCTCGCTGAAGCCCGAAGTGACCGTCCCGCCGCAAGCCCGCCGAACGCTGCTGGCATTGACGCCGATCAATATCGCCGTCTGGGCCCTGGCCGGCTTTTATCTCTCGCTGGTTCCGTCACTGGTGAGTACCACGACAGGCAGCACCGCGCCCCTCGTCGGTGGCTCAGTGGTTGCCGCGCTGACGGTCAGCGCTGCGACGACTGTATTCTTACTGCGCAAAAAAATTGCAGCAACGACGCTGACGTTCGGAATATCCACCATGACGCTCGGCATTCTCACCATCGTTGCCGGCGTGCATATAGCTCAAGTGCCGATCCTTATCGCCGGCACGCTGATCGCCGGCGCCGGCCTCGGCACCAATTTCCTCGCCGCCGTGCGCAGCATCATGCCGCTCGCCAAGCCCGACGAACGCGCTGGCCTGCTCTCGGCCTACTATATCCAAAGCTACCTCTCCTTCAGCCTTCCCGCTATCCTGGCCGGATTTCTGTCAAAGGCCGTGGGATATACGGAAACCACCGACATCTACGCGGTCGCCATCCTGCTGCTGGTCGGCAGCGGCGTGCTGGCGCTGAGGGCGGGGCGGAAAAAAATGGTGGCTTCGGTATAAGGCGTCCGCCAACTCGCTACTATCGATAGCGAAACGGCCACCTACCAGACGCAGAACAATGAAAAGGGCCGCTCCCGGCAGGAACGGCCCATTTTTATGCTCTAGAGAAGTCGATCCTCAGGCTGCAGCTTTCACGCTGTACGGATCAAATCGTCCGTAAAACGTCTCGCCCTTGGCTGCCATATCCTTGAGCAGCGCCGTCGGCGCGAAGTGCGGGCCGTAGGTCTTGGCCAGCGTTTCGCAAAGGCTCACGAAGGCTTTGACGCCCATGCCGTCGATGTAGGAGAGCGCGCCGCCGGTATAGGGGGCGAAGCCGAAGCCGAGGATGGAGCCGACATCGGCTTCGCGCGGATCGGTGACGATGCCCTCTTCCATGGTGCGGGCGGCTTCGAGCGCGATGGTGGCGAGGAAGCGCTGCTTCAGGACGGCGACATCGATCTCGTCCGCCTTCTTCTGCGGATAGAGGTCCTTCAGGCCCAGCCACAGCGATTTCTTAGCCGGCTTCGGCGGGTAGTCATAGAAGCCCTTGGAGTTCTTGCGGCCCAGACGGCCCTCACCTTCCACGAGACGGCTGATCAGTTGCATGTGGCGCGGATCGACTGCTTTCTCGCCGAGGTCGGCGACGGTCGCCTTGAGGATCTTCAGCGATAGGTCGATAGCGACTTCGTCGTTGAGTGCCAGGGGGCCAACCGGCATGCCGGCCATCTTGGCGGCGTTTTCGATCATGGTCGCGGGCACGCCTTCGATCAGCATGTCATAGGCTTCATGGATATAGCGGAAGACGCAGCGATTGACGAAAAAGCCACGAGTGTCGTTGACGACGATCGGCGTCTTCTTGATCGCGGCGACGTAATCCAGCGCCACGGCAAGGGCGCGGTCGCCCGTTTCCTTGCCGAGGATGACTTCGGTCAACATCATCTTCTCGACCGGAGAGAAGAAATGGACGCCGATAAAATCGGCCGGACGCTTGGAGTTCTTCGCAAGGCCAGAGATCGGCAGCGTCGAGGTGTTGGAGGCAAAGATGGCGCCTTCCGGCAGCACGGCTTCGACCGCCTCGATGACCGCTTTTTTGACTTCGCGATCCTCGAAGACCGCTTCGATGACGAGATCGGCATCGCTGAGATCGGCATAGGTGGCAGACGGCGTGATGCGGGAGAGTAGCGCCGCGCCATCTTCCTGCGTCATTCTTCCCTTACCGACAGCATCCTTCACCAGACCTTCGCCGACGCTCTTGCCCTTGCCGGCAGCTTCCAGATCGCGGTCGATCAGCGTCACGGACAAGCCGGCCGCGGCCGTGACATAGGCGATGGAAGCACCCATGAAGCCGGCACCGACGACGCCGACTTTCTTCAGCACCGTCTTCAGCTGTCCGGCCGGGCGGCGAGCACCCTTGCCGAGTTCCTGCATGGAGATGAACAGCGAGCGGATCATCGAATAGGCTTCAGTGGTCTGCAGCACCTGGGTGAAATAGCGTTGCTCGATCTTCAGGCCGGTGTCGAAAGGCACCTGGAGGCCTTCATAGACACATTTTAGGATGGCGAGCGCCGCCGGATAATTGCCCGATGTCTCTCGGCGCAGGATGGCCGGAGCAGCCGGCCAGAGCTGGGCCGAGGCCGGCGTCCAGATACCGCCGCCGGGGGCCTTGAAGCCCTTTTCGTCCCAGGGTGCGACCGGCTTCAGCCCGTCCTTGATCATCTGCTTGGCGGCCGGGATCAACTGATCCGGCTCGACCACCTGATGAACCAGGTTCATTGCCTTGGCGCGCACCGCCGTCAGCGACTGGCCTGTCGTCATCATCTGCAAGGCCGATTGCGCGTCGGTCAATCGCGACACACGTTGCGTGCCGCCAGCGCCGGGGAAAATGCCGACCTTGACTTCCGGCAGAGCGATCTTGACGCTTTTCGCGCTGGACGCAACGCGGCCGTGGCAGGCCAGCGACAGCTCGAAGGCACCACCCATGCAAGTGCCGTTAATGGCGGAAACCCACGGCTTGCCGCAGGTTTCGAGCTTGCGGAAGAGGCCGGTCATGCGCCCCACAAGATCGAAGAGTTTCTGCGCGGCGCCGGCCGGCTCTTTCGCCTTCTCATCCTGATAGAAGGAGAACATCGACTTGATCATCGAGAGATCAGCGCCGCCGGAGAAGGAGGACTTGCTCGAGGTGAAGACCACGCCCTTGACCGCCGCGTCGGCAACGGTCGCGTCGATGATGGCGTTCAGTTCGTCCATCACCTCGGAGGTGAAGACGTTCATGGATTTTCCGGGCATGTCCCAGGTAACGAGCGCGATGCCGTCTGCGTCGGTCTCGATGGTGAAATTTGTGTAAGCCATTGCTTTCCCCTCCCTCAGACGCGTTCGACGATCGTGGCCGTGCCCATGCCGGCGCCGATGCAGAGCGTGACCAGCGCCACGTTCAGATCGCGGCGTTCCAGCTCGTCGAGCACGGTGCCGAGGATCATCGCGCCGGTGGCGCCCAACGGATGGCCCATGGCGATGGCGCCGCCGTTGACGTTGATCTTGTCATGCGAAATGTCGAAAGCCTGCATGTAGCGCAGCACGACGGCGGCAAAGGCTTCGTTGAGCTCGAACAGATCGATATCGGCCAGCGACATGCCGGTGCGCTTCAACAGCTTCTCGGTGACGTCGACCGGGCCGGTCAGCATCAGCGCCGGGTCGGAGCCGATATTGGCAAAGGCCTTGATGCGGCCACGCGGCTTCAGCCCCATGCTCTCACCGCCCGCCTTTGAGCCGAGCAATACAGCCGCCGCACCGTCGACGATCCCTGAGGAATTGCCGGCATGATGCACATAGTTGATGCGTTCGATTTCCGGATGCGCCTGGATGCCGACAGCTTCGAAACCGCCCATCTCGCCGGGCATCTGGAAGGACGGGTTGAGCGAGGCCAGCGCCTGCATGTCCGTACCGGGGCGCATATGCTCATCCCTGTCGAGGATCGTCAGGCCGTTGATATCCTTCACCGGCACGACGGAATTCTTGAAATAACCCTTCTCCCAGGCATTCGCCGCCCGCTTCTGGCTCTCGACGGCATAGGCGTCGACATCATCACGGGAGAAGCCGTATTTGGTGGCGATCAGGTCGGCGGAGACGCCCTGCGGCATGAAATAAGCCGGGAAATTGACAGAGGGGTCCATGAACCAGGCGCCGCCGGACATGCCGAGGCCAACGCGCGACATGCTCTCGACGCCGCCGGCGATGACGATATCGTCAGCCCCTTGCGCGATCTTGGCCGCGCCGAAATTCACGGCATCGAGGCCGGAAGCGCAGAAGCGCGAGATCTGCATGCCGGGTGCGGTGGTCGAATATCCCGCCTCGAAAGCAGCTGCCTTCGGGATGACGGCGCCGGCGTCCAGAACCGGATCGACGCAGCCCATGATGATGTCGTCCACCGTTCCGGTGTCCAGCCCGTTGCGATCGCGGATCGCCTCCAGCGTCTTGGCGGCCAGACGGACGGACGGTACTTCGTGCAGCGATCCATCCTTCTTGCCACGCCCGCGCGGCGTGCGAACATGGTCGTAAATGAAAACCTCAGTCATCTCTCATCTCCCTGCGGCGGCAAGCGCCGTTCTGTTCAAAACGCTTCCGCCGCCAGTTCCATCATCGTGTCGGCACCGGCCTCGATGCGGACCTTGCGCAGTGCCGTTTCCGGCATGATGCGTTCCATGTAGAACCGCGCCGTGACAAGCTTGTTCTTAAGATAATCCTCGCGCGCGGTGTCGCCGTTCGCAAGACCGTCCTGCGCCGCCTTTGCCATCTTTGCCCACATATAGCCGAGGACGACGAGGCCGAAGAGGTGCATGTAGTCGGTCGAGCCGGCACCGGCATTGTCGGGCTTGGCCATGGCATTCTGCATGAACCACATGGTCGCGGCCTGGGCATCGTTCAAGCCCTTCTTCAGGTGCTTGGTGAAGAAACCCAGCTGCTCGTCGTTTCGGTTCTCCTCGCAGAAATCGCCGATTTCCTTGAACAGGGCCATGACGGCACGACCGCCATTCAATGCCAGCTTGCGGCCGACCAGATCGAGCGCCTGGATGCCGTTGGCGCCCTCATAGATCATGGTGATGCGGGCATCGCGAACATACTGGCTCATGCCATGCTCTTCAATATAGCCGTGGCCGCCGAAGACCTGCTGCGCCATGACGGCATGATCGAAGCCCTTGTCGGTCAGGACGCCCTTGAGGATCGGCGTTGCCAGACCAAGAATATCGTCAGCCGCCTGCCGCTCCTTCTCGTCCTGCGAGCGATGAGCAATGTCAGACTTCAGCGCCGTCCAGAGCAGGAAGGCACGGCCGGCCTCGTTGAAGGCGCGGATGGTCATCAGCGTGCGGCGGATATCGGGATGGACAATGATCGGATCGGCCTTCTTGTCCGGCGCCTTCGGGCCGGAGAGCGAACGGCCTTGGATGCGGTCGCGAGCATAGGCTGCGGCGTTCTGATAAGCGATTTCCGCAATCGAAAGCCCCTGCAGGCCGACGCCAAGGCGGGCTTCGTTCATCATCACGAACATGGCGTTGAGGCCCCTGTTCTCGGCGCCGATGAGGAAGCCGGTCGCCTCGTCATAGTTCATGACGCAGGTGGCGTTGCCATGAATGCCCATCTTGTGCTCGATGGCGCCGCAGGAAACCGGGTTGCGGGCGCCGAGCGAACCATCTTCCTTCACCATGAATTTCGGCACGATGAACAACGAGATGCCCTTGGTGCCTTCCGGCGCGCCCTCGATGCGGGCAAGCACCAGATGCACGATATTGTCGGTCATGTCGTGTTCGCCGGCGGAGATGAAGATCTTCTGCCCGGAAATCTTGTAGCTGCCGTCGCCTTGAGGCACCGCCTTGGTGCGCAGCAGGCCGAGATCGGTGCCGCAATGCGGCTCGGTGAGGTTCATGGTGCCGGACCAAGTGCCCTCGACCATCTTCGGCAGGTAGGTGCGCTTCTGCTCGTCGGAACCATGCACGAGGATCGCGGCGATCGCGCCCTGCGTCAGGCCGGGATACATCATCAGCGACATGTTGGCGGCGGAGGTATATTCGCCGACGGCGGCATGCAGCGTGTAGGGAAGTCCCTGCCCGCCGAACTCTTCCGGCACGGCAAGGCCGATCCAGCCGCCTTCGCAATAGGCCTGATACCCTTGCTTGAAACCCTTCGGCGTCGAGACCGTGGCGTCGTCGTGGCGCACGCAGCCTTCCTGATCACCGGAATAATTGAGCGGAAAGAGCACCTCTTCCGCCAGCTTGGCCGCCTCACCGACGATCGCCTCGATCATGTCGGGGCTGGCCTCGGCAAAGCCCGGCAGATTGTTGTAGCGTTCCAGCCCAAGTACGTCGTTCAGGACGAAGAGCGTGTCGGTCACTGGGGCCTTGTAGACTGGCATTTTTCGAATTCCTCCAATTCGGTGCCGGACCTCGTATTCCGGCCTTTGAGGTAGTCTTACAAAATATTGACGTTTGCGTAAACGTCAAATTTGACTGGCGCTGCGGTTTTTTTGGTGGGCGAGGAAGTCGCAATCGATTTCGGACTATCGGGAACAAAGGCAGGATCCAGCCGGTATCGTACCCGTCACATTTATAAGAACATGAACATATTCAATAACAAGACCGAAATAAAAGGTTAAGATTTCGGCAAAACTTAACGGGTTGTTTACCACGTTTCATAGATTGTGCGGGATGAGCAGCGATGCTTCGCGCTTCCTTCATCAATATGGTTCGGGGAAGCGCCGTTTCGCGGCTCGGTCTGAGGAAAGTCTACTAAATCATCCCTTTCCGAACGGTGGGATGCGGTCTTGCGCTGAGAAAGCCAAGTCGCCCTCCCGCACAGCAAGAAGGCCCAGAGCGGGGTCGAGGCGAGCAAAAGATGAGCGGATCGCGATCAAATCCTACCGGCACGGGCGACTGGACGTCGCTGGATGCGCTGAGTCGCACCATCGAAGGGCTGGAAGCACGCATCGAGGGCCTGATGGGCACGGCTGCCGCGCAGGATACGCGCCAGCGTGTTGCGGGCGGCTATGGTGCAGTGCCGGAACGCCGGGTCATGCCGGAACGCACCCCCCTACCGGAGCGGGCGCCGCGTACCGAACGCGAAGCCTATGCAAGCCGTCCCTATGAACGTCCTCTCCGCACCGAGCGCGCCGAAACCGAGCTGCGTTCCGACCCCCTTGCAGAAATCCGTCAGCGGCAGCGCATGCTGGAGGCCAGCCGCGAGCGCATGCATCCTCGCCGTGAGGATAGTGCCGTGGCCGAGCAGCCGCTTGGCCGACGCGTCGCAGACCATCACGCTCCCCGCCCGCCGCTGCCTTCGGCACTGCGGCCTACCGCCGAAAGCTCAGTCGATATCGCCCAGGCGCTGGTCAACCTGCGCCAGGACCTGAAGCGCGATATCGCCGAAAGCGTTACCCGCGAGGTCAGCGCGCTGCGCGCCGAGATCCGCGACATCCGTGACAATACCGAGGACAAGCATTTTGCCGCCGACGTTCGCGAGGACATGGCGCGGCTTGCCGACAGCATCAGCCAGCTCGCAGTGCACCCCGGCAAGCCGGAAACCACCGGCCTGAAGGCGGAGTTCGACGAACTGCGCTCGCTGATGGACGGGCTTGCCCGCGAAGAGTCCCTGCACCATGTCGAGCGCCAGGTTCAGGCGATCGATACCGCCGGCCTGCAGGACGAAGTGGTGTCGCTTGCCTATCGCCTTGACGATATCAAGCAGCATCTGGGCAGCATGAGCGACAGCCCCACCGTGCGAGCGCTGGAAAACAAGCTGCTGACGATTGCCACCGCCATGGAAAGCCTCGGCGGCATGATGAAGCCGCAGGATCAGGCCATGCAGCGGCTCGAAGGCCGCATCAGCGGCATCGCCGACCAGATCGACACGATGAGCCGCGATACCACGCGCCAGCAGCCGTCGGACGATCTCTCCAACCGCCTCGAAGCACTGGCCATGCGTATCGACGACCTCGGCAACAGCAAGACCGTCGCCCGGCTGGAAGAACGCCTGGACCAGCTGTCCCAGCTGATGGAGCGCTCGCAGAGAGCCGTGCCGCAGCCGGAACTTATCAACTACCTCGCCGACATCTCGCGCAAGATCGATGCGCTCGACCATGGTTCCGTCGACCATGTGCTGGCCGAGCGGCTGGACTACCTGGCGCGGCGCATCGACGAAATGGAGTCCCATCCGGTGCAGTCAGTGGCTGGCCTCGATGACGGTGCTGTTCGCCAGCTGGAGGGCCGCCTCTCCGATATCGCCGCGCGCCTGGAGGTCAGCACCGCCGCGCCGCCGACCGACACGCTGGCGCTGCGCCATCTCGAAGAGCAGATCGCCCACCTCTCGACATTGCTGATGAGCGAGCCGCGCCCCGGCGCCGACCACATGCCCGTCGATTTCGACCGCCGCATGAGCGCCATCGAAGAGTACATGACGACCAACGACGAATATGTAATCGAGGCGGCCCGCCACGCGGCGGAAGCGGTCGTCGAGGCCTATTCACGCGAAGGCAACTTCGGCAATGGTGCACATGCCTCCGACATGTCGGCAATGACGGCGCTAGCCGAGGACCTTCGTCACCTCGAAGACCTCAGCCGCAGCAGCGACGAGCGCACGCACCGCACCTTTGAGGCACTGCACGACACGCTGCTCCAGATTGCCGATCGCCTCGACCATATGGAACACCGCCGGCCGGCGGCTGCCATGCCCGCCGCCAGTTTCGAGAGCGACGTCTTTGCCGAGGCCGAGGCCCCGCCGATCAAGCCGCCTTTGGCTGCGCCGCAGCAGGCTGGCCCGATCATCCGCACCATCGCTCCGGCGGAACCCCAGCCCTCAGGGGAAGTCGCCGTCACCCAAGCCATCGACGCCGCCACCAAGGCGGAGATCAAGGCTGCGGCGAAGAAAGACGGCGTGAAACCGGGCCTGCTCGCCAGCCTCGGCAAACGCTTTTTCACGCCTGAGAAAGCCGAACCGATCTTCACGCCCGACCGGCCCGTGATCGAGCCGGCGCCGTCGATCGATCCGATCGACATGATGCCGGCCGAAGAGGCAAACGAACTCATCGAGCCGGGCTCGGGCGCTCCCGATATCAAGAAGATCCTGGAGCGTGTACGCGCCAGCCAGAATGCCGCGCGCAGCGGCAATGCCAAGCAGCCGAGCGAAAACGAACGCGCCGACTATATCGCCGCCGCCCGTCGCGCCGCGCAGGCCGCCGCGATGGAAGTGGACCAGACGCAGCGCTCGGCTCCCGCAGCCAAGAGCGACGACAAGAAGCGCGGTGCATTCTCGCGCTTTCGCCGGCCGATCCTGCTTGCCGTCGGCGCAGCCCTGCTCGCCATCATGGCCTTCCCGCTGGTCAACACGCTGACGCGCGGCCAGAAGGCGCCGACCGAGATCTCCGTACACACCTCGGCGACCGACGCCGCCCAAACGCCAACATCGAACGCTCAGGCGACAGCGAGTGCACCGGCCAGCCAAGCACCGGCGACGCAAGCCTCAACCGACAGCACTGCGGGAACGGCACAGCCCTCCCCAGCTGTCGCGCCCACCAGCGATCACCTGACCACGGCGGCTCCGCTTGACGGCAACCAGACCAGCGAGGCATTGATGCCGGCCGGCAGCACAGCACCCGTCCAGCAGACCACGGCCTTCGCGCCCACGGATGCCGCAGCCACCACAACTCCCGCATCCGCCGCGATCACTGT
The DNA here is from genome assembly GCF_000281735.1 of Rhizobium sp. AP16. Classification (NCBI taxonomy): domain Bacteria; kingdom Pseudomonadati; phylum Pseudomonadota; class Alphaproteobacteria; order Hyphomicrobiales; family Rhizobiaceae; genus Rhizobium; species Rhizobium sp. AP16. The sequence continues at coordinate 172,329 of NZ_AJVM01000063.1, read as the reverse complement.
GCCCGACGGCATGCAGCCGCCGACGCTCGTTGCCGCTGCCAAGTCGGGCGATCCCGTCGCCCTGTTCGAGATCGGCGCGCGCTACACGGATGGCCGGGGCGTGACTGCCGACCTCAAGCAAGCCGCGAGCTGGTATCAGCTTGCCGCCGACAAGGGTTATGCGCCGGCGCAATACCGGCTTGCCAGCATGTACGAGAAGGGCAACGGCCTCGACCGCGATCTGGCCAAGGCCAAGAGCTATTACGAGCAGGCCGCCAATCAGGGCAATGCCAGCGCCATGCACAACCTCGCCGTCCTCGATGCTTCCGGTACGGCCGGCCCACAGGATTATCCGACGGCGGCAAACTGGTTCATCAAGGCCGCCAATCTCGGCGTCTCCGACAGTCAGTTCAATCTGGCTATCCTCTATGCACGCGGCAACGGCGTGAAGCAGGACCTGCAGGAATCCTACAAATGGTTCGCGATCGCCGCCAAGGGTGGTGACAAGGACGCAGCGCAGAAGCGTGATGAAGTGGCGAACGCCATGAAGCCGGACGCGCTTGAAGGCGCCCGCGCCAAGGTCGACCTCTGGAAGGTACAGCCGCTGGACGCCGGGGCCAACGGCACCAACATCCCCGATGAGTGGACGACCGGCAAGGGCGTCAACACCGCCTCGGTCGACATGAAGAAGGCGATCCGCAATATCCAGGCGATCCTCAACAACAACGGCTTCGATGCCGGCGCTCCGGATGGTTCCATGGGCGAGAAGACGGTCGCCGCGCTGAAGAGCTTCCAGAAATCAGTCGGCCTGCCGCAGGACGGAAAGGTGACCGACAAGCTCGTCAAGGAACTGCTGGCACGCAACAACTGAGCGTCGCGCGCTTCATTTCGGATCTAGGAAGCCCTTGAGCACGCTGTCATTGCGATGAACGACCTCGAGCAGGGTCTTGCAGGCGAAAACCTGCTTGCCCTTGCTGTCGTTTTTCTTACCCGCAGCCGACTGCCTGATCATGTCATCGGCGGATTTGATTGCCTCGCTGACCGTCTCATAAAACGGGCTTCCCTCGACGCGGTCGACCCTGTGAATTCCCTCGGCATCCAGGAATGCATCCACCTTGCTCTCGTTGAGGGTCAGGTTCGGGCAATTGGCGGCAAGGCCGGTTGCGACCCCATATTGCTTGGCGATCATGACAGACCGATCCGCTTGCGCGACGGCGATCGATGCGACGCTTATGCCAGCAACCAAGATCGAAATAGCAAGTTTTCGCAACCGAATCCCTCATGTGTTAAACTTGTGCGTGTTCGGCCAATTCTAGCAACACGCCTGTGACGACAAAAAGGCCTATAGCGGCTTTAGGCCGGCTTTGCATCGTGAAGAAAACCGTCACATGATCGCGAAAAAAGCCACGCTAAGTTGGGATGAAGACTGCAAAAGCTGAGAGATGTCAGCGCTTTTCCTAAGGCTCTGGCAATCATTTCAGATTAGGCTCCCCTGTTTAATGGGGAATTGTCCATAGGCGTCCGCTCGTTTGCGCTCGGATGTCTGCAACTGGGATCAGACCGTGACGATCTATCTGCCGATCGCAGAACTGTCCGTGAATATCTTCATTATTCTCGGCATGGGCGCAGCCGTTGGGTTTCTCTCCGGCATGTTCGGCGTCGGCGGCGGCTTTCTGATCACGCCGCTTCTGATCTTCTACAACATCCCCCCCGTCGTCGCCGTCGCCACCGGTGCCAACCAGGTTGTCGCCTCGTCGATCTCCGGCGCCATTACCCATTTCAGGCGTGGCACGCTGGATATGAAGCTCGGATCGGTTCTTCTGATCGGCGGTCTTTCCGGCGCTACGGTCGGCATCTGGATCTTCTCGCTGCTCCGACGCATCGGCCAGCTCGATCTCTTCATTTCGCTGCTCTACGTCGTGTTCCTCGGCACGATCGGCGGCTTGATGCTGTGGGAAAGCCTGAACGCGATGCGCCGCGCCGCCCGCAACGAGCCGGCGGCACCCCGCAGACCGGGGCATCATAGCTGGGTGCACCGGCTGCCGCTAAAGATGCGCTTCAAGAAATCGAAGATCTATCTGAGCGTCATCCCGGTGATCGCCCTCGGCTTCGGCATCGGCATCCTGACCTCGGTCATGGGTGTCGGCGGCGGCTTCATCATGGTGCCGGCGATGATCTATCTCTTGCGCATCCCGACCAATGTCGTGGTCGGCACCTCGCTGTTCCAGATCATCTTCGTCACCGCCTATACGACGATCGTCCAGGCGGCGACCAACTATTCCGTCGATATCGTGCTCGCCTTCCTGCTGATGGTGGCGGGCGTCATCGGCGCACAATATGGCGTGCGCGTTGGTCAGAAGCTGCGCGGCGAGCAGCTGCGCGCCCTGCTCGGCCTGCTGGTGCTTGCCGTCGGCCTACGCCTGTTGATCGCGCTGGTGGTCACACCTGCCGATATCTATTCGGTCGTGCTCGAAGGATCGGGCCGATGAAACGTTACAGCCTGATCCTTGCCGCCAGCCTCCTGCTTGCGCCCTTCAGCGCCAAGGCACAGGTGCTGCTCGATCAGCCGACGACCTCGACCACGGTGCGCGAGACGATGGAGATCGGCACTTCGACCAGCGAAATCGCCATCACCTCCGATTTCACCGGTGCGGATCTGACGATCTTCGGCGCGCTGTCCAATACCGACCAGCTGCTTCTGGCGATAGGCCAATACGACATCGTCGTCGTGCTGGAGGGGCCGCGCGAAAATGCCACCGTGCGCAAGAAGGAGCGGGTTTTCGGCATCTGGATCAACACCCGCTCGATGACCTTCGAGCATGTGCCGCAGGCCTATTCGCTATCGAGCACGCGGGCCGTCGACAACATCACCGCGCCGCTTGAACTGAACGACCGCGGCATCGGCACGGATCATATTCCGCTCATCCCGGTCGGTTTTGTCGGCAGCGGCGCCGATGTGCCGGAATTTCGCCAGGCCTTCCGGCGGCTGCAGCAGTCCGGCGGCCTCTACGAAAGCGATCCAGCCGGCGTACGCTTCGTCAGTTCCAGCCTGTTCAAGGCAACGCTGAGGCTCCCGGCCAACGTGCCGAACGGCGTGCATACCGTGCGCGCCTATCTCTTCAAGAGTGGCAAGTTCATCGGCGAGAAAGCCCTGCCGCTGCGCGTCATCAAGACCGGCATCGAGCAGACCATCACCGACGCCGCGCACGGACAACCGATTGCCTATGGCATGTTTTCAGTGTTGCTGGCGGTGATCACGGGATGGACGGCGAGTTTTGTGTTCCGGAAGCGCTGATCAGGCACTCTTCTTCCGGGCCACCACCTCCAGATAAGCTTCCGTCAGTCGTCCAAGCACCGACGGCGTGCCCGGCGGCAGCACCTTGCCCAGGTGCCTTGCCCTCAGCTCCTCCATAAAGTCCTCCCAGAGCGCCGGCCCGCCATCCTCCAGCAACTCGGCACGGATCGACAGCTCTTCGGAGACTGGCAGGTGCTTGCGGCCCCAGGCGCCCATATGGGCAAAAAGCGGCACGAGCTCGATCGCCATCTCGGTGAGGCTGTAGATGGCTTTCTGCTTGTGTGTCGGATCGTCGTCGCGGGTCAGGAGCCCACGCTCCACCAGCCGCTTTAGCCGATCGGCTAGGATGTTGGAGGCGATGCCCTCCTGCGAATTCTGCAAAAGCTCGCGAAAGTGGCGGCGATTGCCGAACATGATGTCGCGGATGATGATCAGGCTCCAGCGGTCGCCGAGGATTTCGAGCGTCAGATTGATCGGGCAGCCGGAACGATGAGGTGCGTCCATAGAGATCTCCAAAAAACTGCTTGCATTTTGCCATCAGTCAATCTAGCTTTCAACCGCTTGCTTTTAGCAACCAGTTTTGATTGTGATATGGTTATCATCAAGGAGGAAACCGATGAGAAAGCTTGTTGTCTGGAACCTGATGACGCTCGACGGATATTTCGAGGGAACGAAGCCCTGGGATCTGGATTTCCACATGCTCGCCTGGGGAGACGAGCTGGAGCGCTATGCGACCGATCTCGGCCGCGAAGGCGATCTCCTGATCTTCGGCCGCAAGACCTATGAGGGCATGGCCGCCTATTGGCAGACCGCGACGGAAACGCCCGATATCGCCGCCTATATGAACGGCATCGCCAAAATCGCCGCTTCGCGGACGATGGACAAGGCGGAATGGAACAATACCCGCGTCGTTTCCGACATCGCGACCGAAGTCAAAAGACTGAAAGCGGAGCCGGGCAAGACCATATTCGTCTTCGGCAGCGCCGAGGTGACCGATGTGCTGCTGAAGGCGGGATTAATCGACGAAATCCGCATCTGTCTCGTCCCCGTCGTTCTCGGAGCCGGCAACCCGCATTTCAAGCCGGCAGGAGAACAGCGGCCGATGAAGCTCATCGACTCCCGGCCTTTGAAAACCGGCGCGGTGATCCTGCGCTATGAGCCCTTGAAAACGGCCTAGGCCGAGAGATTGCCGAAGCGAACCGAATAGATCCGGTCGCGGCCGAGCAGATGGGCAATGAGGTTCTCCCGGTCGAACAGTCCGGTCATGGCCTTGTGGCGCAGGTCCAGCCCACCGGTCATGACGCCGAAAGCGGGCATCAGCAGGCGGGCGCCGTCGGTGGCAAAGCACGGCCTGCGGATGGATTTCTCGCGACGACGGACGGTGGCGGAGGGATGCAGATGGCCGGCGATCTCGCCGGCTTGCCGTCCCAGCTTCGGCTCGTGACGGAAGGTCAGCCCGCCATAATGCATCTCATCGACGGATTGGCCGGGCAAATCGACCGTGCCATCCGGATCGTGGTTGCCGTTGATCCAGATCCATTCGCGGCCGCGCGCCATGGTGACGATCAGGCTGCGGAATTCCTCCGGCAGATGCTCGGAGCCGACGCGATCATGAAAATTGTCACCGAGCGAGACGACGAGCTTCGGGTCGTAGCGGGAGATGACGGCGGCAAGCACGGTCAGCGTCGCCAGCGTATCGTAAGGCGGCAGCAGCATGCCGCGCCGCGCGAAGGCAGCACCCTTTTCCAGATGAAGATCGGAGACGACAAGAATCCCGGCATCCGGCAGATAGAGCGCGCCGAGCGGATCGCAGACGGCGGCAACGCCATGAACGATGGTCTCTACGCCCGATGCAGGCGTCAGGCCATTCATCTCTCGCGCTAGCGCCAGCCGGTTCATCACCTTAGTCTACCTTCATCATTCGTTTCGCATGATCCCATCCCAAAACCGCTTCGCGCTTTTTGGGATCACGCTTATTCCATGGCCTCGCGGATCAGATCATCCGCCGCTTCGGCCAGCAGGACATCGTGGGCTTCGCCCGGCACCGGCACCTTGCCGATTTCCAGCATCACCGGCACAGCAAGCGGCGAGATGTGATCCAACGCCCGATGGGTGATGTGGCCCTTGATTCGCTTCAGCATATCCCCAAGACGGCCGATATCCAAAAGTCCCGTCGCCGCATTCTGCCGTGTCGCCTGCATCAGGATATGGTCGGGCTCATGGCTGCGCAGCACGTCATAGATCAGATCGGCAGACACCGTCACCTGCCGGCCGGTCTTTTCCTTGCCGGGATGACGACGCTCGATCAAGCCGGCAATCACGGCGCAATTGCGGAAGGTCCGCTTCAGCAGGAAGGATTCATCAAGCCACGCCTCGAGATCGTCGCCGAGCATATCCTCGTCGAAGAGATCGGAGAGGCTGAGATGGCCGTTGGCGATCATCACGCCCAGATCCTCCAGCCCCCAGATACCGAGCGAATAATCGGTGGCGACGAAGCCCATCGGCTTTGCCCCTGCCCGCTCCAGCCGCCGCGTCAACAGCATGCCGAGCGTCTGGTGCGCCAACCGTCCTTCGAAGGGATAGGCGACCATGTAGGCCCGGCTGCCGCGCGGAAAGGTCTCGATCAGCAACTCGTCGCGCTTCGGCAGCATCGACTTGTCTTTCTGGATTTTCAGCCAGTCGCGCACCTGATCCGGCAGACGGCACCATCGATCCGGATCGGCGATCATCGAGCGCACCTGATCGGCAAGGTAGGTCGACAACGGAAACTTGCCGCCGGCATAGGACGGGATTTTCGGGTCCATGGAAAAGGCCTGCGAGGCTAGACACTCATTCTCACGGATACCTTCGAAGCGCAGAACCTTGCCGGAGAACAGAAACGTGTCGCCGGGCGATAGCTGTTCGAGAAAATACTCCTCAACCTTGCCGAGAGACGCCCCACCTCGGCCGAGCGAGCCCAACGCATTGCGCTTCACCATACGGATATTCAGCATCGCCTCTTCGACGATGGTGCCGAGGTTCAGTCGGTATTGCTGCGCCACCTGTGGATTGGAGACCCGCCAGCGACCCTCCGGCGTCTTGCGGATGCGGGCATAGCGCTCATAGGTTCTGAGCGCATAGCCGCCGGTGGCGACGAAATCGACGATGCGCTCGAAGGTCTCCCAGGAAAGATCGGCATAGGGCGAAGCGCTGCGGACCTCATCATAGAGTTCCAGCATGTCGAAGGGTTCGGCGCAGGCCATGCCGAGAACATGCTGGGCCAGGACGTCGAGCGCACCGGTGCCAACCGGCGGCGTATCCTGCGCCCCGACATAATTGGCGTCGAGCGCCGCCTGGCATTCCATCACCTCGAAACGATTGGCCGGCACGAGGATCGCCTTTGACGGCTCGTCCATGCGGTGATTGGCGCGGCCGATGCGCTGTGCAAGGCGGCTTGCGCCCTTCGGTGCGCCGACATGGATGACGAGATCGACATCGCCCCAGTCGATACCGAGATCGAGCGTCGACGTGGCGACGACGGCGCGCAGCCTGTTGGCGGCCATGGCGGCCTCGACCTTGCGGCGCTGACCGACATCGAGCGAGCCGTGATGCAGTGCGATCGGCAGATTATCGTCATTGGCCGACCATAGCTCCTGAAACAGCATTTCCGCCTGCGAGCGCGTGTTGACGAAGAGCAGCGTGGTCCGATGCTCCTTCAGCTCACGATAGATATCGGGAATGGCGTATTTGGCGGAATGGCCGGACCAGGGGATGCGTTCGTCCGTCGCAAGGATCGAAATATCAGGCTTGGCACCGCCCTCGACCATCACCAGTCCGGCATGCCGCTCCGCCCCCTCCTGCTGCGCCACCAGCCATTTCTGCAGATCCATCGGCACTGCGACCGTGGCGGAAAGGCCGATGGTCTGCACGCGCGGGGCAAGCTCGCGGATGCGGGCAAGGCCAAGGGAGAGCATGTGGCCACGCTTCGACGTCACCAGCGAATGCAGCTCGTCGAGGACGATGTATTTCAGGTCCTTGAAGAAGCGCTCAGCCTCACGATTGGCGAGCAGCAGCGCCACCTGCTCCGGCGTCGTCAGCAGGATATCGGGCGGATTGAGCTTCTGGCGTTGCCGCTTGCTGCTCGGCGTATCGCCGGTCCGGTTTTCGACTGAGACCGGCAGGCCCATCTCGGTAACCGGCTTCATCAGGTTGCGCTCGATATCGACGGCGAGCGCCTTCAGCGGCGAGATGTAGAGCGTGTGGATGCCGGTGAAAGCGGAGCCCGGCGGGATTTTGCCCCGGCGTGTCAGGTCGGTGAGCGACGGCAAGAAGCCGGCCAGCGTCTTGCCGGCTCCCGTCGGCGCAATCAGCAAGGTGCTTTCGCCGGCCTCGGCGCGCGCCAGCAATTCCAACTGATGCGCGCGCGGCTGCCAGCCCTTTTCCGCGAACCAGCGGATAAAAGGGGCAGGCAAGGCAAGATGGCTCTCGGAATCGATCTGGTCCACGTTGCGAAAGTAGCGAGAAATCCACGAAAAAGAAGAGGTATTGACTCCTCAGATAATCGCGGATAAAAAATATCCACGATACAAAAAGGACAAACCAATGAAACTCGGCGAGGGCGTAGAGCAAGCCATACACAGCGTTGCAGTGCTGGCCGGACTGTCCGAAGGCGGTGTGCTTTCGGCGGCGGCGATTGCCGAGTTTCATGGTGTGTCGGTGAGCTATCTCCTGAAGCATCTGCAGGCGCTTTCCGGTGCCGGCATTCTCGACACCGTGCCCGGCCCCAAAGGCGGCTACCGGCTGGCACGACTGCCGAAGGACATCAGCCTGCTCGATATCGTGCTGGCGGTCGAAGGGCCGGCGCCCGCCTTTCGCTGTGCCGAGATCCGCCAGCGCGGGCCGAACCCGCTGCCGGGCAAATATTTCACGAAACCCTGCGGCATCAGCGCGGCGATGCTGGCCGCCGAAAGGGTCTACCGCGCCGAACTGGCGAAAACCGCCATCGCCGACATTTTGGCCGACCTCGCCGAAAGCGACGACGGCTCCATCGCGGCAAGAGGCTGCGCCTTCCTTGCCCTCAATGAACGCAGAACCAACCGATAGATCGAAAACCCAAGGAGAGAACCATGCAAGCTCGTTTCAATTTCGCAAAAGCATCGCCCGAAGCCTACAAGGCCGTTGCCGCCCTCGAGAACTATGTCCAGACCTCGGGCCTGGAACGCCGCTTCATCCACCTGATCAAGCTGCGCGCCTCGCAGATCAATGGCTGCGCCTATTGCGTCGACATGCATGTCAAGGAATCCCGCCACGACGGTCTGAGCGAGCAATGGATCAACCTGATGTGCGTCTGGCGAGAATCGCCGGTTTATGACGCCCGCGAACGCGCCCTGCTCGGCTGGGTTGATGCGGTGACGAAGATTGCCGAAACCGGCGCGCCGGATGCGGATTTCGAGGTGCTGAAGCAGCATTTCAGCGAGGAGGAGATCGTCAAGATCACCGTGGCGATCGGCACGATCAACGTCTGGAACCGGCTCGCCGTAGGTTTCCGCTCGCAGCATCCGATCGATGCGGCAAGCAAGGCGGCCTGAAGGCCTTCTTTCCGGTAAGCTCTCGGCTCGTTGTGTGTCTCCGCGTCCTCCTGAACTCCGTCATCCTCGGGCTTGACCCGAGGATCCAGGCACAGGCGCGTCAGCACGGCAAAAATGTAGCCGGCGAGCGTTGGCGAGAGTGCATCTTTTGAACGCTGCACCCGAAAACCTCTCGTATAGCCCGCAGCTTGGGCGTGGATCCTCGGGTCAAGCCCGAGGATGACGGAGTTTTGGGGGTGGCGGCATGAAGCAGACGAGAGTCTGGGCGATAGTCGCCATTGATGGCCTCAGAGCGAGCCCTAAATTAAAAAGGCGCGGGACCGAAATCCCGCGCCTTTTTTAGCTATCCGGATAAGCCGGCGACTGAAAACACTTAGGCTGCAGCCGAAGCGAAGCCTTCCGTCGGGACTTCCGAGATGGTCTTCAGAACCTGCGAAGCGATCTGGTAGGGGTCGCCCTGCGAGTTCGGACGACGATCTTCGAGGTAGCCCTTGTAGTCGTTCTTGACGAAGGAATGCGGAACGCGGATCGAAGCACCGCGGTCGGCAACGCCGTAGCTGAACTTGTTCCACGGAGCCGTTTCGTGCTTGCCGGTCAGACGCTTGTCGTTGTCCGGGCCGTAGACAGCGATGTGAGCGTCGAGGTTCTTGTCGAACTGAGCCATCAACGCTTCGAAATAGGCCTTGCCGCCAACTTCGCGCATGAACTTGGTCGAGAAGTTGCAGTGCATGCCCGAGCCGTTCCAGTCGGTGTCGCCGAGCGGCTTGCAATGGAACTCGATGTCGATGCCGTACTTTTCCGTCAGGCGCTGCAGCAGGTAGCGAGCCATCCAGATCTGGTCGGCGGCGCGCTTGGAGCCCTTGCCGAAAATCTGGAATTCCCACTGGCCCTTGGCCACTTCGGCGTTGATGCCTTCGTGGTTGATGCCGGCTTCGAGGCAAAGGTCAAGATGCTCTTCGACGATTTCGCGGGCAACGTCACCAACATTGCTGTAGCCGACGCCGGTGTAGTACGGACCCTGCGGAGCCGGGTAACCAGCTTCCGGGAAGCCGAGCGGACGGCCGTCCTTGTAGAAGAAGTATTCCTGCTCGAAGCCGAACCATGCGTCTTCATCGTCAAGGATGGTCGCGCGGCTGTTGGACGGATGCGGCGTAACGCCATCCGGCATCATGACTTCGCACATGACGAGTGCGCCGTTAGTGCGGGCCGGGTCCGGGTAAATGGCAACAGGCTTCAGCACGCAATCCGAGCTGCGGCCTTCGGCCTGCAGCGTCGACGAACCGTCGAAGCCCCAGAGCGGGAGCTGCTCGAGCGTCGGGAAATCGTTGAATTCCTTGATCTGCGTCTTGCCACGCAGGTTCGGTACTGGGGTGTACCCGTCGAGCCAGATATACTCGAGCTTAAATTTAGTCATTACGCACCTCATAGAGTTAATCAGGCGAAGCAGAAAAATTAGAAGGCGCGCCCGCCCAAAAACTTTCACTACAAACGGCTGACCAACACCATGCATGTGACATGCCAGATTCTGCTGGCGCGGCGCTCAATTCGAGAAAACGTGCAGTTCCGAGTCATATCGGGCCGACTTTCGACTGCTATGCGTCTGATTTTCTCAAAATCCTGAGCTATTTGCGGGCAAATCACTGACAACTTGTCGCAGCGCACCAGATTCGAAGCAGCGCAGCAATTCATCATCCAAACGCCGTGATTTACCGGCTCAAAACATCAAAATTGCCTATAATTTCAACCTTTTGCATTTTTTTTATGCAAACACCTGAAAAATGGGCTCCAACTCTGCTATATATAAGCTGTCTCTTGAAGCGCACCCGCTTGAGCATCAAAAGGGAGAGACATCGTAATGGCCATCAGTCCACTGCATGAAACGGCAAAGATTTTTCAGTTTCCCATCAAGGCCCGGACCATTCCCGCTGGTCAGCGTAGCCATGTGAACCTTAATCCGGACATTGGCCCGCGCGTCGCCGTGGTCGATTTCGATAGCTGGTATCACGAAGCCGCCATCGCGGACTCCGACACAACCCGCAAACAATAAGCCCACGCCGCCCTAAAAGGCGATGTAGCGATCCGACCGATGGTTGATCGCGACGAAGAGATTGAGCGCGACTGCGCCCAGCACCGAGCAGATGACCACGAACGGCGTGGTCACCGTAAAGGCGACTGCGAGCACGCACATGTCGACCGCAAGCTGGACAAGTCCGGCACGTATCCCGAAACGTTCCTGAAGATAGATGCCCAATATGCCGACGCCGCCCAGGCTGGCGCGGTGGCGATAGAGTGCGAGCAGCCCGAAGCCGAGCAGGACGCCGCCAAGCAGCGCCGACCAGAAGGCGTTGATATGGGCGATTTCGAACAGTTGCGGCTGCAGGTTCGTCAGCAGCGAGGTCAGCGCGATGGCGATGAAGGTCTTGATGGTGAAGGCGCGGCCAAGCTGCTTCCAGGACAGATAGAAGAACGGCAGGTTGACGACGAAGAAGGCCACGCCGAAATTCACGCCGATCGCGTAATGCAGCAGAAAGGCGATGCCCGCCGTGCTGCCCGTCAAGAGGCCGGCGCTCGACAGGCAAAATAGCCCGAGCGACGATATCAGGCTGCCGGACAATATCCCCTGGATATCCTCGACCAGCGAATGCCGCGTAGCGGAGGTGTTCCAGACGCCAAAAGCGCTCTTCAGGCTCGCCATGATACTTTCCCTTTGTTTTCGGGATTCTGCCAAAAAACGGAAACGACAATCAAGCGGAATATGTAAGGAATGCTGACCTATTTAAACTTTGCAAGATTCGATCCGTCAGGCGGTTTTCCGCGTAACGAACAGAATGCCATGCACCGGTTTTCCGCCATCCATGCGAATGACGCTGCGGGCCAGATTGTGGACGACAAAGCCATGGTCGGCCAGAAGCGCCCTGACATAGGCTTCCGAATGGGCGAAACGCAGCGAATCCCGCAAGAGATAGCCTTCCGCCTCCTGCGCATCCTCGACTGAAAAAGCAAAAACGGCTTCGGGAGCGGCCAGCTCCGCGACGATCGCCATGACGCCCTGGAGATTGCCGAGATACATCAGCACGTCGGCGGCGGTGATTAGGTCCGCGCGGGCCGGCACAAGCCCGTTATCGAACACGCCGGACAGGGATGGCGCCAGCGACAGGTCAGCCTGACCGAGATGGTCGTAGACGCCCTTTTCCGCTGCCTTGGTAAGCATGCCCTTCGACAGATCGAACCCCTCCAGCCGATCGACCCGCGCGCGGATTTCCGGGCCGAAGAGGCCAGTACCGCAACCGAGATCGACAGCAAGATAGAAGCGCGCCGGGATGTCGGCTGTGTCGGCGATCAGCGCCGCGAGCTTTTGCGGTACCGTGTAGCCAAGCTTCTCGACCAGCGATGTCTCGAACCGGTCGGCATAATCGTCAAACAGCCGCTCGACATAGCGGCTCGGCGGTTGTTCGGGCAACTCGGCAGCGCCCAGAACGGCAAGCTTCAGCCGCGCGCCGAAGACATCGCCTTCATCGAGCGTCAAAACCTCGTTCAGCGCCGCGACGGCGCCCTCAACATTGCCCGCCTTTTCGCGATAGATCGCGAGATTGAACCAGCCGGCGGCCCAGGACGGCGCCAGCTCCAGCGCCTGTTCCATCAGCTCGGCAGCGCTGGCCGGTTCGCCGCTTTCGGCAAGCATCTTCGCATAGTCGGCGCGACGGTCGGCAATGACGTCGCCGGAGGAAAGCTGGCTCGGCAGCATGATCAGGGTCCTGTTTGACCTCCGCCTTTGGACGTGGCCACAAAAAAACTCAAGTCCTATTTCAGGCAGGCACCTGTTTCAGGTGAGCGCTGCGGCAAAAGAGCTTGCGAGTCACGGGTCGCAGCCCTATCTCAGGACCGCTCTACAGGCATTATGGAGACGTCAGCATGTCCGATCAGATGAACAAGTTCCTCGGCGACTCGCCCGGCCGCACGCTGGTGAAGCTTATCATCGTGTCGCTGATCGTCGGCTTCACGATGAAGTTTTTCGGTTGGCGTCCGCTCGACTTCCTTTATGGCGTCCGCCGCTTCCTGCTGGATCTCTGGCACAGCGGCTTTGCAGCGCTCGGCGAGTTCGGCGATTACCTGGTGCTTGGCGCCACGCTCGTCATTCCACTCTTCATCCTCCTGCGCCTCTTCAATTACCGTCGTTGATATGATCTCCCCAAACACGTCTTTCGCGCGGCGCCATGCACTGCGTCTCACCGGCCTTGCGCTCGCCGCCATCGTCACGAGCTGCGCGACGGCGCCGAGCCATCTCTCCAACATACCGGCCAGCGACCAGACCGCCTCCGCGCTGCCGCTCGTCAATGCCCTGCGCGCCAAGAACGGACTACCGCCGTTGCAGATCGATACCGCCGCCAGCTCGGCAGCGATTTACCAGGCCAGGCGCATGGCGGATGCCGGCAAGATGGAGCATCTGATCGGCATCGGCGATAATTTCGGCACGCGCGTCAAATCAAGCGGCGTTAAGCTGCCGGCCGCCGAGAATATCGCCGAGGGACAGAAGAGTGTAGACGCCGCAGTAACCGCCTGGATCAACTCTCCGAAGCATTTGCACAACATGCTCGGCAAATATGATGGTCTTGGCGTCGCTCTCGCCTATACCCCCTCTTCCGGCGGCAGGCCTTATTGGTCCATGGTGCTCTCCTCGAACTGAGGAGAGGCCGACCGGAGATGGATCAACAAGCACGCGGCGGCAAAGTCCTGCCCTTTGACGTGACGCACCGGCTGGTGCTGTCCATCGCCCTTCCGATGACGCTCGGCTTCATCACGACACCATTGCTCGGCATTGTCGGCACCGCTGTCGTCGGGCAACTCGGCCAGCCGGACGCGTTGGCGGGCCTGGCGATCGGCGCCATGCTCTTCGATCTTATCTTCTCGAGCTTCAACTTCCTGCGTGCTTCGACCACCGGCCTCACGGCGCAGGCCTATGGCCGCCACGACCGGCACGAGCAGCAGGCGATTTTCTGGCGGGCGCTGCTCTCGGCGCTTGCATGCGGCATCCTGATCGTCCTGTTGTCGCCCGTCCTGCTCTGGCTCGGTATCAAGCTGATGGGGCCGGAGGGCGGCGTTGCCGAGGCGACACGCACCTATTTCTCGATCCGCATGCTGGCCGGCCCGATGGCACTCGCCAACTACGCCATTCTCGGTTTCGTGCTCGGGCGCGGCCAGGGCCGCATCGGCCTGCTGCTGCAGACGGTGATCAACGGCGTCAACATCGTCCTCGCCCTGGTGCTCGGCCTCTGGCTTAGCTGGGGTGTAGCAGGCGTTGCCTGGGGCACGCTGATCGGCGAGGCGGCCGGCACGCTTACTGGCCTTGCCATCGTACTCAAAAGCTTCTCGGGCGAGCCACGGCCCAGCCGCGCCGAGCTACTGTCGCCGGCCAAGCTCAAACAGCTCTTCGCGCTCAACCGCGATATCCTTATCCGCACCTTCGTGCTGCTCGGCGCCTTCACGCTGATGACCCGCATCGGCAACAGCTTTGGCGCGGTGACGCTTGCCGCCAATGCGGTGGTGATGAACTTCCTGTTGCTGTCCGCCTATTATCTTGACGGGCTCGCGAATGCCGCAGAGCAGATCACCGGGCGCTCGATCGGTGCCAACTATCGCCCCGCCTTCGAGCGCGGGCTGAAGCTGACCGGTCTCTGGTCCTTCGGACTGGCCCTTGCCGCCGCCCTGTTCTTCTTTGCGGCCGGCCCGGCGCTGATCCGCCTGCTAACCACGTCCGAAGACGTGCGCGCTGCCGCCGGAGCCTACCTGCCCTGGGCCGCCATATCTGGGCTGACGGGTGCGCTCGCCTTCCTGATGGACGGCGTGTACATCGGTGCCACCTGGTCGAGCGCGATGCGCAACCGCATGCTGCTATCCTTTGCCGGCTATCTGATTACCCTTGCTATCCTCGTGCCGACGCTGCGCAATCACGGCCTGTGGATGGCGATCAACGCCTTCCTGCTGTTCCGTGGCCTTCTCCTGATCATTGGTCTGAAAAAGCGGGTCGATCAGACCTTCCGGTCCGCCCAGTAATCGAGCCTGCTGTCACGCAACTCGCGGATCGAGGCGACGCGCTCGCGGTCGAGCAGTTTCGACAGGCCGGCAACGACGCGACCCGGCAGGCCCGGCCCCTCATAGACCATGCAGGAATAGAGCTGCACCAGATCGGCGCCCGCCCTGATCTTCTCCAGAGCGGTCTCCGCCGAGGAAACGCCACCGACGCCGATGATCGGCAGGGCGGCACCAACGCGGCGGCGCATCTTGGCAAGCACGACCGTTGACCTTTCGAACACCGGCTTGCCGGAGAGGCCGCCGGCTTCCTTCGCCTGCACCTGATCCTTCAACCCGTCGCGCGAAAGCGTGGTGTTGGAAACGATCAGCCCGTCGAGCGCATGCGCCAAAACTTCGGCCGCGATGTCGTCCATGCCCTCTTCGGTCAGGTCCGGTGCGATCTTCAGGAAGACCGGGATCTTCTTGCCAGCCTTGGCGGCTTCGTCGTCGCGCGCGGCAAGCACGGCCGAAAGCAGTGCCGACAGGCTTTCGCGTGCCTGCAGGTCGCGCAGGCCCGGCGTGTTGGGCGAGGAGATATTCGCGGTGAAATAGCGCGCCACGGAATAGAAGCGGCGGATGCCGGCGACATAATCGGCGATACGGTCGGCGCTATCCTTGTTGGCGCCGATATTGACGCCGATAATGCCATTCCCGCGGATCGGCTGGAGGCGCCGGAGTGCGGCTTCGTGGCCTTCATTGTTGAAGCCGAGGCGGTTGATGACGCCTTCATCCTCGACCAGGCGGAAGATGCGCGGACGCGGATTGCCGGGTTGCGGCTTCGGGGTCACCGTGCCGATCTCGGTAAAGCCGAAGCCGAGCTTCAAAAGCGCCTCGGGTACTTCGGCATTCTTGTCATAACCGGCGGCCATGCCGAGCGGATTGGCAAAATCCAGCCCGGCCACGATCTGACGCAAGCGGGGATCGTTGCTCACCCGGCATGTAGGCACTAGGCCAGACTTCAGAGCGGCAATCGACATGCCATGCGCCGTTTCCGGATCGAGAAGGAAGAGGCCACGCCGGCCAAGGTCTCGAAAAGAGCCGATCATTCTGAGATCTCCGGAAAGACATGTGCGCCATCGGGGCCAAGCGGCAGCGGCTTTGCCCAGAGCACGGCCGAAAGCGGCAGCGGCGCATAAAGATGCGGGAAGAGAGCACCGCCGCGCGAAGGTTCGAATACCAGCCTGTCGCCGAGCGCATCGCCGTCGATCGCTACCAGCAGCAGGCCTTGCTGGCCGGCAAAGTATCGCGCCGCCGTCTCTTTCGATTGCTTCGCCGTCGACAAATGGATGAAACCGTCGGTCAGGTCGATCGATGCGCCATGAAAAACGCCGGTTTGTCTGGCTTGCTGCCAGAGCGTATCCGGCACGATCTTGTAAACCACTGGCATAGCGGTCATCATCCCCGTGTAAACATGTCCTGATAGGGCTTTGCACGAAAACCGACGCCGATGTCCACGGTTTCCGTGGTGGATTTAGGGTTTTAACGCAGAAAATCCGGAGGATGACATGACGAAGGAAATCGTAACGGGCCTCACAGCCCTGCTCCTGCCCGCCACTCTTCTTCTTAGCGTACCAAGCCAGGCGGCCGAGCCGGACGCAACACGCTTCCAACTCGAGCGCAGCGGCGATCATTTCATCCGCCTCGACAAGCAGACGGGCGCGATGTCGATCTGCCAGGATCAAAGCGGCAATCTCGTCTGCCGTATGGCCGCAGACGAACGCGCCGCCTATGACGACGAACTCGACCGCCTATCCGACCGCGTCACCAAGCTGGAAAAGACCGCGAGCGCCGGCGGTGGATCGACCCTGCCCAGCGACGCTGATGTCGACCGCACGCTCGGCATCATGCAGAAATTCATGCGCGGCTTCATGGGCATGGCCAAGGAGTTCCAGAACGAGGAACCCGACAACAAGGCGCTGCCGCAGAAAACCTGACGCCTTGGGAACCAGGAGCGAAAGCAAGGGGATTAAAGGACCTTATTCCTACCCCGCCCTTTACTCGCAAAAAAGCCTCGGTTAACCTTTCCTTAAAGGTCAAACGCCGGATATCCGGCTTCCGGGTGCTGAGCGGCGATGCTGTCACATGAGCAGATATGGAGCGCGATCGACAAACTTGCCGAACGCTATGCCTTGACGCCATCGGGCCTTGCCCGGCGCGCCGGCCTCGATCCCACCTCCTTCAACAAGTCGAAGCGGCTGGGCCAGGACGGACGTCTGCGCTGGCCATCGACGGAATCGATCGCCAAGGTGTTGGGCGCGACCGGGGCCAGTATGGAGCAGTTTCTCGGCATCCTGCGTCCAGTGGAGAGAGGCGATGGCAATGCGGATCATGCCTCTTCACCACCCGCAAGCTCCATTCCGCTGCTTGGTTTCGCGCAAGCCGGCTCAGGCGGCTTTTTCGACGATGGCGGCTTTCCGGCCGGCCAGGGCTGGGACATGGTGGAGTTTCCCGCAGCACCAGGACAGAAGGGCGGCGTCTATGCGCTCGAGGTTCAGGGCGAAAGCATGCTGCCGCTCTATCGCGACGGCGACGTGCTGATCGTCGAGCCGGGCGCGCAGATCCGACGCAGCGACCGCGTGGTGGTCAAGACCCGCGAGGGCGAAGTCATGGCCAAGGTGCTGCTGCGGCAGAGCGCAAAGTCGATCGAACTGCTGTCGCTCAACCCAGAACATCCCAATCGCAGCTTCGATCTTGCGGATGTGGAATGGATCGCCCGGATCATCTGGGCCAGCCAATAGGAAAGTTTTCCCGCTATGCGTCGTAATGTTTGGCTTGCAGGTGTGGCAGGTGTCGTGGTCGGTTCATGGCTGACTTTGGTTGCGGTGCAGGTGAACGAACATGGTTTCCATCTGCCGGGTCGCGCAGCGAGCAAGGCCGAAGCTGAAAACCACTCGGCCACAGCGGCTGCGCCGATCGAGGTAGCGCAAGCCGATGTCGCGCCGGCGCAGACGCTTACCGATACAGCACCCAAAAAGACGTTGCCGATAACAGCCGGCACCGTCATTGCGGCAGCGACTGTCATGGCAGATAGCGCCACGGCGCAGACAACGGTCCCGGCCGCCACGAAGAGCGAGCCGCCCGCCGCAACCTTGACATCCGCGCCTGCCGTGGCGCCGGTCGTGGCAGCCGAAGATACCGCTAAAGACGCGGTCATAGTGCCGGCCGATCAAGACAAATCGTCCACAGCGAAGCCAGCGATGGAGTTGCAAGGCACATCGCCCGCCCAGCTAACACAGTCGGAAACGGCGCCGGCAACCGCACCAGAGGCTCAGCCTGCCCCAAAGAATACGACCGATGCCGACGGGACTAAGACCGAAGCGCCCGAGATAAAGAAGGCTGAACCGGAGCAGGCGGCACCGTTCCCCGCACCCGCCGACCAGGCCGACAGGGCAGCGGCGGCTGCAGCCCGCCGGACCGTGCCCATGACGCCATCCACTCAGCAGGCGTCGCCCGGCGACAGCCAGACGCCAAGCGACGACCAGAAGCAAGCTGGGGGGACGGAGCCCGTGGAGCTGGTGCGGCCGTCTTCCGACCGCGCCGGCATGCTGACCGTCGGCAACAGGAGCGTGCAGCTTTCCGGCATCATACCGACCGATATCGGCCGGATGTGCGCCGGGTCTGATGGCAAGAGCTGGCCGTGCGGGACAGCGGCACGTACCGCGTTCCGCATGTATCTGCGCGGCCGGATCATCGATTGCGACCTGCCGAGCGCGACCTGGCAGGGCACGATGACGGGACACTGCCGCTATGTTCGCATCGACCTTAGCGAATGGCTCGTCCGTTTCGGTTGGGCCGAGCCGGAGGCCGGATCGCCGCTGGAGGCCGCTGCGGAACAGGCGAAGCAACAGAAGCGCGGCATCTATGGCGACGACCCGCGCAAGGGCCGGAAATCGACGCTCGCGCCGGCTCCGGCCAAGGAAGATCCGCTTAATCCGATCTGACGCCACGCTTCCGCCACCGGCTCTTGTCATGAGAGACATGACTTTCTAGTCTGCCGCCAGTTTCAAAGGATTTTGTTTCGTTATGAATAAGCCGCTTTCCGCCCAAGAGGCCCTGATCTACGTCATGGTCATGGCATCCGCTGTCGACCGGACGATGAACGACCGCGAAATGACCCGGATCGGTGAACTCATCCATGCCCTGCCGGTCTTCAAGGGCTTCGATGACGAAAAGCTGATCGATGTTTCGCGCGACTGCGCCAGGCTTCTGGCCGGCAGCGAAGGGCTCGACATCGTGCTGGAAACCGTGCGCGACACCCTGCCACCACGGCTCTACGACACCGCCTATGCACTTGCCGTCGAGGTCGCTTCCGCCGACTTGTCGGTCAAGGCCGAGGAGCTGCGCCTGCTGAGCTTGCTGCGCGACCGCCTCGATCTCGGCAAGCTGACCTGCGCCGCCATCGAGCGCAGCGCCATTGCCCGTTACCGCAAGGGCTGAAAAGCCCGCTCAATACAATCCGTAAGGAAAATAGCGCAGATAGATTTCCTGCAGCCGGCCGTTGCGCGACAGGGTCGCCAGGGCATGGTTGATCGCGGCCGTCAGATCGGCATCCTGCTCGCGCAGCATGATGGTCATGCCTTCGCCGAGGAATTGCTGCGAGAGGTAGGGGCCGTCGAACAAGGCGCAGCACTTTTCCGCCGACGGCGACGACACCCAAAAAGAAAGCTGCAATCCGTCGGCAAAGCCGGCATCGACCTTACCGTCCTTCACGGCCGCCAGAAGCGCGTCCTTGTCGTCGAATGGCACCAGCTTGATCGCCGGGAAGAAGGCTGCCAGCATCGCCTCATGCGTTGTGCCCTTGACCACCCCTACCGAATGGCCGGCAAGGGCTGCCGCCGTCCGACCATCAATCGGCGCCTTGAGATTGCGCACGAAGCGAGCGGGCAACATCAGGAAGGGGCGCGAGAAGGCGAAACTCTTGCGTAGCTCCGGCGTCACCGCGACGCCGGCGATCACCGCATCCCCCTGCGACGCCGAAAGCGCGCCCTGCAATTCCTCGAAGGGCAGCGCCTGGATCTGGCACTTGTCCGATATGCCGAGCTCGTCGCAGATTTCGCGGGCGAGATCGACATGGAAGCCTGAGAGCTTGCCGTTCTGATCGGCGAAATTGAAGGGCGGGAAGTCGACGGAGGTCAGGAAGCGTAGCCTGACCAGAGTGGAAAGATCCGGCTTCGGCAGCCGTTCGCGCGCATCGAAGAGAACCGGCAGGCCGGACGGCGGCGCCTGCTGCGCGACGACAGGCATAGCGCAGGAGGCAGCCATCAACACTGCGCCTGTCAAGGATCTCGCCACGGATATCAACGACGAAAGACAAACGCGCATGACGATGACTAAGCCTCCTGTCAGGTGGTCAGCTTCCTGATTTCAGGATCGGTGTAACAGAGTCATGCCGAAGGGGGAATATCGCGCCGAGCCACGAACCGGAAACTCCCGGTCCGGCATAGCAACATGATCGAGCGCAAAGGCAGCGTTGCCTAACGACCTGCTATCCGTTTTGGGGGCGGAAGCAGTTCGAGTTTTGCAGGCCTGACGTCGCCCTGGTCCCCTCGCCGCCTGACCAGTTTCGCGGGGGCGCCGACATAGATGCCGTAGGGCACGGTCTTTCCCTTGACGACGGCATTGGCGCCGATGACGCAGCCCTTGGCGATATGGGAGCCGCCGAGAATCTTCGCTCCGGCGCCGATCCAGACATCGTCCTCGATAACGACAGGCTTCTTGGTCACACCCTGCATGCGGATCGGCTGCGTGACATCATCGAAATTGTGATCGAACGACACGACCATGGCATGGGCGGCGATCCGCACATCATTGCCGATGGTGATGCCGCCGCGTCCGAGCAAAATCGCATAGTCGTTGAGGGAGACGTGATCCCCGATCTCGATGCTGCCACGCTGCGCATCGATGACGACACCTCTGCGGATAAAGGCCCTCGCGCCGATACTGACGCGGCCATCCTTCCAGATGATCGTCGTGCCGCGCGGCACCTTCGTACGGCGGGAAATCCGCAGCACGCCGCGCGTGAAGATCGCCTTCAGTCTGTAAAATGACGCAAAGCTAAGCATCTGGTCCGTTCCGGTTAGGGACGACTTTCTGTCATGCTTGTCTGTCAGCAGCCTGAACAAACAAAGGTTTTATTGCGGCAATGTCCGATACTGATGCGCGCGGCTCTGCTCAAGGAGTTGAAATCGGACGTTCCCTGCCTGGCATGAGCATGGAGCGAAGGAAAAGTGGAGCGGGTGAAGGGAATCGAACCCTCGTATTCAGCTTGGGAAGCTGCTGCTCTACCATTGAGCTACACCCGCCTGATATCCGGAGATGTCCAACAGTTGCCGGCCTCTGTCAAGGCCGGAAGCTGAGTGATCAAAGCCGGAAATGCTTCGACAGCTTTAGGCCTTGCGCCTGATAGTTCGAGCCGAGGCCGGAGCCGTAGAGGCTCGTGGGTTGCTCCAGCATGTGTTCATAGACCAGGCGGCCGACGATCTGGCCGTCTTCGAGGATAAAGGGCACTTCATGACTGCGCACCTCCAGCACGGCGCGGCTGCCGCGGCCGCCGGCGGGGGCATGGCCGAAGCCTGGGTCGAAGAAGCCGGCATAGTGGACGCGGAATTCACCGACCAAGGGATCGAAAGGCGTCATCTCGGCAGCATAGTGCGGCGGTACGTGCACGGCTTCGCGCGAAACGAGGATATAGAACTCGTCCGGATCGAGGATCAGCTCGGTGCGGCCACGGCTATAGAGCGGCTCCCAGAAATCGTAGATATCGTGCTGCGCCTTCTTGTCGACATCGACGACGGCGGTGTGGTGCTTGCCGCGATAGCCGATCAGGCCCTCCTTGTCGCCGGCAAGATCGATCGACAGCGCGATGCCGCCGCCATTGACGTTCGGCTGCTTGCTCGCGACCAGCGTTTCGTTGGCATGCAGCGCCATCAGTTCCGGCTCGTTCAGCAGTGCCTGGCCAACACGAAAACGGATCTGCGACAGGCGCGAGCCGCGGCGAACGACGATCGGGAAGGTGCGCGGGCTGATCTCCAGATAGAGCGGACCGGAATAGCCGGCCGGGATCTTGTCGAACTCCTGCGCCCGGTCGGTGATGACGCGGGTGAAGATGTCCAGGCGACCGGTCGAGCTTTTCGGATTGGCCGAGGCCGACATGTCGGCCGGCAGGTCGAGGCGCTCCATCAAGGGCACGATGTAGACGCAGCCGGTTTCCAGCACGGCACCTTCGGAAAGGTCGATCACATGCAGCTTCAGCCGATCGAGCTTGTCGGCGACGAGATGCGACGGGCCTGGCATGAAGCTGGCGCGGACGCGGAAAGCATGCGCGCCGAGGCGAAGGTCAAGGCTCGCCGGCTGGATCTGATCGTCGTCCAGTTCCCGTTCGCTCGTCAGCCGCCCCGCTTCGAAGAGCGTGGCAATGGCGCGATCGGCCAAAATTCCAGTGTTGCGAGCCATTCTGCCTTTTCCATAATTTGCCGCAGACAAAACCAAACTCAGGGAATTGACGCAAGCGGTCAACAGCAGTATTGCAACTTATCCCGTGGTGATTTGGCCGGTCGGCTTGCAGCCACGTTAAATAAGTGGCTAAAAAGACCGGGTTGAAAACCGGTCTGCAATTGCGGCCGGTTTTTTTGTTTTGAAAGTGGTGATGGCATGAGCAAGACTTGGCGCCCCGCAACCCAACTCGTTCACAGCGGAACGCTCCGCTCGCAATTCGGCGAAACATCCGAAGCGATCTATCTGACCCAGGGCTTCGTCTACGACACATCGGAAGCCGCCGAGGCGCGCTTCAAGGGCGAGACCGACGGGTTCATCTATGCCCGTTACGGCAGCCCGACCAATGACATGTTCGAAAAGCGCATGTGCGCGCTGGAAGGCGCGGAAGATGCTCGCGCCACGGCATCGGGCATGGCCGCCGTCACCGCCGCAATCCTTTGCCAGCTGACGGCCGGCGATCACATCGTTGCCGCCCGCGCGCTCTTCGGCTCCTGCCGCTGGGTCGTCGAGACGCTGGCGCCGAAATACGGCATCGAATGCACGCTGGTCGACGGCCGCTTCGCCGAGAACTGGGAAAAGGCCATCCGGCCGACAACCAAGGTCTTCTTCCTGGAAAGCCCGACCAATCCGACGCTGGAAGTGGTGGATATCGCCGCCGTTGCCAAGCTCGCCAACCAGATCGGCGCCAAGGTCGTGGTCGACAACGTCTTCGCGACGCCGCTCTTCCAGAAGCCTCTCGAACTCGGCGCCCATATCGTCGTCTATTCCGCCACTAAGCATATCGACGGCCAGGGCCGCTCGCTCGGTGGCGTCATTCTCTCCGACAAACAGTGGATCGACGAGAACCTGCAGGATTATTTCCGTCACACCGGCCCGGCCATGTCGCCGTTTACCGCCTGGACGTTGTTGAAGGGCATCGAGACGCTGCCGCTGCGCGTGGCGCAGCAGACGGCGAACGCCGCCAAGATCGCCGATTTCCTCGCCGAGCAGGGCAAGGTCGCCAAGGTGATCTATCCCGGCCGCAAGGACCACCCGCAGGCCGACATCATCGCAAAGCAGATGACCGGCGGCTCGACGCTGGTGGCCTTCGAGCTGAAGGGCGGCAAGGAAGCGGCCTTCAAGCTGCAGAACGCGCTGGAGATCGTCAGGATTTCCAACAATCTCGGCGACTCGAAGAGCCTGATCACCCATCCGGCCACCACCACGCACAAGAACCTCACCGACGAGGCTCGCGCCGAACTCGGCATTTCGCCGGGCACCGTGCGCTTCTCCGCCGGCATCGAGGATGGCGACGATCTGGTCGAGGATTTCGCCCGCGCGCTGGCGCAGGTTTCGGCCTGAGTTTTGTCATGCAAACCCGCCCGGATCTTGTTCGGGCGGGACGGCTCGCCTTGACAACAGGCGCGCCGGATAGCTTCAGCCAAGGCGATTGCCCCTTGGAACTAGCCTTAGTCCCTGAAAAGCCGTATGATTTACCCGCTATAGGGGTTTTCACCAATCCGTTCCTTGACGGGGCAGGTTGTGTATAGGATACCGCTAGATGTCCCGCTTTCGTGGGATCATGGAAAGCGGAGCAGATGCCCTAGACTTAAAATGCTGGAGCGTCCGGTGTGCGTTTATTGGAACGCACGACGTTTCGGAGTAATGACCAAGGTGTCAGGCATGTATCGCGCTCTAACACGGGATATCGAAGTCGTCGTCGAACCTTTTTATCTGGAGGAGCAATCCGACCCGGATGACGACCGCTATGTCTGGGGTTATCGCATTATCATTTCCAACCATTCCACCCTCAATGTCCGGCTGGTGACGCGCTATTGGCACATCACCGATCAGAACGGGCTGGTGGACGAGGTGACCGGGCCTGGCGTCGTCGGCGAGCAGCCGCGGCTTGGCCCCGGCGACACCTACGAATATTCGTCAGGCTGCCCGCTCGATACGCCATCGGGCATGATGTTCGGCCATTATCAGATGGAGACGGACGACGGGGAGCTCTTTCACGTCAAGATCCCCGCCTTTTCTCTCGATACGCCCAATCTGCTGCGGACGCTGAACTGAGCCCGATCAGGCGTCCCTTACCTCGGAGACTTCGAAGCGGTAGGTGGTCGAGCAGAACTCGCAGGTGACGGCGATTTCGCCATTCTCCTGGCTCACCTCGATTTCCTCGGCGGAAAAGCCCTGCAATACGCCCTTCAGCTTGTCGCGCGAACAGGTGCAACGGTCGAAGACTGCCTTCGGCTCATAGACGCGCACGCCACGCTCGTGGAAGAGACGGAACAGCAAACGTTCCGTTCCGACCTGCGGATCGGTCAGCTCGTCGGCATCGATCGTCTCGACCAGTGACCGGGCTTCCTCCCAGGCGTCGTCCTCGACATGATGACGCGGGTTGCTATCGCCATCACCGCCATGGAGATCCGGCTGGCGCATGCGCTCCAGTGCTTCCGGCAGGAACTGTGCGATCAACCCGCCCGCCCGCCAGCGATGGCGCGGCTTGCCGGCCTCGTCGCGGTCGAACAGTTCGGCAGCGCCCAGACGAACGCGGGTCGGGATCTGCTCCGACTGGCGGAAATAGGTCCCCGCGATCTCTTCGAGCGAGGCACCGTCGAGCGCCACGATACCCTGATAGGGCTGGCTGTAGCGACCCTGATCGATGGTGAAGGCGAGCACGCCCTTGCCGAGCAACTGTTCCGGCTCGGTCTCGCCGGCGGCCACGGCCTTTGCCAGCGCCTCTTCATCGAAGCGGGCATAGGCGCGGACATTTTCCGGCGTCGCGAAATCGGCGACCAGAAGATCGACCGGTCCGTCGCCCTTGGTCTGCACGGTGAACTTGCCCTCGAACTTCAGCGAGGTGCCGAGCAACACGGTCAGCACCACGGCCTCGGCCAACAGCCGGGCAACGGGGGCCGGATAATTGTGCCGGGCGAGAATTGTGTCCAGCAGAGGTCCGAGCTGCACGGCGCGGCCGCGCACATCAAGACCTTCGACCTGGAAGGGAACGACATGATCGTCGCCGGCAAAATCGAATTGACCCAGCGAGGCTGCACTTTCCGCCATTGCTTTACTCCTACTGCGCCCGCGGCATCAAACGCGCGGTTCTATATCCTCAGATCGCGCCCAGGCACCAAGCAAGAATCGACTTTTGCGCATGAAGGCGGTTTTCCGCCTCATCGAAAACAACGGATTGCGGACCATCGATCACTTCGTCCGTCACTTCCTCCCCGCGATGGGCGGGCAGGCAATGCATGAACAAGGCGTCCTTGCCGGCCTGTGCCATCAAAGCCTGATTGACCTGATAGGGCTGGAAGACGTTGTGACCGCGGGCCCGGTGTTCCTGATTCATGGAAACCCAGGTATCGGTTACCACGCAATCAACGCCAGCGACCGCACGGTCGGCATCATGCGAGAGCATGATTTCGGCGCCCTGATTACGGGCCCAGTTCAAATAGTGATCCTTTGGCTCGGAACCAAGGGGTACGGCCATGTTCATGCGGTAGTCGAAGCGTGCGGCCCCTTCGATCAGCGAATGCAGCACATTGTTGCCGTCGCCGGTCCAAGCAATCGTCTTGCCCTTGATCGGGCCGCGATGCTCCTCGAAGGTCATGATGTCGGCCATGATCTGGCAGGGGTGCGTGTCGTCGGTCAGCGCATTGATGACCGGCACGGTCGCGTGTTCGGCGAGCTCCAGCAGGCGCGAATGCTCCGTCGTGCGGATCATGATGGCGTCGACATAGCGCGACAGCACTTTCGCCGTATCGCCGATCGTCTCGGCGCGGCCGAGCTGCATCTCGGTGCCCGACAGGAACAGCGTCTCGCCGCCAAGCTGGCGCATGCCGACATCGAAGGAGACGCGGGTTCGGGTGGAGGGCTTCTCGAAGATCATCGCCAGCATCTTGCCGGCAAGCGGCTTGTCGGCCGTACCGGCCTTCAGCGCCCGCTTGCGCACGATGGCGTCGTCGATGATGCTGCGCAGATCGGCAGCAGCAACAGCCGAGAGATCGAGAAAGTGTTTCGGAGAAGCCATGTTCCTACCTGTACTCTAGAAAACAATAACGCCCGCGTGGGGCGCGCATAACCCCTTAAATCGGACCCGATTTAAGGGGTTATGCGCCATTCTAAGTGTTACTGCGCTGACAGCGGGCGCTGAATTCAAGCCGACTTCTTGATGCGAGCCGCACGCACGCTTTCGGCGGCGCGTTCGATGCGGGCAATACCTTCGCGCGCTTCCTCGGCGGTCACCACCAGCGGCGGCAGCAGACGGATGACGTTGTCGCCAGCCGGCACGCCCAGAAGATACTCGGCGCGGATCGCCTGCAACAGCTCCGCCTGCGGAATGGCGGCCTTGATGCCGAGCATCAGGCCCTCGCCGCGAATATCCTCGATGATATCGGGGAAACGATCCTGAAGCGAAGCAAGGCCCTGGCGGAAGACTAGGGCGATATCGCGCACATGATCGAGGAAACCGTCTGCCAGCACGATATCGAGCACGGCATTGCCGACTGCCATGGCGAGCGGATTGCCGCCATAGGTCGAGCCATGCGTACCGGCCTTCATGCCCGAAGCGGCTTCCGCCGTCGCAAGGCACGCGCCAAGCGGGAAGCCGCCGCCGATACCCTTGGCCACGGCCATGATGTCGGGCGTGACGCCGGACCATTCATGAGCAAAGAGCTTGCCGGTACGGCCGACGCCGCACTGGACCTCGTCAAGGATCAGAAGAAGGCCGTGCTCGTCGCAGATCTGGCGCAGGCCGCGCAGGAACTCGTTGGTCGCAGGCCGAATGCCGCCCTCGCCCTGCACGGGCTCGATGAGAATCCCGGCCGTCGCATCGGTAACGGCGGCGCGCACGGCATCGAGATCGCCGAAGGGTACCTGGTCGAAGCCCGGCGCCTTGGGGCCGAAACCTTCGAGATACTTTTCCTGGCCGCCGGCGGCGATCGTCGCGATCGTGCGGCCGTGGAAGGCGCCTTCAAAGGTGATGATATGGAACTTCTCGGGATGGCCCTTGGAGAACTGGTAGCGCCGCGCCGTCTTGATCGCACATTCCAGCGCCTCAGCGCCGGAATTGGTGAAGAACACCTTGTCGGCAAAGGTGGCTTCCGTCAGGCGCTTCGACAGCTTCTCCTGGCCCGGCACCTCATAAAGGTTCGACAGGTGCCAGACCTTGTCGGCCTGCGCCTTCAGTTCCGCGACCAGATGGGGATGTGCATGGCCAAGCGAATTCACTGCAACACCGGCGGCGAAATCGAGATAGCGCTCGCCTGTCTCCGTGAACAGCCATACGCCCTCTCCTCGCTCAAACCGCAGCGGGGCACGCATATAGGTGTCGTAAAGCGGCGCGGTTTCAGCCATGGCCCGTATCTCCTCGATCACAACCTTTAGGGCCAATCGTTTCCTTCAAGTGAAACGGGCCCGGAAAAATCAAAAATGCCGCCTTGCGGCGGCTGAGGCACTATTGATGTTTTGCACCGCAATGTCAACAAAACAGGCGATTTAGCAGGCGCGGCAGAGCATCTCGCGACGAGAGGTATGTCTTCAGTTGCTAATATTGCAAAAATGCCACGCTTGGACAAGCAAGTTGGGGAAAACCCCGAAATCGATTCCCCAGGAATCATGCGACTCTTGTCACGGAGTCAGCCTCACACTAGGTTAAACCTCAATTACTAGACTGCATGCGGCGGAACTAGTCACCACAATTTTTAAGCGTTTCGCGCCTCGCCCTAATGCGAGGCAATGGTGAAGGATTCTGCCATCGGAAACGCGACAGCGGAGACAGGGCATGAATTGGACAGACGAACGCGTCGAGAAGCTGAAAAAGCTGTGGTCCGAGGGTTTGAGCGCGAGCCAGATCGCGGCGCAGCTCGGTGGTGTCAGTCGTAATGCCGTCATCGGCAAGGTGCATCGCTTGAGCCTGCCGGGCCGAGCGAAGGCCGGCGGCACGGCGACGGCCGCCCGAGCACAGAAGCGCAACACTTCGGCGCCGCGCGCACCGAACTACGCCTCGCGCGTTGCAACCCGCACGGTTACCCGTCAGCAGGGCGCGACGATGCTCAAGGAAGAAGTCGAGATCGATACGGTCAACGAGATCGAATATCGTCCGGCCGCCAATGTGGTCGTTCCGATTTCGCGTCGCCTCGGCCTGACGGAACTCACCGAGCGCACCTGCAAATGGCCGGTCGGCGATCCGCTGAAGGATGACTTCCACTTCTGCGGCAATGACAGCCCGGATGCATCGCCCTATTGCGGCTACCATCAGCGCCTGGCCTACCAGCCGGTGCATGAACGACGCCGGCCGGCGGCTCAACCGCGCGGCTGAGATGCCCCATAGCTGAATGAAAGAAACGGGCCGAAAGGCCCGTTTTCTGTTTCCGCCGCTATGTTGGGTGACTGACCGGTTTCCCGATCAGGCTTCCATGGAATAACCCGCGCCGCGAACGGTGCGGATGACATCCTGCATATTGGAGAAGTTCAGCGCCTTGCGCAGACGTCCGACATGGACGTCGACGGTGCGTTCGTCGACATAGATGTCATGTCCCCAGACACCGTCGAGGAGCTGCGACCGCGAGAAGACGCGGCTCGGCGAAGCCATCAGGAATTCCAGCAGGCGGAATTCCGTCGGTCCCAACCGCACTTCACGGCTCTTGCGGTGAACGCGATGGGTCTCGCGGTCCAGTTCGATGTCGCCACAGCGCAGCACGGTGGAGAGAACCTCCGGACGGGCACGGCGCAGCATCGCCTTGACGCGAGCCATCAGCTCCGGCGTCGAGAACGGCTTGACGACATAATCGTCCGCGCCGGTGGAAAGGCCGCGCACGCGCTCGCTTTCCTCGCCGCGGGCGGTGAGCATGATGATCGGCAGGCGTTCGGTCTCCGGCCGCATGCGCAGCCGGCGGCAGAGTTCGATGCCGGACACGCCGGGGAGCATCCAATCGAGGATCAGAAGATCGGGAATGCGCTCCTGGAGGCGAAGCTCTGCTTCATCGCCTCTCAGAATGGTGTCGACCTCGAAGCCTTCAGCCTCGAGATTATAGCGCAGCAGAACGCTGAGCGCTTCTTCGTCTTCTACAACAGCAACTCTCGGAACCATGCGTCTCTGGTCTCCTTTTCCTGGCGTCTTCGTTATTCCGTCACCGCACCGACGGTGTTGGCGGTATCGTCTTTCGGGCGCTCGCCTTCGGGCTGGCTACCGGTCGCCATGTAATAGATCGTCTCGGCGATGTTGGTGGCATGGTCGCCGATGCGCTCGATATTCTTGGCGCAAAAGAGAAGATGCGTGCAGGTGGTGATGTTGCGCGGATCTTCCATCATGTAGGTCAGCATCTCGCGGAAGAGCGAGGTGTACATCGCGTCGATTTCCTCGTCGCGCTCACGGATCGAGACGGCCTTGTCGGGCGAACGGGTCGTATAGACGTCGAGCACTTCCTTGAGCTGGCTGAGCGCCAGTTCGGAAAGATGCTCGATGCCGCGCGCCAGGCGGCGCGGAACGCCGTGGCCCTGCACGGCGATGACGCGCTTGGCGGTATTCTTGCCAAGGTCGCCAACGCGCTCCAGATCGGCGGCGATGCGAATGGAACCCATGATTTCGCGCAGGTCGGCGGCCATCGGCTGGCGGCGAGCGATGGTGACGATCGCCTTGTCGCCGACTTCGCGTTCGGCGTGGTCGAGAACGACGTCGTCGGAGATGACCTTCTGTGCAAGGGCGGCATCGCCGTGCACCAGTGCACGAACGCTGTCGCTGACCATCTGCTCCGCCAGACCGCCCATTTCAGCAATGCGGCGCGTCAGGAACTTCAGGTCTTCGTCATAGGCAGAGAGAATGTGAGTGGAGACCATTTTTCTATCCTCAGGGTGAAACGTGTGAAGGGAGCCGCGCGCGGGATATCATCAACCAAAACGGCCCATGATGTAATCCTGCGTGCGGAAATCGTCGGGATTGGTGAACATCTTATCGGTATCGTTCTCCTCGACCAAATGGCCGAGATGAAACATTGCGGTGCGTTGGGAAACGCGGGCGGCCTGCTGCATGGAATGCGTCACGATGACGATCGTGAAGTTTTCCCGCAGCTCATGAATCAGTTCCTCGACCTTGGCCGTGGCGATGGGATCGAGCGCCGAGCACGGCTCGTCCATGAGAATGACTTCCGGGCTGACGGCAACGGCGCGGGCGATGCAGAGGCGCTGCTGCTGGCCGCCCGACAGGCTGGTGCCGGCTTCCAGCAGCCGATCCTTCACCTCGCCCCAGAGACCGGCCTTCTGCAGGCTGGTTTCGACAATATGGTCGAGATCGGCCTTGGAGCGATGCAGCCCGTGAATACGCGGGCCATAGGCGACGTTCTCGTAGATCGACTTCGGGAAGGGATTGGGCTTCTGGAACACCATGCCGACGCGGGCACGCAGCTCCACGACATCGATGGCGCTGTCATAGACATCCTGATCGTCGAGCGTGATCTTGCCGGTGACGCGGCAGGTGTCGATCGTATCGTTCATGCGGTTTAGGCAGCGCAGAAAGGTGGACTTGCCACAGCCTGAAGGACCGATCAACGCCGTGACCGTATTGACACGGATGTTCAGGTCCACACCGAACAGGGCGCGCTTGTCACCATAATAGACCGAGACGTCCTGGCCGATCATCTTGTAGGGGATCGTCGTCATCTTCCTGGCCAGTGCCTTCTCGCCTGCGGCTTCCGTCATCATGTTCATTCCGTCTTCTCCCTCTACCAACGCCGCTCGAAGCGACGGCGCAGCAGGATGGCCCCGATGTTCATCGCAACAAGGAAGAAGAGCAGGACGATAATGGCCCCGGAGGTTCGCTCGACAAAGGCACGCTCGGCTTCGCTCGCCCACATGTAAATCTGCACCGGCAGGGCGGTCGCGGGATCGAGTGGCGACGTCGGATAATTGGCGACGAAGGCGACCATGCCGATCAACAGCAGCGGCGCGGTCTCGCCGAGCGCATGCGCCAGCCCGAGGATCGTACCGGTCAGGATGCCCGGCATGGCGAGCGGCAGGACATGGTGGAACACCACCTGCATCCGCGAGGCACCAAGACCAAGCGCAGCGCTTCGGATCGACGGCGGCACCGCCCGCAGCGCCGAGCGCGTGGCGATGATGATCATCGGCAGCGTCATCAGGCTGAGCACCAGCCCGCCGACCAGCGAGGCCGAGCGCGGCAGGCCCATGACATTGATGAAGACGGAGAGGCCAAGCAGGCCGTAGACGATCGACGGCACGGCGGCGAGATTGTTGATGTTGACTTCGATCAGGTCCGTCAGCCGGTTCTTCGGCGCGAATTCCTCGAGATAGATCGAGGCGGCGACGCCGACCGGTAATGCCAGAACCAGCACGGTCAGCATCAGATAAAGCGAACCGATCAGCGCGACGCCGAGGCCTGCGGCTTCCGGACGGCTGGAATTGCCCGACAGGAACAGGCCGCTGTTGAACGCCTTGTGGAGCGCGCCGCTGGCGGCAAGCTGCCTCATCCAGCCGAGCTGTCGGTCGGAGACCTTGCGGTCCGCCTCATTCGCCGTCAGATCGATCTGCCCCTTGTTGGCGGAATCGATATTGGCGCCGGCAAGCAGCGTGATCTTCACCGTTTTCCCGATGATGGAGGGGTCGGCCATGACCTTGTCGCGCAGCATGCTTCGCGCACTGTCCGAGACCATCGCCGTCGCCTCACGCACAAGCGCGCGATCGGCGGGATCGATGCCCAGCGCCTTTACCAGGGCATCGCGGACGAGAAGAGGATAATTGGCCGCGATCAGCACCTTCGGATCGCTGGCACGCTTGCCAGTGGGATCGATTACCTTCTCGGCAAACTCGATCGGCAGGGTGATCGAGGTCTGCACGAAGGCGGTATAGCCATGACGCACCACCGACGAGACCAGAGCGATGAGGAAGACAAGGCCGAAGGTGACGGCGGCGATGCCATAGGCGCGGAACCGGCGCTCGGCGGCGTAACGGCGCTTGATGCCGATATCGCGCCGCGCCGGTGCGCCGGGCGTCAGCCCGCGCGGGATCGGCGGCTTTGCGGAGAATACGAGATCGCTCATTCGTATTGCTCCCTATAGCGACGGACGATGTAGAGCGCGTAGACGTTAAGGCAGAGCGTCAAGCAGAAGAGCGTGATGCCAAGCGCAAAGGCGACCAATGTCTGCGGCGAGGTGAATTCGAGATCGCCGGTCAACTGGTTGACGATCTTCACGGTGACCGTCGTCATCGGCTCGAAGGGATCGAACTGCATGCGGGCGGCGACGCCGGCGGCCAGCACGACGATCATCGTCTCGCCGAGCGCCCGGGAAGCCGTCATCAGCAGCGCACCGACAATGCCCGGAAGGGCTGCCGGCAAGAGGACGCGCTTGACCGTTTCCGATCGCGTCGCGCCAAGGCCGAGCGAGCCGTCGCGCAGCGAGCGCGGCACCGCCATGATGATATCGTCGGAAAGCGAGGAGACGTAGGGGATCAGCATGACGCCCATGACGAAGCCGGCGGTCAGGACGCTCTGCGCCTCGACGAAGCTCGCATAATTGCCCGTCAGCAGGCCGTTGATATCAGCGGAGATGTCACGCAGAAAAGGCCCGACGGTCACAAGCGCGAAGAAGCCGTAGACGATGGTCGGAATGCCGGCCAGCACTTCGAGCATCGGCTTGGCGAGGGAGCGCACGCGGGCCGAGGCATATTCGGCCATGTAGATGGCGGCGAAAAGCCCGACGGGAACCGCGACAAGCATGGCGACAAAGCTGATATAGAGCGTGCCGGCCAGGAGCGGGATAAGGCCAAAGGTGCCAGACGTTTGCGCGCCGGCGCCGGTAAAGCGCGGATCCCAGACGGTGCCGAAGAAGAATTCGGCGGCAGGCACCATGTTGAAGAAACGGGCAGCCTCCGACAGCATCGAGGCCGCAATGCCGAGCGTCGTCAGCACGGCAATCGACGAGGCGACGATCAGGCCACCGAGAACGACCTGCTCCACCCGATTGCGGGCGCGAAAACGTGGCGCGATGGCGCGCAGTCCATGAATGGCGCACAGAACAGAGAGGATGATGGCCGCGGCCGACATGACGACACGGCTCACATGGCGCATGCCGTTATATTTGTTGGCGGCGTCGACCATGTAGCCGGTCGGCCGGACCGCGAGCGGCACGCCCTTCTGCGCCAGCATCAGCTGGAGATCGACCGAGCCGACGGCGACGGCGGCAAGTTCCTGATTGTCGAGCAGGCGCATGCCGTGGGCGATGCTGCGCACCACACCGTAGCTGAGGTTAAGTTCGGCTTCCGGCAAGGTTTTCACTTCCTCGGGAAAGGATTTGACCACGAGGTCGTCGATCACCTGCGGGCTGATCACGAGCCAGGCGCAGATCAGCGCCAGCGCCGGCAAGACCGCCCATATGGCGACATAAGCACCGTGATAACCGAGCCGCGAATGCAGGACCGAGGACCTGCCGCCCGACAGCGCAGCCGCTCTCGTCCGCCCCAGCACGAAGGCGGAGGCGCCGATGATCGACAGGCATGACAGCAGCAGTGACACACTCATTCCCATTCCCTGGCCCATTTCCCGGCCTATTTCCCGACAAACGCCGGCGCGAGTGACCGCGCCGGCGGGCAGTCTCTTATGCGATCACATGATCTTCCCGTCCGCGACGTCCTTGCGGATCTGGTCGCGCTCGGCATCCGGCGCCGGCACCAGGCCATATTCGGCCAAGGGGCTGTCCGGTCCGATCATCTGATCGCTGGTGAAGAAGTCGACATATTCCTTCAGGCCTGGAATGACGCCGAGATGCGCCTTCTTGACGTAGAAGAACAGCGGCCGCGACACTGGATAGGTGCCGTCGGCAATGGTCTGACCCGACGGCACGATGCCACCAACGGTCGCGACCTTCAGCTTGTCGGCATTATTCTGATAGAAATAGAGGCCGAAGACGCCGACGCCATGCTTGTTGGCATTGATGCGGGCGAGCGTCTCAGGATAGTCGCCATCGATATCGACCGCGGCGCCATCCTTGCGCACCGCGATGCATTTTTCAGCCTGCTTGCCGGCATCCGGCACCGCCGCCTTGATGACATCGAGCGCCCCGGAGTCCTTACAGCCGGCGGCGAGCACCTTTTCTTCAAAGACCTCGCGTGTGCCGTGCTTTTCGCCCGGAATATATGCGGCGATCTCGAAATCCGGCAGGGCCGGATTGATCTCGGACCACTTCTTATAGGGATTGGCAACCAGCTTGCCGTTGACGACGACTTCGGCGGCGAGCGCCTTGTAGAGGTCGGTCGGCACGAATCTGATGTCGGGATTGCTCTTATCGTAAGCGAAGACGATACCGTCGTAACCGATCTTGACCTGCTGGATATCGGCGACGCCCGCCGCCTTGCAGGCGTCGACCTCGCTGCCCTTGATCGGGCGCGAGGAATTGGCAATGTCGATGGAGTCGGGACCGACGCCCTTGCAGAACTCCTTCAGGCCGGCGCCGGAACCGCCGGATTCGACGACGGGCGTCTTGTAGTTCGTAAAGGTCTCGCCGAAGGTCTCGGCAACGATCTTGGCATAGGGGAACACCGTGGAAGAACCGGAAATCTGAATCTGATCGCGGGCCATGGCGGCCCCGGCGAAGGCGACCGAAGCAACCAACGCTGCGATAGACAATTTCAACGCATTCATGGTGAATCCTCCCTGACGGACTTTGAAGAGCGCGACGGCGAACGGAACGTCCGCCTGTTTCAGCATCTCTTTTTTAGCTGTCAAAGCACCGCCCTTTTATGTCAGGCGAGTGAAACAATTATGACAGTATAATCCCTTGAAATTTATAGGTTATACTGCGGTCAAAATTGTCGGTTCACAGAGGCTTTCAGAAGCGGACGGTAAAGTCCGTTCCTTTTCCGACTTCGGACTTGACGATCAGCCGCGCACGATGACGGGTCAGAATGTGCTTGACGATGGCAAGCCCGAGACCGGTGCCTTTTTTCGAGCGGCTGTCCTCGACATTGACGCGATAGAAGCGCTCGGTCAGGCGCGGCACATGTTCGGCCGGAATGCCCGGCCCCCTGTCGGAGACGATGACCTCGACGGCCTGGCCCGGCTCGTTCAAGAGCGAGACCTCGACCACCTTGCCTTCCTGACCGTATTTGCAGGCGTTCTCGATCAAGTTTTCGAAGACCTGCACCAGCTCGTCGCGATCGCCCAGCACCTCCACCTTGCCGGGCGGCAGATGCAGGTTGATGGTGACGTCGAGATCGCCGGCGAGCGGCAGCAGCGCATCGCGGACATGGCCGAGCAAGGGCACGAGATCAACCTTCTGGTCCGGCGCGATATGGGATTTCAGCTCCAGCCGCGACAAAGACAGGAGATCGTCGACCAGCCGGCTCATACGCGTCGTCTGGTCGAACATGATGCCGAGGAAGCGCTGCTGCGCCTTCAGATCCGCCTTGGCCGGACCCTGGATGGTCTCGATGAAACCGCGAAGCGAAGCGAGCGGCGTGCGCAGCTCGTGGCTGGCATTGGCGACGAAGTCGGAGCGCATGCGGTCAATATGGCGAAGCTCCGAAATATCGCGGAAGGACAACACGAAGAACGTGCCCGGCTCGATCTCGGTCTCCGGCAGGTCGATCGGGGCGATGCGGACGATATAGACGCGTTCGGACGGCAGCCGCTCGGAATGTTCGATCTGGTTCGGCGCATTGGTAGCGATCGTCTCGCGCACCATGTCGAGCACGCCGGGGGAGCGCAGCTTGGCGGAGATATGGGCGTTGAGCGGAAAGGCGCCGAACGCCTTATCGGCGGCGGAATTCTGCGCCACGACGGAGGCCTCGCGGTCG
Organism: Rhizobium sp. AP16; assembly: GCF_000281735.1. Lineage (NCBI taxonomy): Bacteria > Pseudomonadati > Pseudomonadota > Alphaproteobacteria > Hyphomicrobiales > Rhizobiaceae > Rhizobium > Rhizobium sp. AP16. The sequence continues at coordinate 136,134 of NZ_AJVM01000063.1, read as the reverse complement.
ACGATCAGCACCGGCATGTCGAGCGCGGAAAGACCGGCGGAGACCATGCTCAGCAGGGCATCCGGATCGGTCGGCGCCGGCCCGGCAGGCGATTGCGGCTCAATCTTCTCGATCAGCGGCGCGCGGGTCAACGCCACGATCACGGCAATCATCCAGATCCAAAAGACGACGGCGGTGTTGATGCCCTCGATGAGTGCCAGAATAGCGATCAGCGTCGCCAAAATCAGGATGGCGGCCTCCTGCCGCAGCCGCGCCGCCAGCTTTCTGAGGAATGACCATTCGTCTTGCAAGTGCGCCTGTCCCTTTGCCTGCCATCATGGAAACCAAGACTCTGCGTCTTAGCGGGGATTCATGACAGAAGTTTACGGCTCTATCCACAGAAGCCGGCAGCTTACGATAATAAATGTAGCCGGCGAAGGAGGCCATCGGCAAAAGGCTTGAAAAGGCTGGATAAATGCCCCACCTTGCCCATGAGGTTTTTTGCCGTGCCGGCAAGTACGGCTCAGGCGATGTCAATTGCGGAGGAGCGGAACGCATGGCAGAGGAAGTGGAAAGCCGCGCGGTGGAATTGGACGTCCACGGCAAGATGCGCATCTTCGACGTCGACGACCCCGTCCTGCCAGCCTGGATCGAAGACGAGGCGCTTGGCTCCGACGGCTATCCCTACAAGAAGAAGCTGAAGGACGAAGAGTATCTGGAAGAGCTTGAGAAGCTGCAGATAGAGCTCATCAAGGTGCAATTCTGGCTACAGTCGACCGGCAAGCGGGTGATGGCGCTGTTCGAGGGGCGCGACGCTGCCGGCAAGGGTGGCTCGATCGCGGCGACCTCGGCGCATATGAACCCTCGCCTTGCGCGCGTCGTGGCGCTGACCAAACCGACCGACCGCGAGGCGGGCCAATGGTATTTCCAGCGCTATGTCGCCCAGTTCCCGACGGCGGGCGAGTTCGTCCTCTTCGACCGCTCCTGGTACAACCGTGCCGGGGTAGAGCCGGTTATGGGCTTCTGCACGCCGAAGCAATACGAGCAGTTCCTGAAGCAGGCACCGCGGATGGAGAGGCTGATCGTTCAGGACGGCATCCTGTTCTTCAAATTCTATCTCGATATCGGCCGGGAAATGCAGCTCAAGCGCTTTCACGACCGGCGCCACGACCCGCGCGCGGTCTGGAAGCTTTCCTCCATGGACATCGCCGCCCTGACGAAATGGAAAGACTACAGCGAAAAGCGCGACCGCATGCTGAAGGACACGCATACGGACTATGCGCCCTGGACGGTCATCCGCGCCAACGACAAGCGCCGCGCCCGCCTCAACCTCATCCGTTATATCCTGCTGACGCTCGACTATGACGGCAAGGACGCAAAGGCGATCGGCGAGATCGACGGCAAGATCCTCGGCTCTGGCGCGCAGGTCCTCAAATAGAGGATCGCGGCACTTATTGTCCCGGAAGGACTCGGATCGCGTAGACGTTGACGCCGCGCGCCTTGCCGTCGAGATCGCTGTTGATGATCAGATGGCCTGATGCCGTGGGCGCCAGCGACCGGTCGTAACGAACCTGGAACAGAGCATCGGTCTTCTGCCGGGTGACGTTGAAGCGATGACGTCCGCAATTGCCGAGCGAGCCGAAGTCGCATTCGACGGTGATCTGCGTCGGCGTGTCGGAGGTCGATTGCAGCGTCAGCGCGACGGTCGACGACTTGCCGGCCAATTGCTGCAACACGCTGGCCGGCACCTCGACGGTGACATCACCGTCCGAGCCATTGCTCGCGGAGGTCAGCCGCACTGCCGGGCCTTCATTTTCCGAGACGTTCTCAGCCTTGGCCTGCGCGCCGCTGACGACTTTCGCCGCGTCGGTCGGCTTCAGGATCTCGATCCACTCCTCGGAGAAGCTGTTCTGCGGATCGATCACCGCCAGGCCCGGATTGACGGGGCCGCTATTGTCATCGTCGCTGGACGCGTCCTCGTCATTGCTGCTGCCGTCGAAATCCTGGGAATCGACATGTGCCGGCGGATTGCGGACGCTGGTATCGCGCTGCGCCGCCGTCATGAAGACGCCCGAGGTCTTGACCCACCAGGCGCCGACGCCGAGGCAGGCGAGCAGGATGCAGAAGACCAGCAGGCGCGAGAAGAACTTGCGCGGCTTGCGGCGAACGGCGGCGCGCTCCGGCTTGAAATTCATCGACCGTGTTGTCGCTGGCGCGGGTGCTGCCTGCCGCGCATCGCTGTCGGCGCCGAGATGATCGGCCGGGCCTGCACCCATGTCACCAAAATCGCCTTCGGGCGCGCGGGGTTCAGCGGCAACGGGGGCCGGCGCGGCAACCGGATGATGATCGCGCGTGTCGCCACGCACGCTCATCGCAGGCTCCTGCTGCATCGGCTGTTGCTGGGCATGCTGCGGCGACGTCACTGAGGGGATGTGGGGTGCTTCCGGCTCGATCGGCGCCGGCGTCTGCGGCGGGTGGGCGCGCTCCTCGCTCTCGATCGCCCGGATCGTCTCCTCCAGGCGCTGGCGCTGAGCCGAAATGACGTTGATGTCAGTAATATCCTGCTTGCGAAGCCCGGCTTCCAGCGCCTGTCGCGCCGACTGATAGACACGGGCCCGAGTTTCCGGATTGGCGCGATCGGATCGCTCCAAGGCGTTTCTGATAGCCGCTTCTAGTCCGCTCACATCCGGTCCTTTACTCTCACTCGCGATACGCCCGCATACTCTACTGGCAAGACGACCATTCTCTTTACCATTGGCTAACCAGAATCGGTAACGCCCCGCTTGGCAATGTGCAAGTCTCCGCAAATCACCCGCGGACACTCCGGCGGGGATAAATGGCAAAGACGACACAAATGGGGTGGCGGTAGGCAGTAGAGGGGAAACTATTGCCCACTGCCTCCCGGCATCTTTCCCTCCAACCGGACATCTGTTATCTGTTTGACGTTTTCGTAAACGTCAAAGATGGATGATGTTCATGGCTCTTCCTGCAATCCTGACCGAGCGCCTGCGGCTGCCGGTCGTGGCCTCACCCCTCTTCATCATCTCGCATCCGGCGCTGACGCTGGCGCAATGCAAGGCCGGCGTCGTCGGCGCGTTTCCGGCGCTGAATGCGCGGCCGGAAAGCCAGCTCGACGAATGGCTGGCGATGATCACCGAGGATCTCGCCGCCCATGACGCCGCCCATCCGGAGCGGCCATCTGCGCCTTTCGCAGTCAACCAGATCGTCCACACGTCCAACAAGCGGCTGGAGCACGATCTGATGCTCTGCGTGAAATACAAGGTGCCGATCGTCATCTCGTCGCTTGGCGCGGTGCCGGAGGTCAATGCGGCCGTGCATTCCTATGGCGGCGTCGTGCTGCATGACATCATCAACAACCGCCATGCCAATTCGGCGATCCGCAAGGGTGCGGACGGGCTGATCGCGGTGGCGACCGGCGCCGGCGGCCATGCCGGTCAGCTCTCGCCCTTCGCGCTCGTCCAGGAAATCCGCGAATGGTTCGACGGGCCGCTGCTGCTTGCCGGCGCCATCGCCAATGGCGGCGCGATCCTGGCGGCGCAGGCGATGGGCGCTGACATGGCCTATATCGGCTCGCCCTTCATCGCCACCGAAGAGGCCCGCGCGGCGGACGCCTACAAGCAGGCAATCGTCGAAAGTGCCGCCGCCGACATCGTCTATTCCAACTTCTTCACCGGCATACACGGCAATTATCTCAAGCCCTCGATCCTCGCCGCCGGCATGGATCCCGACAACCTGCCCGAGGCCGATCCCTCGAAAATGGATTTCGAAACGGCAACGACCGGCGCCAAGGCCTGGAAGGACATCTGGGGCTCCGGCCAGGGCATCGGCGCGGTCAAGGCCGTCGAACCGGTGGCAGCACTCGTCGACCGGCTGGAGGCCGAATATCGCCAGGCACGCATCCGACTGGCACTCTGAGATCATCACGAATGCGGCCGGCTTTTCACAGGCCGTCCGCATTTTTTGCCAATCGGCAATTTGAGCGCTTGAAATCTGATCGCATTGACTGTATCAGCGCCATGCAAATCGCGGGGCCGAACCGAACGCCCCTTGAATGCCGCTTTAGCTCAGGTGGTAGAGCACATCATTCGTAATGATGGGGTCGCAGGTTCGAGTCCTGCAAGCGGCACCATTTTTTCTAATATTATCAATCAGATAACCTGACGATCACCCACCAATATAAATTGGCATTGCCCTGCGGAACCATGGCGGAACCGCGCGATGCGGAACGCGACATGTTCTGCGCGAACGTTGCTAGCGGAAAGGGCCTCCTGCACCACGTAACGCTAATCGTCCAATGCCTCCTCAAATGGATGAAACCTTAAAACACCTCCGAGTGCCCCTGCCGCCTTATGGATGGCCTTGAAGTTGGGGTATTTGGTCCGGTAGCCGCGTGTCTGAAAGTAGCGTCCAGTTTTGCTCGCTTCATCAAGCTCTCTCATCACCATATTTGAATCGTAGCAATAGGAGCGGAGTTGGTCATTCGCCACGATGCCAGTTCTCTTATAAGGCTTCTTTTTCCGATAGTATTTATACCGGTTGGCGGCAGCCCGTATGTTGACCAGCTCTACGCCTGGGAATGCGGCATACAGTTCTTCATGGGTCGCTTCAGGATACATTTTTCGAAGCTTCTGCTTCTTCAAAGGCCCCCACTCGTGCCGCTTTCGAGCAAATCCCAGTTTCCGACAGCGAGCCTGGATTGCAGAAGGGGAGCGGTGCGGCAACATATGCCGCAGCGCAAACTGATCGGAATGAAGAAGACGGCAGAGTTCGTCTTCGAGTGGTGTCCAGAGCCGATGGCCGCCGGGCGTAAAGCCCGACCGCTCCATCCTGGCTCTCATTCGCTGGGCCGCCGCTGCCTGTTTTGCGAAATATGCGAGCGTCAACTGTCCAATCCGCTAGGCCTTCTTCACTTTCATCGTCCGGTAGGTATTGAAAGTCCCGGCCTTGTCGGTGAAAGCGTCAATGACGGCATTAGGAAGCGCGCCCAATTCTCTGAGTTTGTACGCAAGTTCTGCGAATTCAAATTTCAGTCTGTCAACTTCACCCACCATGACTTCCTGAATTCTCGCCTCGAGCTCAGCTTTTTGCCTAAGAAGATCATCAAGTTCTGACATTCGCTTTTCCTTCGAAAGGGGCCGACTTCGGCCGATGAACGGGCCGATAAGGTTCTAAAGCGATGCCGCGGAATCTGTCCAATCGCGACGGCGTTTAGGCTTTCGGATTTTCTAACAGGTGCCACTCTTGGATGATTTTGATCCAGGGACCTTCACGAGGAAGCCATATGACGGGAAGCATTGCCGATCTTGTCCAGGACTGGAAACGCTCCAAGGACGCACTTCAAGATCAAGTAAATCTAATGGACCGGGATCCAGTCTTTCCCGACGCTACGCTTTCCCCTGCTCAGCGAAATAGTCTTCGAAGTGAGATCGAACTAATCATCCACCGTTACGATCAACTCATATTGCAACACAGTCGTCATTAAGCTGACAGCCGCAAATTTGGCTTTCTGTAACCCATAGGCGAATTCTCGCCATCGACATTCGCGCGATTCCCCATGATTATATCTTAGTGACGCACACCCGCGAGGATACGATGGCTTTAAAGCTCACGCTAACAGGCGCCGTAGTTAACGAAGATGCTTCTAATATTAAGCTCGTCGGAGTTGATGAAGTCGGAGAGGTCACCGAGATAGAGTTTTCTCCGGATAATGGCGAGCAGCTTCTAGCAGCGTTGGTTAGCGTGCTTGGTCAAAGCGCCCGCCAACGCACGGGAGATAAGACCCTAAAGAAGGTCTTGCCTGTGGAATGGTGGGAGATAAATCCAAGTCCTGACAAGGCTTCAGTTCTGTTTTCATTTCGTATGCCTGGTGGAATGGAAGTGACGTTTGGCCTGCCAGTCGAGGCGTCCCGGCGGCTTTCAGAAGTCTTGCTGGTGGTACTTGGAATTGCACCCAGCCAGTCTCACAAGGGCTCAATCCAATAGTTTTGGGAAACATATTAGGTATCTCACTCTGTTGCTGATTAAGCCGCCTTCGCCATCCGCATATACCGCAGGACCATACCAGTCCGGTACCCACTGGTCTTTCAGGTCAGTGTAAGCGAGCAGCGGTAAGGTTGGGTTGTGCGAATACTCGCGCCCCAAAACCGAGGTTCGCACAGGGAGGTCCTTTCAATGGGCCTTTGCAGCTCTGCCTCAACGCCCCGAGGCAGGGCTGTTTCAATTTGCCACCCGCATGCAGCTTGATAAGATCCTATGACGCCGGAACCCGAGGCAACCCCTCAGGTATTTATTTGTCGATCTGCCGATGCGATAGTCGGAAAAACAGTAGCGTGAGGGATGTTATGCAGGAAGGCTGGAAAACTGTCGCATCAAAATCGCTGGTGAAAGATCGCTGGATTGATCTTCGCGCTGATCAATGCGTCACGCCGAATGGTCAGGAAATCAGTCCGTATTACGTCCTTACATATTCGGATTGGATCAATGTTGTAGCGATCACGCCCGACGAACAAGTATTGCTGACAAGGCAATATCGACATGCTGCGGGCCAGGCATTCTGGGAGATTCCCGGCGGTGGCATCGACCCTAATGATCCTGACCCGTGTTCAGCCGCTGGCCGGGAGCTTGAGGAAGAGACCGGCTACCGCGCCGAAAAAATCGAACTCGTCACGACCCTTTTCCCTAACCCTGCCTCGCATACCAACCGACTCCATACGTTCCTTGCGAGCAACGTAACTCCAATTGGAACGCAGCAGCTTGAGGTCGGCGAAGAGGGGCTGACGGTACACAAGATGCCAATTCGGGAGCTTGTTGAACGACTTCACGATGGTTTTCTTGGCCAAGCCCTCCATACGTCGTCCGTCCTTATGGCCCTTCTGGTGTCAGGCCGGATAAAAGCGGCGCTTCCCTGAAATGGAACTGAACCGTTCCGTAGCAGGATGACCGCATCGGGCGGAAAGATGTTTTAGTCGCGAGGGGGAAAGACCATCTTCCAAGGAGGATTGCGGCAATCCGTTTGAGCGCACCTGCAAAGGATACCGCAAGCGCCATGCCACCGAATCCGATTACGTCGAGGGCTCCTGCATGGTAAACAGGGTATCCGGGCCTTCTCCAAGATCGAGAGGACGAGAGCGGCGTTACGGCCGCCCTGCTGCGTGTCACTTGCAACCCTTTGCCTTCATCGTGTTCTGGATTGCGAGTACCTTGCCCTTCGACACCGAAATCACGCCTTCTTTGTCACCACCTGTCAGACTGGACGCCGGCACGCCGATGAGGAAAACGCCGACGGCGTCGCCTGTCGCTGCACTGTTCTGCTGCTTTGAGAGCGACGCGAGATTATTTTGTTCTTTCAGGAGCTCGGTTGTCAGCTCGGGACAATTGAGGTTGCTATAAGCAGCCATTGGAATATCCGTCGGCACGATGGCATCAGGACGCTTGGCGCATGCGGCTAGCGGTAGCAGCACGATGGCCGCAAGAATTTTTCGATTCATGGTTGTTCCCCAATATTTTACGCTATGAAAATAGTCTCAACTACGGCGGTAGTGGAAGTGGCAGAAAAGCAACCATCCTTGTTTGTTGGCAACCCAACTTTACAAAGAGCCGCTTCGCGTTGCCTTGCAGTTAGTGTGACGGTCGCGCGTGGCCGGATGATCGGCGTTCGGAAAATCGTGTTGTCTGGCTTGCCCTGCCCTGCCCTGCCTGTCGTCGAGCTTTGAGCTCAACGCCTGAAGCGGCGGGATCAATCAGAGAAACAGGATCTGGCTAGCAGATTGGCTGCCGTTACACCACGCTTACGGAAAACTGAGGCATCGATAAAAAGAAGTGATGCCAAACACTTAATAAAAGTAACAGAATTTTAATATTTCTTTCATTGACCATTAACGATTACCTATCATATTGACAGGCAGGAACCTATCGATATGATAGGCGTTATGAAGCAAGAAGATACGTCCAAATCCGTCTCCAGCTTTCGCCTCACGCCACGGGTTGCCGAGACCAGAATACACATGGCAGCTGCCGATTCAGCAAATGTAATCTTTGGCAATCACGTTTTGGAGCGGATGGACGAGCGGGGAATACCTGATGTCCAAGTGCTGGACATTCTTCGAACCGGCTACGTGAATGCAACCCCTGAGAGGACTGAAAATGATGAGTGGAAATGCAAAATTGTTAAGGAGATTCGCGGACGCCGCCAAGCTGGTGTCGTGACAATAATCCTGAATAACGGGCGACTGTTCTTGATGACGGTCGAGTGGGAAGACGTAAAATGACCAACAAAACAACCATATGGCGGCACCATGGAGAAACGAATAAAGACATAATCAAATACATTGGCTGTGGGTTGGATGATATTTATCTGGCAAGCGGCTATGAAGTACATAAGACACCCTACGGTGAAGGGGTCTCCATACGAAATCTGGATAAGCTGCATAAGCAAATTGGGCTGCACCTGACTAAGTTCCGAAAGGCGCTATCCGGGAAAGAAATCCGTTTCCTGCGGCATCAAATGGATCTTACGCAGTCTGAGCTGGCCCGCTTTTTTGGCTGCAACGTCCAGCAAGTTGCACGTTATGAAAAAGGGGAAAATAGGCTTACTGGGCCTGCGGATAGACTCCTCCGTCTTTTGTATGAGGAACACATTCGAAAGACGGGCTCTGTGCGGGAGTTACTAGAGTCTATTGATTCCATGGACGATGCATCTGACGAACAAATCATATTTGAAGACGTAAACGGCGAATGGCGTCATGCTTGTTAATCCTGCTTTGGGGCGCCTACGGGCGCCTTTTTTTTACAGAGAGCACGAGTGACGGCGGCCGGGACGGTTCAGGATCATTTCATTTGAACCTAATCCACCCTTCCAAATGCTCCCCTCAGAGCAGGAACCTGCCGTCGCTACTTGCCAATGATCACCAGCGCGAGTCGTTTTAAAGAGTCGGCAAATGATACCCCGAGCGCCATGCCGGCAATGCCGATCATGCCAAGCGCGGCGAGCCCCATCAGCTTCCATCTTCTGACATCATCGGCGTGGCCGCACATCACTTTTGCGGATGTATCCAGGCTATGATTTTCAGCACGTTTTCATAGAACGACACAGCGCCGACCATGATGGCAAGGAAGCCAAGAATAACCCAACGCATGAAGCGCCCCACGGTCTTCGTCGAGCGCACAAGCTCGAGCCCGTCCTTCAGCAATTCGATATCATCCTCCCGAAGCTGAGAGAGGAATTCCTGTGTTTCGGAGGGCAGCTCATTGAAACGATTGGCGGGAAGTGCTGTCGGGTCCATAGTCGTCATCTCGTTTCTTTCAGTGGGGAATAGACATCAGGCCGGCGGTGATCGCGCATACAAGCGTGCCGGCCAGGAGCAGGAAGAGAGTGAAGAGGACGCGCTGGCTCATTGGGGCTTCACCAGTCGGCTGTCGCGATCGGCGTAGAAGTCCCGCAAAGCGGTCTTGCTGCGCCGGCATTCAATAAGTGCCTTGCGGTCATCGATCCAGAAGCCTTCCGTCTGCTCCTGCGTCAGGGCTTTATCGCCGATATCGACCGGCCGATCGCAATCTTTGATCAACGCCGAATCCGGCTGGGCCAATCGGGGCGCTGGCGGCGGGTTAACGTACCTTGTTGACGCGCTGCACGCTGGGAGCACGAAGAGCAGGCTTACCAGCATCGGGATCTTGATGAGCCTCATTCCTGAGTTCCTTGATTTGATCTTGTAGGGATTGGTTGTCTGCCTGCATCGCAGCGATGCGTTGGGCCTCTGTGGCCTTGGCAGCGTTGTTCGCGGTGTCCTGGCGCTCGATCTCGTCGGCGCGCGCCTGTGCGGCGTCTGCCTTCATGCATCAAGCTCGTGCCAGCCACCACAGACGCGACAATAACGCTGCTTCATTGCTGCGGCTCCCCTGGCTGCTGTGCGGCCATGTTCCATGGCTTGCTGATGCTGGATGGCGGTGCGCTGCATTTCCTGCGCATGCTGCTGATCGGCCATTTGCTGCTGGCGTTGCATCTCGGTCATGGCCTGTTGGTGTTCAAGACCGGCCTGCACGACGCTGAGCTGAGCCTTTTTCTGCTCGGCCTGCGCCTTGACCTGTGTCGTCTGAAGCTTGATCTGCTCATCAGGCGACGGTTGCGGCGGTGGCTTGGGGGCCATGACCTGCTGTGAAACCGTGCCGATTGAGCGAGACGAAGTTCGCCGGGCCACTGACAGACGGCGTCATCCGCAATGTGTCGGCCATCTCGATAATCCGCCCCTCGATGGCCTTCCAAGTCCAAGCCTCGTATTTCACGATCTTGATGCTCCTTCTGTTAGAACAGCTTTTCAATGAGTGTTGGGAGGAGGCCAATGACCAGCGAGACGAGCGCAATCCAGGTTGGAAGTCTCAGCATCGGATCCTTCGCTTGCAGCAAATAGCGAAGTTGCCCAAGCGCATTAGCTTTCGTCAGCTCAAATTCCTCTGTGACGCCTTTCTCCAAATCGAATGCCTGTCTGTGATCGAAGTCTAATTCGATCTTTCCTGGATTGCCGTCACGCCCAAGCACAACAACAAAGCGACTTCTTCCTCGACACGACAGCTTCACAACTGTCCAACGCGGAAATTTCGTATGATCCCGATCATTTCGATGAATCCTTACGAGGTCGGATCGTCCGTCATCCGAGCTCAGTCCGCTTACCAAAAGACGCATCTTCATGCAGCTTCCCCTATCATTTCCAACAAATCCCCCTGCACGGGTCGGTAGAACTTTATGCCAATCAGCACACGGAGGACATGGGTTGTCGGGATAGTCGATCTCCGGCAGGCCGAGATAGGGCCGCGCAGAGGCGCTGTAGAGATCGGCGGGCACCTTCATGCCGATCGCCTCATGTGGCCTCTCGCGATTGAATTCGCTGACAAATTCATCGAAGCGTACCTGTTGCTGAAGAAGCGTCCGTCCGGGTGGTCGGGTCGCTTCCTTCTTGAGTGTCAGATGCATGCGCTCATGCCGGCCGTTCTGCTGCGGATGCCCAGGCTTGATGCGCTCGATGGCAATGCCGAGCCTCAGCCAGAAGACCGACAGCTTCGACAGATTGTAGAGCCCGTTTGGCGAAGCAAAGGGCAGGCCGTTGTCGGAGCGGATTGCCTTGGGCAGCCCATGCTCGGCAAAGAGCCGGCGGAAGGCTTCGAGCACGGCCTGCTCCCGCGTCGATTCGAAGGCCTCGCAGGCGAGCAGATAGCGCGAGGCTTGGTCTGTCACCGTCAGGGGGTAGCAGTAACGGCCATTGCCCAGCTTGAATTCGCCCTTGAAGTCGGCGCACCACAGGTCGTTCGGGTCAAGCGCCTGCGAGAGTGTCGTCCCCATGGCCTTGTTCGCCCGGTTCCTCTTGCGGGCCTGGCTCACAAGGCCGTGCCGATCCAGAACCGCATGCACCGTGCTTCTGGCTGGAAGACGCACGTCGCCCGCAAGCTTGCGCACCAGAAGCTCCCGGATCTTGCGTGCACCCCAATGCGGCTTCTCCTTCTTGAGCCGCACGATCATTGCTTCGACAGGATCTGGCAACTGGTTGGCATAGCGCACCGGCCGGCGTGACCGGTCCGTCAGGGCTTCAAGCCCTTCGTCCTTGTAGCGGTTGAAGATCTTGTAGCCGGTCTTGCGCGATATGCCGAAGTCTCGGCACACCGCACTCATGCCTTCGCCCTCCAGAAGCCGGGCGACAAAACGCAGACGTTCCTCCATCACCGAAGTCTCTCTCCACGGCATCAACACCTCCCGCAAAGCGAAAAGTGTTACCCGTCTCTCCGGTACAAAACGTCACCTTTCTCTCAGGTCGGACATTCACTTAGCACTGAATGACCCGCTCTGCCCTTCCCGGTACGTTTAGGGGCGCTCTTTTTAGCCACGCGAAGCTATTAGCTGAAGCGCCGTCTCTCAATCGCGACGCAGGTAACTCTTCTTGCCACTGTCGGTGATACAGAAATGGCCGCCGCGCGGACCGACACAATATTTGGCCGCTCTGCATGAGCATTCACCAGACGGAGTGGGGGTCATTTCCACGGAATTTGAATCCGCAAGACCTGCGGCACCATTGAGACGACCGGTATATGCCTGACACGACCTCTTACTGGCGCTGACAGATCCATCATTGCAGATGAAGGTATCGCCTTGGCAATGATCGATACCGCCTTTGCTACCACTGCATGGTGTATTCTGCGACCAAGAATGAATTGGCGCGAGCAAAAGCCACGCCGCAAAGACGATAGCCCAAAATCGCATTATGTCCCCCGACTATCAGGAGAGAGTGCGCCCTTTGGTCTGGATAGGCAATATCGTGAGGTAGTCGATTGAATCATAACAGATGGTTCGCGGTAACCTCTCGCCGGAATCCCGCTCCGCAAAAATGAAGCCGGGTGCTCGGCTTCTGCTATTTTATGATATTCCTCAAAATCGGTCGCGGAGTCGGCCCCATCTGGCATTATTATTGCGCCAGCATCACCCAATTCATCCAAGGGAAACACCATGATCCACGTTCTCGCCATCCTCACCGCCAAGCCCGGCAAGCGCGCCGAAGTGCTCGAAGCCTTTCAGGCGAATGTTCCGGCCGTGCATGCCGAAGACGGCTGCATCGAGTATACCGCGGTGGTGGATGTTGAGGGTGCCGATCCGGCTTTTGGGCCGGACACCTTCGTCGTCGTTGAAAAATGGGAAAGCCTGGCGGCGCTGAAGGCGCATGCGGCTGCGGCGCATATGGCTGCCTATGGCGAGCAGGTGAAGGACCTGATGGCCGCGCGCGCGGTGCATGTGCTGAACCCGGCCTGATCGCCGATCTCAGCGAACAATCACACCTCAACGGCGCCCTCCGGCGCCGTTTTTCATATCATCCTTCCCGCTCGCTGCGCCGGCGATCCGCCCGCGCAATCAATCCCACGGGTCGTAATAGCGATCGCGCCAATAGTGGCGGTGCCAACGACGGTATTCCCAGTCATCGCCGCGCCAGTAGCGGTCGCGGTAATAATAGCGATGACCATAGCTCGGACCGACATAGACGCCGAAGAAGCCGGGCGCGATCATCACGCTGGGGCCGTGGCGATGATGCCAGTGATGATAATGGCGGCGATGCGCGTCGGCATTGGTCACCGGCAGAGCGAGGATACCCAGCGCCAGCAGCGCCGTTGCGATAATCCTCATGACACGTCTCCTCAAACGCAAGCCGCCAGGCCGGCGACACCGCGCCGACCCGAGGATTGCATCATTTCCCGCATTCACGCGGGCAGAAGAATAACGCTTGAGGCGAAGGCATGGTTCCAGATCACCAACGGGGCAGCCGGATGGCGATGCCATTTAAAGAGCATCGGGCAGATTTCATTCCGCTACCAGTTCCCGCACCGCTTGCCGGATCAGCCGGCAGGCATCGATCGAGGCCTTTCGGCCGTTATGGGCAAGGTAATAGGACAGCGGCAGCACCTCATCCGGATCGACGATGCGGACCTTGTCGGCGATCGGCATGGCACTGACGCGGCCGAGGAAGGACACGTAGCCGTGATTAGCAACGAGATCGACGATGACGGGCAGCGAGTCGGCCGAGGTGATGTCGCGGCCGCGAAACCGGCGGCGGTCGCCGCTGTCATAGCCAAACGCCATGGCCGCGTTGCCGATGCCGGTGCGCGGGCTCGGCACGCAGAGCGGATGATTGTCCACCAGCGCCGCCACCGTCCGTTCCGTGCTGCCGGGCGGCGCGATCGCCACCATATCGGTCGCCAGCAGTTCCATATGATCGAAAGCGTCGAGGCCGAAGACGGAATCGACGATGGCGACATCGATGCGGCCGGATCTCAGCGCCTCGCGCAGGTCGTCGGCGGTCATCAGCATCAGGGACAGCATGTTGCGATTGCCGCTGCTGTTCCAGCGCGCCACAAGGCTGGCAAGCGAGCGGGCCACCCAGCTTTCCGAGCCGGTCGGGATGATCGAGCCGATGCGAACGGCGCGCGCCACCCGCTGGAACCGCTCGTCCGAGGTCGCCTTCATCTCGTCCCAGGCCTCGGCAATACCGGCGAGAATGGCTTGGACCTCGCGGCCCGCCTCCGTCAGCATCGAGCCCTGCGCCTGCCGCTCGAACAGACGGCAGCCGAACAGATCTTCCAAATTGGCGATCTGCAATGACAGCTGAGGCTGACCGAGGCGCAGGCGGCGGGCGGCGCGATTGATACTGCCCTGATCGGCGACTTCGAGGAAACGCTCGATAGTGGCGATCTTCAGCGGCAGGCGGGCGGCCCATTGGGCATAGTCCTCCGGCGTCGGCGGCTCCTTCGTCAGGGCCGAGAGCGCCCGCATGCCGGCAAGGATCGGCTGCAACCCCTTCTTCACCTTCGCGCTGGCGAGCAAGGTGGCAAGCTCTCCGGAGGCACGCTCGACGAGTTTTATCGCCAGATCCGTCTCCAGCCGCCTGAGCGCCCCCGATACGGTCGAGGCCGAAAGGGACAGCCGGCGGGCAGTCTCCCGGACCGAGCCGATCGAGAAGACCGTGTCGGCGATGAACAATGCCCCGAGATACAAGCCGCACTCCTTTCAGACCGGCCCATGTGCACGATCAAGATGGCACGACGATATGATGTGTTCTTAAAAAAAGATATCCCAAAGCTAGGGGGTAGCGGCTATCGTCGGCGAGTTGTCCAACCGGTCCCACAATCAAAAGGAGATCGGAACAGCGTCAAACGGGTAAGGGGAACAAAAACAAACGCGCTTACCCCCGAAAAAAGAAATCAATTTTCGCGCTTATGCCGAGCACCCTCGTCATAATCGCGCCGCGACTGCAGGTGGAGGACTGGCGTGGCATCGATTTTTCGATGGCGAGCGCTATTTCCCGAACGCAGATAGGACTTCGCCTGCGGTTCTTCGGCCCGCAGCTACAGATTGCGTGTCCGAGACCGGCCCTGAGACCGAGCGGATGCGCGCAATAATGGTTCAACGGGGTACAAAGGGAAGCATCATGTTCAAGAAGCTCGCACTCGCCGCCACGCTCGCGGCTCTCCTTGCCAGCGGCGCCAGCGCCGCCGACGTCGTGGTCTCGTCGAAGATCGACACGGAAGGCACGCTGCTCGGCAACATCATCCTGGCAGCACTCAATGCCAATGGCATCAAGGCGCAGGACCGCATCGCGCTCGGCACCACGCCGGTCGTACGCAAGGCGATCACCGCCGGCGAGATCGACATCTATGCCGAATATACCGGCAATGCCGGCTTCTTCTTCAACAAGGCCGACGATGCCGCCTGGAAGGACCTGCAAAAGGGCTACGATCTCGCCAAGAAGCTGGACTATGACGCCAACAAGATCGTCTGGCTGACGCCATCGCCCGCCAACAACACCTGGGCGATTGCCGTTCGCAACGACGTTGCCGGCCCGGCCAAGCTCAAGACCATGTCCGATTTCGGCAAGTGGGTTGCCGGCGGCGGTCCCGTCAAGCTTGCGGCCTCCTCCGAGTTCGTCAACTCGCCGGCAGCGCTCCCGGCCTTCCAGACGACCTATAGCTTCCAGATCAAGCCGGACCAGGAAGTCGTTCTCTCCGGCGGCGACACGGCGGCGACGATCAAGGCGGCGGCCGACCAGACCAACGGCGTCAACACCGCCATGGTCTACGGCACCGACGGCGCGATCGAGGCGGCCGAGCTGACGGTTCTCGAAGACGACAAGAGCGTGCAGCCGGTCTACGCACCGACGCCGATCGTCCGCGAAGCCGTCTTGAAGGCTAATCCGAAGATCGAGGAGGTTCTCGCCCCGATCTTCAAGGGCCTGACCGCCGACGTGCTGCGCAAGCTCAATGGCCGCATCCAGGTGGATGGCGAGCCGGCCAAAGCGGTTGCCGAATCCTACCTCAAGGACGGTGGCTTCCTGAAGTAAGAGCTTACGCAGACTACCCAGGCGGCTCCGCTTTGATAGAGTGGAGCCGCAGTTCTTTTTGTGACTTGCGACGGAGCTTGCCTGATGGAAGATGCGCTCGCGGCCCGCAGGGTGGACCGTCTCGGAGTTGTATTGGTGGCCGGTGGCGCGCTGGCCGCGACCTTGATGCCGTTCATCATCGTCAAGGCGAACCGTATCGCCGCCGGCAAGCCGCAATTGCTGATACAGCTCCTCGCCCAGCCGAGCGCATTGGCGCTCCTGGCCCTTCTCGTCGCCACCGCCCTCGCCGCGCTTTTCCTGCGCAACCAGCTTGCCCGCCTCGGCATCGCCACACTGACCATCGCCTTCCTCATCATCACGCTTGGCCTCGTCTCGACGGCGGCGACGCCCGCTGGCAGCACCGTGGCGCGCATTACGCCGGGCGGCGCCTTCTGGGTGCTGCTCGCCGTCATCGGCCTGGTGATCTCGGATGCGCTGGTGAAGCTGCGGCTGTCGCCATGGCTCCGCGTCGGGTCGCTTGCCCTCTATGCGGCGCTCCTCGGCGTCATCTTCAAATCCGGACTGCTCGACAATCTGTCGATCATGAAGGAATATGCCAACAATACCGACAAGTTCTGGAACGAGGGGCTGGGTCATGTCTTCCTGGCGCTCGGCTCCGTCGCCATCGCCATTATCCTCGCCCTGCCGCTTGGCATCTTCTGCTATTGGCAGCCGAGGCTTCGCGCCGTCGTGCTGCGGGCTCTCAGCCTTGTGCAAACCATTCCCAGCCTGGCGCTGTTCGGCATTCTGATGCTGCCGCTCGGCTATATCGCCGCCCATGTCCCCTTTGCCGCCACCATCGGCGTGAAGGGCATTGGCACCGCGCCGGCGCTGGTGGCGCTGGTGATCTATTCGCTGCTGCCGATCGTCGCCAATACCGTCGTCGGCCTTGCCGGCGTCGATCCCTCGGTGCGCGACGCCGCCGCCGGCATGGGACTGACGCGTCGCCAGATTCTCACCCGTATCGACCTGCCGCTCGCCTTTCCTGTCATCCTCACTGGCATCCGCATCGTGCTGGTGCAGGCGATCGGTCTCGTCACCGTCGCGGCGCTGATCGGCGGCGGCGGCTTCGGCATCTTCATCTTCCAGGGCATCGGTCAGACGGCCAATGACCTCGTGCTGCTCGGCGCCGTGCCGACGGTCTTTCTCGCCTTCTCATCGGCCGTCATCCTCGATGCGGTCATCGACAGCATCCGGGGACAACGCGCATGACCGCCATGATCGAGCTTAAGGGCGTGACCAAGCGCTACGGCAACGCCACCGTGGTCGACAATGTCAGCATGAGCATGGAAAAGGGCACGATCACCGTCATCGTCGGCACCTCCGGCTCCGGCAAATCGACGCTG
The DNA here is from genome assembly GCF_000281735.1 of Rhizobium sp. AP16. Classification (NCBI taxonomy): domain Bacteria; kingdom Pseudomonadati; phylum Pseudomonadota; class Alphaproteobacteria; order Hyphomicrobiales; family Rhizobiaceae; genus Rhizobium; species Rhizobium sp. AP16. Next base: position 118,889 of record NZ_AJVM01000063.1, on the reverse strand, counting down.
ATGCGGATGATCAACAGGCTGGTGCCGATCTCTGACGGCCATATCTCCGTCGGCGGCCAGGATGTGATGGACGTGCCCGCGACCGAGCTTCGCCGCCGTATCGGCTACGCCATTCAGGGCCATGGGCTATTTCCGCATCGCACGGTAGCGCAGAATATCGCCACCGTCCCCGAGCTGCTCGGTTGGGACAGGGCGCGGATCAATGGCCGCGTCGAGGAACTGCTCAATCTCTTCCATCTCGACCCCGGCATCTTCGCCGCCAAATATCCGAGCCAGCTCTCCGGCGGCCAGCAACAGCGCGTCGGCGTCGCCCGTGCGCTTGCGGCCGAACCGGAACTGCTGCTGATGGACGAGCCTTTCGGCGCGCTCGATCCGGTGATCCGCGGCAAGGCGCAGGACGATCTGCTGGCGATCCAGAAGCAGTTCGGCACGACCGTTATCCTCGTCACCCACGACATGGACGAAGCCTTCCATCTCGGCGACCAGATCGCGGTCATGAGCAACGGCAAGCTTTTGCAATGTTCGGAGCCGGAAAAGATCCTGACGGAGCCGGCCGATCCCTTCGTGCAGCAATTGACCGGCACCTCCGACCGGGCGCTGAAGCTGATGTCGCTGCTGCCGCTGAAAGGAAGCATGCAGCCGCCACGGCCCGGCCTCGGCTATAGCCTGCCGCAAACGCTCAACCTGCGCGACGCGCTGGCTGAGATGATTTGGCAAGGTGCCGACGAGGCAGCCGTCGAGGATGACAGCAAGGTGCTGGTCGGCTCGATCTCGATGCAACATCTGATCGAGCTGGGTCGCAAGGCATGAGGTTCCTCGCCACCAACCTCTTCCGCCTTCTGGCGCTGGCGCTGCTTCTGGTCCTGCTGTTTCGGCCGGAATGGCTGATCCCGATCCTGGCGCCGCTCACCAAATTCGGCGCGTCGCCGATCTACACGCAGAACAGCCTGCCGTCCCTCGCCCTCAGCCATATGGAGCTGATCCTGATCTCGATTGCGGCCAGCGGCATCCTCGCCGTGCTCGGCGGCATCTTCGTCACTCGCAAGAGCGGCGCCGACTTCCTGCCACTGTCGCGGGCGATCGCCAATGCCGGCCAAACCTTTCCGCCCGTCGCCGTGCTGGCGCTTGCCATCTCCACCACCGGCTTTGGCGCGGTGCCGACGCTGATCGCGCTGTTCCTCTACGCGTTGCTGCCGATCTTCGAGAATACCGTCGCCGGCCTGCAGCAGGTGCCCGCCACCGTCCTCGACGCCGCCGATGGCATGGGCATGAACGGTTGGCAGCGGCTGTTTCGCGTCGAGCTGCCGCTCGCCCTGCCGCTGATCATCGAAGGATTGAAGATCGCCACCGTCATCAATATCGGCACCGCAACAATCGGCTCGACCGTCGCTGCCAAGGGGCTGGGCGAAGTCATCATCGCCGGCCTGATCAACGACAACACCGCCTTCATCCTGCAGGGCGGCCTGATCGTCGGTCTAATGGCGGTGCTGATCTATGATGGCATGGAATTGATCGAGCATACCGTGACGCGGAAGATCGGTGTGCAGGGGCAGTAAAGGCAATGGCGATTGGCGTTTCGCGCGGCGGCTGACGATACGCAGAGCCTTGTTAACCGCCCTCTCCCGAACTCAGCGTCGCTCCAGGCAGATAAAGCGAGATCGGCCTGATTTCATAGACGGCGGTCGGATTGACGCGGCGCAAGTCGCGCGCCGCCGCGACCGCGGCATCGAGCGTTGGAAAATCAACCACGTAGAATCCCAGCAATTGCTCCTTGGTTTCCGCGAACGGGCCGTCAATGACCAGCCCCGCCCCCTTCCCTCGCAAGGTGACCGCACCCTGGGGCGGACCGAGGCGTGCCGCCGGTCCGAGCGACTTCTCCGCCACCAGGCGGTCATTGACCTCCAGCAGTTCGGTCATGAGTGCCGCATCCTCCTCCTTGCTCCAGGATTCGACAACGCCTTCTTCATGATAGGCCAGGATTGCGTAGTACATGGATTTCCTCCCCAGGAACCTCCGTCGACGCCCGCCGGTTGGGCCGGTTGCCAAGATACCCGGAAGTCTACGCAGATGAATCGAGATTCAGAAGCCCTGAAGTGACTTTTCGAATGACGATATACGATGGGCTCACTGCTTGCCTTGCCCGACAACGGATGGCATTGGCTTTAGTGCGATATTCAGATGACCAATGGAGGTGCCGATGGCCAAGATGATCCATTCGATGATCCGTGTTCTCGACGAGGCGCGCTCGATCGATTTCTATGGCAAGGCCTTCGGGCTCGCGGTCGTCGACCGCATCGTCTTCCCGACATTCACGCTTATCTATCTGAGCAATGCCGAGACCGGCTTCGAGCTGGAGCTGACAGTCAATCAAGGCCGGGTCGAACCCTACCCGCTCGGTGAGGGCTATGGCCATCTCGCCGTTTCCGTCGACGAGCTGCGGGACGAACATGCCCTATTTTCCTCGCTTGGGCTAAACCCCGGCAAGATCACCGAACTCAATCGCGATGGAAAACTCTTCGGCCTGTTCTTCTTCGTCACCGATCCCGATGGTTACAAGATCGAAGTGGTGCAAAGGCACGGGCGATTTCAATAGGGCCAGACATACCAAAAAACCCGCGCAAGCAGGGCCTGTCCGGGCTGACTATCTCGAAGCCTACATCCAGTAGGGCGGCACGCCGAAATAGTCGTGGCTCTTATGGCCGTGATCCTTGTGGGCGAGGATATCGTCCTTGCCCAGGAAACGGCAGGCTTTCTCGACGTCGCTTTTGGTCATGTTAATGCGATAACCATCGATATAGGCATCGTAGCGCAGCTTTTCCCACGGCAGCCGGTAGTGTTCCTGACCAATGCCGAAGAAGCCGCCGAAGCTCAAGATGATGAACGCGATACGTCCATCGCTTTTTTCCAGCATCAGGCGCTCGATATGACCGATCTGCTTGCCATCCGAACCGAACACCTTGGACCCCTCGACCCGGTCGCAGGCGACCAGCATCGACATATCCTTGACGTAGAGGTCACGGCTCATGGTATCGGCACTCTCTTTATGCATGCGCGCACCTCCCTTTGGATACGCTTCACATATGTTGGAGCGTCCGATCCGCCGCCCTTTTTTCAAGGCGACACGATGCTCCGATGGGTTTTCGCCCACGGCCCATTAACGCGCTCTTCCCGCAAAAGTTCCAGTCCTTTTTTAAAAATTGTGAAAAAAGGATTAACGCCTCGCGATTGTTGACGTTTACGTCAAAGTTAGTATAACTTTTGTTGTCGCTCTCAGCCTATGGGTGAGAGGAAAGGCTGTGACGGTGCGAAAAGCGGGAGACTTTTCAGCCGGACAGTGACACGCTAGAAAGCCGCCGTTCGCCGACGGTGGGGCGTTGGATGCGTCAGGGAGGAAGTACGCATGAATTCAGTTTCCGCTCCTTCGGATGGACCGGTGGTCAACAAGATTTGGCTCACCTCCTATCCCGACATGGTGCCGGCCGATTTGCCGCCACTGGAGCATGCATCGCTCGCCGAACTTCTGGAGGAAAGCTGCGCGCGCTATGCCGACCGGCCGGCCTTCACCAGCATGGGCAAGTCGATCACCTATCGCGATCTCGACATTCAAACGCGCAAGATCGGTGCCTGGCTGCAAAGCCTCGGCCTGCAAAAGGGCGATCGCGTCGCCGTCATGATGCCGAACGTGCTGCAGAACCCGATCGCCGTCTACGGCATCCTCCGCGCCGGCTTCGTCGTGGTCAACGTCAATCCGCTCTACACGCCGCGCGAACTCGAACACCAGTTGCGCGATTGCGGCGCCAAGGCGATCTTTGTGCTGGAAAACTTCGCACACACGGTCGAGCAGGTGTTGACGCATACGGATGTGCGCCACGTCGTCGTCACCGCGCTCGGCGACATGCTGGGGCTGAAGGGCCATATCGTCAATTTCATCGTGCGCAAGGTGAAGAAGCTGGTGCCAGCCTGGTCCATCCCCGGCCATCATAGCTTTGCGGCCGTGCTTGCAGCAGGCGCACGACTGTCGCTGAAGCCGGCCGAACTCACGCACAGCGATATCGCCTTCCTGCAATATACCGGCGGCACGACCGGCGTGGCCAAGGGCGCGATCCTCACTCACGCCAATCTGCTTGCCAACCAACTGCAATTGCAGCTTTGGCTGGCGACCGCCTACATTGCCAAGAAGCGGCCCGAGCAGTTGAACTTCGTCTGCGCGCTGCCGCTCTACCATATCTTCGCGCTGACGGTGAACTCGCTAATGGGCGTATCGATCGGCGCGCATAATGTGCTGATCGCCAATCCGCGCGACATTCCGGCCTTCATCAAGGAGCTTGGCAAATACAAGTTCGACATGTTCCCCGGCCTCAACACGCTGTTCAACGCGCTGATGAACAATCCGGAATTCCCCAAGCTCGACCTGTCACAGACCGGGACGCTGGCGGGTGGCATGGCGGTGCAGCGGCCGGTGGCCGAGCGCTGGCAGAAGATGACGGGCGCCTGGATTACCGAGGGCTACGGCCTCTCGGAGACATCGCCGGTCGCCAGCGCCAACCGCTTCGACAGCTCGGACTTTACCGGCACGATCGGCCTGCCGCTCAGCGGCACCGATTTCGACATTCGCGACGAGAATGGCAATTCCCTGCCGCCCGGCGAGGTCGGCGAAATCTGCATTCGGGGACCGCAGGTCATGGCCGGCTATTGGAAGCAGCCGGCTGAGACCGCGAGGGTAATGACGCCGGACGGCTTCTTCCGGAGCGGCGACATGGGCTTCATGAATGAACGCGGCTATACCAAGATCGTCGACCGCAAGAAGGATATGATCCTGGTCTCGGGCTTCAACGTCTATCCGAACGAGATCGAGGAAGTCGCCGCCATGCATCCGGGCATCCTAGAAGCAGCGGCGGTCGGCGTGCCGGACGAGCATTCCGGCGAGGCCGTCAAGCTCTTCGTCGTCAAGAAGGACCCGGCGCTGACCGAGGCCGACGTCAAGGCGCATTGCGCCGCCAACCTCACCAACTACAAGCGGCCGCGCTTCATTGAATTCCGCACCGAACTGCCGAAATCGAATGTCGGCAAGATCCTGCGCAAGGAATTGCGCGGCTGACATAATTTCATGTCATTCGGAAAGCCGTTCGCCTTCATCCGCGAGCGGCTTTTTTCGTTTTGCCGGATAGGTGAACTTGATTTACGCCCTAGATAAAGAATAGTTTCCGCGACCAAACACCAGAGTGCCCTGCCCTCCTCAGACGGCAAGCGGCGCGAACCGCAAGGAGCCCCCATGAACGCCCTCGTCGACCAACTGAAGAGCACCGCAGCGGCCAGCAAGGCCACCGATATCCGCGCCGCCTTCGCCGCCGACCCCAAACGCTTCTCCCGCTTCAGCGCCTCGTTCGACGACCTGCTGATGGACTATTCGAAGACCGCGGTGAACGACGAGATCCTGACGCTTCTCGAAAAGCTCGCGACCGAGGGCGGCGTCGCTGCCAAGCGCGAGGAGATGTTCTCCGGCGTTGCCATCAACTTCACCGAAGACCGCGCCGTTCTGCACACGGCCCTGCGTAACCGCTCCAACACCCCGGTGCTCGTCGACGGCAAGGACGTCATGCCGGATGTCAACGGCGTGCTCGCCGCCATGGGCAAGTTCGCCGACGGCATCCGCTCCGGCACGCTGAAGGGCGCCACCGGCAAGGCGATCACCGACGTCATCAACATCGGCATTGGCGGCTCCGATCTCGGCCCGGTCATGGCAACACTGGCGCTCGCGCCTTTCCATGACGGCCCGCGTTCGTACTTCGTCTCCAATATCGACGGGGCCCATATCGCCGACATCCTCAAGCTCGTCTCGCCGGAAACGACGCTGTTCATCATCGCGTCCAAGACCTTCACCACCATCGAGACGATGACCAACGCCCAGACGGCGCGCAACTTCATCGCCAAGGCGCTCGGCGAAGCGGCCGTTCAGCATCACTTTGCCGCCGTTTCGACGGCGCTCGACAAGGTCGCTGCCTTCGGCATCGACAGCGCGCGCGTCTTCGGCTTCTGGGATTGGGTCGGCGGCCGCTACTCGATCTGGTCGGCCATCGGCCTGCCGCTGATGATCGCCGTCGGTCCGGAGAACTTCGGCAAGTTCCTCGACGGCGCGCATGCGATGGACAACCATTTCCGCAAGGCGCCGTTTAAGGAAAACCTGCCGATGCTGCTCGGCCTCATCGGCTTCTACCATCGCAACGTCCTCGGCTATACGACGCGCGCCATCCTGCCCTACGACCAGCGCCTGTCGCGCTTCCCGGCCTATCTGCAGCAACTCGACATGGAATCGAACGGTAAGGGCGTCACCATCGACGGCACGCCGGTTGAGGGCAATTCCGGCCCGGTCGTCTGGGGCGAGCCCGGCACCAACGGCCAGCACGCCTTCTACCAGCTCATCCACCAGGGCACGAGCATCATCCCGGCCGAATTCATGATCGCCGCCAACGGTTTCGAACCGGACCTGCGTCACCAGCACGAGCTGCTGATCGCCAACTGCCTGGCACAGTCGGAAGCGCTGATGAAGGGCCGCACCTTCGAGGAAGCTAAGGCCCAGCTCACCTCCAAGGGTATGGACGACAAGAAGGCCGACTTTATCGCGCCGCACCGCGTCTTCACCGGCAACCGCCCGTCGATCACCTTCGTCTACGACAAGCTGACGCCATTTGCCCTCGGTCGCCTGATCGCGCTCTATGAACACCGCGTCTTCGTCGAAGGCGTGCTCTTCCGCATCAACTCTTTCGACCAGTGGGGTGTCGAACTCGGCAAGGAGCTGGCAACCGGCCTACTGCCGGTCGTCGAAGGCAAGGAAAGCGCTGCCGGTCACGATTCCTCAACGCAGGGATTGGTCGCCGCGCTGTCGAAGCTGGAGAAGTAAGGTTTGGGCGATGGGGCGGATATGGTTCTGCTCCATCTCACCGCCTGAGTATGCGGAGAGTGCTGCCCCCCTCTGTCAGCTTCGCTGACATCTCCCCCACAAGGGGGGAGATCGGTACTGCGTGGCGCGCTCTCGAACCAAACAAATATCGCATCTGTTGAGACTGAGCTTATGGCGCCTAAAGGGGATGCCGCAAACTCCCAACGATCTCCCCCCTTGTGGGGGAGATGTCACGAAGTGACAGAGGGGGGTACGACCCCTCCAAGCTTTCAAAGTCGATGAAAGATTAAAGCCCAATCTCACTCGCCCAAGGCGGATTGGCGCCCGCACGGGAAACCGTCACAGCCGCTGCCTTGGCGCCAAGCGCCAGCGCATCCCGCAACGCTTTCTCGTCCAGCGTGGCGACCTGCGCCTTGGTCAGCAGATTATTCATCTTCAGCGAAGCGAGGATACCAGCATCGAAGGTATCGCCGGCGCCGACCGTGTCGACCACGGTAACGCGTTCGCTCGGAACCGAGACCTTTAGCGACTTGGTGTAGCCTGTCGCCCCCTCGGCGCCCTTGGTGACGACCACCAGCTTGGCGCCCTGGTTCAGCCAATGAGCGGCGAGTTCATCATGGTTTCCGGCAATGCCGAACCATTCCAGGTCTTCATCGGAGAATTTCAGGATATCGGACATGGCGGCCATGCGGCTAATGCGACCCATATGCGCCTGCTTGTCCTTGATGAAGCCGGGACGGATGTTCGGATCGAGCGAGATCACCCGGCTTTGATATTCGCGCTTCATCAGCGCCTCGTAGGTCGCGCCGCACGGATCGGGGATCAGGCTGATGGCGCCGAAATGCAGGGCCTCGCAATCATCGCCCAGCGTCGGCAGATCGGCCTCGGTGATCATCCGGCCGGCGGAGCCTTCGTCGTAGAAGGCATAGGTCGCCTGGCCGTTGACCAGCTTGACGAAAGCGATCGTGCTCGGACGAGGAGCGATGGCGCAATAGCTATAGTCCACCTTGGCGGCGCCAAGCGTCTCCCGCAGGATCTCGCCCATCATGTCGTCGGCAATGCCGGTGAAGAAACCGGTCGGCACGCCGAGACGGCCAAGCGCAATCGCGGTGTTGAAGATCGCGCCGCCGGCATAGGGCGCAAAGGCTTTTTCACCCAGCGTCGTCTCCCGCGGCAACATGTCGATCAAAGCTTCGCCACAGCACAATATCATTCCGGCCTCCTGGAGAGCGCGTCTATCGGTCTAGTTCCGTAAATCGATTAGATAAATTCTTGGCAAAAGCAAAGTGTCACTTTGTTGCCAGTTCCGCCACGCCGCCGTTGCGGCCGGACCAGGCGAGTGGTGCATTGAGGAAAGCTTCCACTTCCTCGAGCGTCTTGTCGTCGAACAGCTTCTGTTCCTTGGCGACGGCGAGCACGTTGCGCCAGGTGGCGATATGGTGCAGGCGAACCTTGCCGTTTGCAAACCGTGCCTCGGCCTCGGGGAAGATGCCGTAGTAAAACAGCGCCATGCCGTGATCGACGATGCCGCCGGCAGCGCGGATGGCATCGATGAAGGTGAACATGCTGCCGCCGGCCGTCGTCAGGTCCTCGATGACCAGCACGCGCGCACCATCCGGCATATGGCCTTCGATCTGGGAATTGCGGCCATGGCCCTTCGGCTGTTTGCGGACATAGATCATCGGCAGGTTCAGGCGCTCGGCGAGGAATGCGGCAAAGGGGATGCCTGCTGTTTCGCCACCGGCAACGCAATCGAACTGCTCGAAACCGGCATCGCGCATAATGAGGCTGGCGGCGAAGTCCATCACCGTCGAGCGGACGCGCGGATAGGAAATGAGCTTGCGGCAATCGATATAGACTGGGCTCGCCATGCCCGAAGCGAGCTTATAGGGCTTATCGGCGCTGAAGTGCACCGCCTTGATCTCCCAAAGCATCTTCGCCACCAGTTCGGCCATCACGGCGCGGTCGGAAAATGTCATCTGGGTCATGCGGGTCTCCTTGGCTCCTGGGACGTCCCTGCGGCAATAGCAGCTAGCGGCGGCGGTTTCCAGAAGCTTCGGGGGATTTGCACGCGTTCGTTCTCGGCAGCGGCCTTATCCCCGGCTACGCCGCCACTGGCTTCTCCGAAACGTGGGTCGCAGGTATAAGAGAATCATCACATTTTGAAGAGGAGGAGCTTCATGGTGCCGATCACGAATATCGCTCTTATCGCGGCTGCGCTCGGCAGTGGCCTCATCGCCGGTATTTTCTTTGCGTTCTCGACCTTCATCATGCAGGCCTTCGCCCGGCTCCCCGCCGAACAGGGTATCGCCGCCATGCAGTCGATCAACACGACGATCCTGCGCTCGCCCTTCATGGTCGTGTTTCTACTGACCCTCGCTTTGTCGGTGTTCATCGCCGTGATGGCGATCGTGCATTGGCGAGGCGGTGTCAGCATCCTGATGCTTGCCGGCGCCGCGCTCTATATCGTCACCACGTTTGTCTCGACGATTGTCTTCAATGTCCCGCTAAACGACGCGCTGGACAAGGTCGATGGCCGCACAGCTGAAGCAGCCGAGCTATGGGCAACCTATCTCAGCGATTGGACGAGATGGAACCATCTGCGGACGGCAGCCTCTCTGCTGGCGTCCTGCGCCTTCGTGCGGGCTCTCTTTTAGAGGGTCGCAGGCTTAGCCTTCGACGTCCCAATGCAGCGGGAACATCGGGTCGAACACGGTAACCGTGCCTGCTCCGGTTTCGATCTTTTCGGGGAAGGTCACTGATTCCACGCGGCGGATAAGCGTGATCCGCTCCTCGTTGGGCGCCAGCCCGTACCAGGCAGGGCCGTTCAGCGAGGCGAAAGCCTCGAGCTTGTCCAGCGCGCCGTCCTGTTCGAAGACGTGCGCCAGGCAGCTCATCGTATTGATCGAGGTATAGATGCCGGCGCAGCCGCAGGCGCATTCCTTCAGCGGATCGACATGCGGGGCGGAATCCGTACCGAGAAAGAACCTGCTGTCGCCGCTCGTCGCAGCCGCGCGTAGTGCCAGGCGATGGCTTTCGCGCTTGGCGACCGGCAGGCAGTAATAATGCGGCCGGATACCGCCAACGAGGATGGCGTTGCGGTTGATGATCAGGTGATGGGTGGTAATTGAGCCGGCGAGATTGGCCTTGGCCGACTTGATATAGTCGATGCCATCAGAGGTCGTCACATGTTCCATGGTGACCTTCAGCTCCGGCAGGCGCTGGCGCAGCGGGTCGAGCACGGTTTCGATAAAGACGGCCTCGCGGTCGAAAATATCCACCTCCGGCGTCGTCACTTCGCCATGGACGCAAAGCGGCAGGCCGATCTTCGCCATGCGCTCCAGCGTCGGCATTGCCTTATCGAGATTGCGCACGCCGCCGTGGGAGTTGGTCGTCGCACCCGCCGGATAGAGCTTGACGGCGGTGATGAGGCCGCTCTTCTTGCCCTCTTCGACATCGTCGGGATTGGTGTGCTCGGTGAGATAAAGCGTCATCAGCGGCTGGAAGCGATCACCGGCCGGCAACGCTTTCAGAATGCGCTCGCGATAGGCCGTGGCATCGGCCGTGGTGACGACCGGCGGCACCAGGTTCGGCATGATGATGGCGCGGGCGAAATGCCTTGAGGTATCGCCGATCACGCCTTCCAGCATGGCGCCATCGCGCAGGTGCAGATGCCAATCGTCGGGGCGGCGGATGGTGAGCTTTTGCATGGGCGCGAACCTCTGGATGGTCTCATGGTGTCGCGCTTCGATAGCACCAACCGCTATCGCAAAACAATCGCCTATGCCACGGAAATGATACCGGGCTCAGTCCTGAACGATATAGACGGTGGCATCGGCGGGGCGACGGTTTTCCAGGATCAGGCGGCCATTGGGCAGATCGTTGCCGTAGACCTTTTCGCGGGCGGCCTCGTCGTCGAGTTCATAGCCCTTCCAGCGATCCCATAGCCGCTGCTCCAGGACTTCCATGGGGGGCGCGAGCATGATCGAATAGTCGAACATGCCTTCCAGCTCCGCCCATTTGCCCTGGCTGAGAAGCAGGTAATTGCCCTCGATGACGATGAAGCGATGATCGGGCGAGACGATGCGGGCCGAGGCGATGGCAAGCTCGCGCGAGCGGTCGAAAACCGGCACCAGCACCTCCTGATCGGCAGCCCGCACCGCCTTGACGATATCGAGAAAGGCGCGCACGTCAAAGCTTTCGGGCACGCCCTTGCGCTTCAGCAGGCCCTTTTCGATCAGGACGGCATTGTCCATGTGGAAACCGTCCATCGGCAGGACCTCGGCGCTTTCGCCCTTGGCCCTCAGTGCTTCGGCCACCTTATCGGCCAAGGTCGATTTGCCGGCGCCGGGCGGGCCTGCGATGGCCACCAGGAACCGTCTTGTATCGCCGGCGCGCGCGATGATCTCGCCGGCGATGTCCTCGAGCGTGGAACTCATGCGGCGACGGTCTCCGGCGGCGCCTTGGCGCCGGTCATGAAGGCGACGGCATCGGACATGGTGTATTCCTTCGGATTGATCACGGTCAGCCGGCGTCCGAGACGGTGGATATGGATACGATCCGCCACCTCGAAGACATGCGGCATATTGTGCGAGATCAACACGATCGGCAAGCCGCGCGAGCGCACGTCGAGGATCAACTCCAGCACCTTGCGGCTTTCCTTGACACCGAGGGCCGCCGTCGGCTCGTCCATGATGACGACCTTGGAGCCAAAGGCGGCGGCACGCGCCACCGCCACGCCCTGACGCTGGCCGCCGGAGAGCGTTTCCACCGCCTGATTGATGTTCTGGATGGTCATCAGGCCGAGTTCGGTCAGCTTGTCGCGGGCGCGCTTTTCCATTGCCGGCCGATCGAGCATGCGGAACACGGAGCCGAGGACGCCTGGCTTGCGGATCTCGCGACCGAGGAACATGTTGTCCGCAATCGAGAGCGCCGGCGACAATGCCAGGTTCTGGTAGACCGTTTCGATACCGGCCTCGCGCGCTTCCATCGGCGACCTGAAATGGACAGCCTTGCCTTCCAGCTTGATCTCACCTTCATCGGGTGTGACCGCGCCGGAAATCGCCTTGATCAGCGAGGATTTTCCGGCGCCGTTGTCGCCGATGACGGCTAGGATTTCGCCGGGATAGAGATCGAAATCGGCGTTGTCGAGCGCGGTCACGCGTCCATAGCGCTTGACGAGGCCACGCGCGGTGAGAAGGGGTTCGCCAGTCGTGGTCATGCCGATACCTTTCTGATCCATTGATCGATCGCGACGGCGCCGATAATCAGCACACCCGTCAGGAGGACCTTCCACTGCGGATCGGCTCCGAGCATGTTGAGGCCCATGGAAACGACGCCGACGATCATGGCGCCGAAGAGCGTACCAAGGATCGAGCCACGGCCGCCGAAGAGCGAGATGCCGCCGATCACGGTCGCAGTAATTGCCTGAAGATTGAAGTCCGTCACCGCCGAAGACGGCGAGACCGAGCCATTACGGCCGATCGAAACCCAGGCGGCGAAGGCCGCGATCAGTCCCGAGACGCCATAGACGGCAAGCAGCACCTTCTTGGTCTGGATGCCCGACAGCTTTGCCGCTTCCGGATCATCGCCGACCGCATAGACATGCCGGCCCCAGGCGGTGTGATTGAGAATGTACCACAGGCCCACCACCAGCAGCACCATGGCGATGACGCCGAGGGTCAGCACCGCGCCGCCGAGCCGGAAGCTGACCGCGAAGAGATGCAGGAGCGGCGCCTTTTCATCGACGTCGGTGTCGCGGATGGTTTCATTGGCGGAATAGATGAAATTCGTCGCCATGACGATGTTCCAGGTGCCGAGCGTCACGATGAACGGCGGCAGCTTCATGTTGGCGACGAGGAAACCATTGAGCAATCCACAAAGGCCGCCCGCAGCCATGCCGGCGATAATGGCGACCGGCGTCGGCAAGCCGTAAGTGACGGCGACATTGCCCATGACGACGGAGGAAATCACCATGATCACGCCGATCGACAGATCGATGCCGGCGGTCAGGATCACCAGCGTCTGCGCCGCAGCGAGAATGCCGACGATGGCGATCTGCTGCAGGATCAGCGTCAAGGTGTAGGCGGAGAAGAAGCGCCCGCCGATGGCAAAGCCAAAGATGATGATCGCCATCACCAATACGATCAACGGCACGGCGGCCGGCGTCGAATGCAAGAAATGCTGCATGCGTTTGAGAAGAGAGACATCCTGGTGCTCAAACGAGGCAACGTTCTTGTCGCTGCCGTCGAGAACACGCTCGAATTCCTGTGCTCCGGTCATTGTATTCCTCCGCTGCCGCGCCGAATTATACGCGGAAACCGCCGGGTGTTGAAACCGGCCGGATCTGAGGTCCGGCCGGCGTTGATGTCAGGAAGGCATGGCCGCGAACCGAAGGACCGCTTCAGCGAAAAATGTGAAGCGGCTCTCGGGTCGGATCATGCCAAATTCAGGATGAGGCTTAGCCCCAGCACTTTGCCGTGCCTTCCTTGGTGTCGATCGACTTCAGGCCGGAAACCGGCTTGTCGGTCACCAGCGAGACGCCGGTGTCGAAGAAGGACTTGCCTTCGGTCGGCTTCGGCTTTTCGCCGGTATCGGCGAACTTCTTGATCGCCTCGACGCCGAGGGCTGCCATCATCAGCGGATATTGCTGCGAGGTGGCGCCGATCACGCCTTCCTTGACAGACTTGACGCCCGGGCAACCGCCGTCAACCGACACGATCAGAACCTGCTTTTCCAAGCCGACGGCCTTCAGAGCCTGATAGGCGCCGACAGCGGCCGGTTCGTTGATCGTGTGGATGACGTTGATGCTCGAATCCTTCTGCAGGAGGTTTTCCATGGCCTTGCGGCCACCTTCCTCGTTGCCGTTGGTAACGTCATGGCCGACGATGCGCGGATCGGTTTCGTCGCCGATCTTGTTCGGATCCTTCGGGTCGATGCCGAAGCCGATCATGAAGCCCTGGTCGCGCAGCACGTCGACGGAAGGCTGCGACGGCGTCAGGTCGAGGAAGCCGATCTTGGCGTCCTTGGCCTTGTCGCCGAGCGTCTTGTTGGCCCATTCGCCGATCAGCTTGCCGGCGAGAAGGTTGTCGGTGGCGAAGGTCGCGTCGGCAGCGTCAGCCGGCTCCAGAGGCGTGTCGAGCGCGATGACCAGCAGGCCGGCGTCGCGTGCCTTCTTGACCGAGGAAACGATGCCCTTGGTGTCGGAAGCGGTGATCAGAATGCCCTTGGCACCGCTGGCAATGCAGCTTTCAATAGCGGCAACCTGGCTTTCGCTGTCACCGTCGATCTTGCCGGCATAGGACTTCAGCGTCACGCCGAGTTCCTTGGCCTTGGCGGTCGCACCTTCCTTCATCTTGACGAAGAAGGGGTTGGTGTCGGTTTTGGTGATCAGGCAGGCGGAAACATCGGCAGCCTTGGCCGGCGCGGCAAAAGCGACGCCGATCGCCAGAGCGGCGAGTGCTGCGGAAATAACAGATTTCTTCATTCAATCCTCCCAAGATTTGAAAAACCGGGATCCCCCGGCCACTCCGGCTCGCACTGAGTCCGGCTTCAAGACGTGCCATGTCCGTTTAGATTTCTTCCCGCTGGACCGCCTCCAAGGCCATGCGCACATCCTCGACGAGACATATCTGACCCTAAAGATTTCGCCCTGTCAATAAATAAATCCGATTGAATTATTAATCTGATGTGGCATTTTGATGAAAAATAGGGCATGGCCATGATGGAAGGAGGGCCAATGTCTCCCCCGCAAGATCCTGAGGAAACGCCGACATCACCCTTGATTCTCGACCCCAGCGGGGGTGCGAATCAGGTTCGCGTCCGCGCGCATAACGAACGGCTGGTGCTGTCGCTCGTGCGCCGCCACGGCGCTTTGTCGAAAGCCGACATCGCCCGGCGCAGCGGCCTGTCGGCGCAGACCGTCTCCGTCATCATGCGGGCGCTGGAGAAGGACGGGCTGCTGTCGCGCGGCGAACCGGTACGCGGGCGGGTCGGGCAGCCTTCCATTCCGATGCGGCTCAATCCGGATGCGGTGCTCTCCTTCGGCGTCAAGATCGGCCGGCGCAGCGCCGACCTCGTGCTGATGGATTTCGTCGGGCAGATCCGGATGCAGCTTCATCAGATCTATCCCTATCCGCTGCCGCAGGACATCCTGTCCTTTGTCACCTCGGGCATCCAGGAACTCGAATCGCGCCTCAACACCGAGGAACGCGGCAGGCTTGCCGGGCTTGGCATCGCGGCGCCCTTCGAGCTCTGGAACTGGGCGGAGGAGGTCGGTGCGCCTGATGGCGCGATGGAGGTCTGGCGCGGTGTCGACCTGCAGGCAGAAATCGCCGCCCGCGTGCCCTATCCCGTCTATTTGCAGAACGACGCCACCAGCGCCTGCGGAGCGGAGCTCGTCTTCGGCGTCGGCCCGCATTATCCTGATTTCGTCTATTTTTTCATCGGCTCCTTCCTCGGCGGCGGCATCGTACTGAATTCGTCTATCTTCGTCGGACGAACCGGAACCGCCGGGGCGCTCGGCCCCCTGCCCGTACGCGGGCGCAACGGCGAAACCCTTCAGCTGCTCGAGATCGCCTCGATCTTCGTACTGGAAAATCTGCTGCGCGATCACGGCTTCGATCCACAGCCGCTCTGGTATTCGGCGGACAATTGGATCGATTTCGGCGAACCGCTGGAAATCTGGATCCAGGAGACGGCCAAGGCGTTGGCGCAGGCAATCGTTGCCGCCGCCTCGGTCATCGATTTCAGCGCCGCCGTCATCGATGGCGGTTTTCCAAACTGGGTGCGCGAACGGGTCGTGCGCGCCACCATCAAGGAAGCCGCCGAGCTCGACCTGCAGGGCGTCGTCATGCCCGAAATCATCGAAGGTATGGTGGGGCCGCAGGCGCGCGCCATCGGCGGCGCCAGCCTGCCGATCTTCGCACGCTACCTCATCGATCAAAACATCCTCTTCAAGGAGATAGAGCATGCTGAAGGGCATTGACCCGCTATTGAGCCCCGAGCTGTTGGCGACGTTGCGCGCCATGGGCCATGGCGACGAAATCGCCCTCGTCGACGGCAATTATCCCGGTCTCGAACACGCCCGCCGCCTTATCCGTCTCGACGGTCACGGCGTCGTCCGCGTGCTCGACGCCGTGCTCAGCGTCCTGCCGATCGACGATTTCGTACCGCAGGCGATCTTCCGCGCGACGGTCAGGCAGGACCGCGATGCCATCGATCCGGTGCACGCGGAGATGATCGAGGTCTGCGCCCGGCATGTCCCCGACATCAAGGTCGTGCCGCTGCTGCCGGCGGATTTCTACGAGCGGGTGAAGCAGACGCACGCGCTGGTGCAGACCAGCGAACCGAGGCTTTATGGAAACATCATTCTGCGCAAGGGCGTGATTTATCCGGGATAGTTTTTAGATCTCTCCTGCCAACGGCCCCCAGACATCCGTCAACGCAAAGCCATTCGCCATCGGATCGAACGGATCGAGCGCCACCTGGCTGAGACCGAAGGTGAAACCGCGGCCGGTGATGGTGGGGATGATGGCGGGTTTGCCGGCGACTTCGGTCTCCGCCTGCAGGCCGACCTCGAATTCCGAGCCGATGATCGAGCGGGATTTGAAGACATCGCCGACCCTGGCCTTGCCGCGCGCATGCAGCGTCGCCAGATTGGCGGAATTGCCGGTGCCGCAGGGCGAGCGATCGGCACGGCCGGGCCACATGGTCGTGCAGGTTCGGATCGCACCATCGGCATCGATATCGCGGAACATCACATAGGCGACGCCGGAGATCGCCGGAATTTCCGGATGGACGACCGGGACTGTGCGGTTGATCAGCTCCTTGAGGACCATGCCCGCCTGGACCAGCGATGCGGCATTCGCCTTTCCGATCGTCAGGCCGATCTGGCCGACATCGACCAGCGCATAGAAGATGCCGCCATAGCAGAGATCTAGCTTGATCCTGCCCCATTGCGGCGTATCGATCCCGACATCCAGCTCATGCACGAAGGACGGCACCATGGTAAGGCGGACCTTCTCGCAGCGGCCGTCGCGGCAGGTGGCGGTCGCGCGCACCAGACCGGCGGCGGTCTCGAGCGTCACCACCGTTTCCGGCTCCTTCATCTCGACGATGCCGGATTCGAGCAGTGCCGTGGTCACGCAGATGGAGTTGGAGCCGGAGCTCGCATGCGCCTGATCCGGCTGCAGGATGATGAAAGCGGCGTCGGCATCAGGATGCCTGGCCGGCAGCAGCAGGTTGACCGAGCCGATCGGTGCGCCGCGCGGCTCCAGCACCAGGAAGCGGCGCAGTTCCTCGCCTTTCGGATCGGTGTTCAGCCAGTGCAATTGCTCGGCGACCGTATTGCCAGGGATCTTCGGCACGCCGCCGATGGCGACCCTGCCGATTTCACCCTCGCAATGGACATCCAGCAACTGGATCGTGCGCTTCCATCTCATCTCGGTAACTCCAATCAGACGTGACGGGTGACGCCGCCATCGACGCGGATATTCTGGCCGGTGATATAGCCGGCGCCGTCGGAGAGCAGGAAGCCCGCCGTCTTGGCGATCTCGCTCATCAGGCCGATGCGCTTCATCGGCACCTTGTCGGCGGTTTCCGGCTTGTGGTTGAGGCTGTCGATATAGCCGGGCAGGATGCAGTTCATGCGGATATTGTCGGCCGCATAACGATCCGAATAGAGCTTGGTGAAGGCCCCCGCGGCGGCGCGATAGGTGCAGGAGACCGGGAAGACCAGCGTCGGCTCATAAGCCGCGAAGGTGGTGATGTTGACGAAGGCGCCCTTGCCCTGCTTCTGCATGACCGGCGTCACCAGCCGCGCCATGCGCACCAGCGACAGGATCATCATGTCGGAGCCGAGCGTCCAGTTCTCGTCGGTGATATCGAGCAGATCGCCCTTCGGCGGATGGCCGGTATGGTTGACCACGGCATCGATGCGGCCATAGCTCTTCATCGTCAGATCGAAGATCGCCTGGATATCCTCGGCCTTTTCGGCGACGCCGCGCGAGGCGACGCCACCAAGTTCAGCCGCCAATTTTTCGCAGCTTTCCGAGGGCGACATCAGCGCCAGGCGATAGCCGCCGGCTGCAAGTTCACGAGCGATTGCCTCGCCCATTCCACGGCCGCCGCCGGTGATCAGCGCGACGGGCTTTTCGGTTTCGGACATTTGTTTCCTCCTAGTAGCGATTGATACGGAACGGGGTCATGTCGACCTCAGGTGTCATGCCGGTCATCATATCGGCCATCAGCCGCGCTGTCGTCGCCGAAAAGGTGAGCCCCAGATGGCCATGGCCGGTGGCGTACCAGACGCCGGACACACGCGATGACGGCGAAATGATCGGGATCGTGTCGGGCAGCGCAGGGCGATGGCCCATCCAGTCCTTGGCGTCTTCCACCTGCAGGCCGGGCAGTGCCCGCTGGGCGTGGCGGACAAGGACGCGCGGGCGGCGAAAATCCGGGCGCGCATCGAGGCCGGCCAGCTCGACATTGCCGCCAACGCGGATGCCGCCGGCCGTCGGTGTCACCATGAAGGCGCGATGCGGCCAGATGATCGAATAGCGCATGGCGATGCCGGGCTTCATGATCTGCGTGTGATAGCCGCGCTCGGTCTCGAGCGGTATCGGCTCGCCAAGTGCCGAAGCAATAAACCGCGTACGGACGCCGGCGGCAAGCACGACATCATTGGCCTCCAGCCGCCGCCCATCCTCGAAAAGCACCGTCACGACGCCCTTTGCCTGTCGCTCGACGGTTCTCACAGTACCGGAGGCAAAGGTGGTGCCGAGAGCCCTTGCAGCCTCCACCAGCTTGAGGACGAGCTGATAGGGATCGCGGATCGACTTGTTGTCCGGCAGCAGCACCGCCTTGGCGATATCGGGCGACAGTGCCGGTTCGTAATCGCGGATTTCCGCGCCGGAGAGAATTTTGTGTTCCAGACCGTAACGCCGCAGCAGCTCAATATGGGCACGGTCACCGGCGAATTCGGATTCGGTCTCGTAGATGGCGAGACATCCCTCCTCCGTCATCAGATCCGGCGCGTCGAGTGTATCGAGCATCGCCCTGAAATCACCGAGAGCATAGCGCGACAGGCTCATGCCGGCATCCTCGATCTCTCTCAATCGCGACGGACGACCGGCCGCAATGAAGCGCAGGAACCAGGGCAGCATTTTGGGGGCGTAGGAAGGTCTCAGCCAGACCGGGCCTTCCGGGTCCAGCAGCCAGCGGGGAATTTTTGCCCAGGTGGACGGGCCGGAACCAGCGGCGAAATCGAGCGCGATGCTCGCCATATTGCCGAAGGAGGCGCCCTCGCCCGGTTCGTCCTTGTCGACAAGCGTCACCTGCCGACCGCGCCGTTGTAATTCGAAGGCGATCGCCGCGCCGATGATCCCGGCGCCGACAACGACGACCGTACGCTTGTTTTCGTCCATTCCCAAAGTCCGTCCGCAGAGCACCGCAACATGCGATAAGGCACGACTCTGTGATATATCAGATCACGAGAGGTGGCTATGATGTTTTTCGGAAGTGCTGCGGGCGCGACCTATTGGTTGAGCGCCGCGCCGACATTGCTGCTCGTCGTTGTCACGCTGTCGCCAACGGAACCGACGGTGTTGCCGGCGGATGCGCCGACACGCCGCAGCTGCTCGCCATAGTTCCGGCGGGTGCGCGGATCGAAGATGGCGATCGGCGCGCTGACGGCGGCGCTCGCCGCACTGCCGACCGTCTGTGCCGCACCGAGGGCAACGGCGCCGACCGCATCGCCAATGCCGACATCGGAATCGGTGATGGTCTGCCCGGCGATCAGCCGGTCACCAATCAGTCGCACCACTTCCGGGCTTTCGGCGAATTTGCCATGGTTCAGCCCATCGCCGGTCTTGAGCTTGGTGAGATCGAGCACGGTGATGCCCTGTTTTTCCAACTCGCTGCGATAGGGTTCGACGGTTGGGTCGATCTGGCCGAGGCGATCGACATTGCCGGAAATACGGCGCGACAGCGACAGCGCCCGGTCATCACGCGAGACGAATAGGGTGAAATGCGGCTTGTCCTTGCCGAGGGCGGCGAATTGCTGACCGAAAACATCGACGTCGAGGTCGGGAGAGGCAAGAATGACGTTGGTGATCTTCGGCGCGACGCGGCCGTCGCGGATGGCCATCTGCCGGAGAGCTTCAACGGCAAGCCAGGTGCCCATGGAATGGGCCATGACCGTGATATCGCCGACAGCAGGATCGGAAGCGGCGCGGTGCAGCATCTCTTCCAGCGCATCGCGGGAATAGTTGGTGCTTTCCTTGTCGTAGGCGTAATCAAAAATGCTGGCGCGCGACGGCCAGGTGAAAACGACCGGCGCGACATCGGCATGGGAATCATGGACGATCTGGGCGAAGCGGTAGACGGCGTCCTCGTAGGTATTGTTGAAGCCATGCACGAAGATCAGGACCCGCTTGTTCTTCGGCAGATGCGGGCGCAGCCAGGAGTGAACGTCGGCTTCGGTCGGCAGCGGTCGGACGGCGGTGGTGACGAAATTCTTCAGGGGATCGCCGGGCAGCCTGCTCGGCCATTGCACCTGTCCGACCTTGCGATTGGCTTCCGGCGGGATCGAGATGCTGACGGCGTCCACCTTCAGCCCCGTGCCGCGCTCGCCGGAAAACAGGATCGCCGGATCATTGTCCGGCAGTCGGGTGGTGGCGACCATCAGCTCGACTTTAGTGGTACCTGGCACATTTTCCGCGATCGGCTGCATGACGCCGACCGGGCGGCCACAGGCCGTCAAAGAGAGTGCTGCGACAACGGCGATAGCCCGGAAGATTGTCCTTCCCCATTGGCCGGCATCTTCCATACGCTGCATTACACCCAACCTCATCGTCGCAAGTCCAACGTGGCCGCCACTCTACGCATGAGGGATGATGGTGCAAGCCGCCTTCGCGGTTCCGACCCATATGAACCAGTGCTAATTCATAACAGCGAGGCAAAGAAGCAACGGTTGCCGAAACCGTCGGGGGGACGCTTGCGAAAGCATGGAAAATAAAAAGAGCCCGATGCGGGAGGAGGATGCATCGGGCTCTTGATCCGGATTGGCAACAGGGAGGAGGAGAGTTGCCAATCGATGAAGGAGCGCTGGGAGGAGGAGATGCGCTGCCTTCGAGAGGAGAGATATAATCGCGGGACCGAGATGAACAGGCAATCTTCCGCAATGCAGCAATGCAAGAAACGCAATGCTTTTAATAGCAACCACCTAAAATACCGCATATCTCGGGTATTTCCAGCATTCATCCGCCTATTTTACAGCCGCAAAATGTTGAAAGAGGTGATTCACATAATCGTGATCCCTCACTTTCGGGACGCGGTCGTCAAGCGTGACCGCGTCCTCGCGACAGGCGGCTCAAGCGGCGGCGAATGCCTTCTTGCCTTCGGCATCCAGCGCCGCAAACTCTTCATCCGACAGGGTGATGTTGACGGCGGCCGTATTCTCCTCGAGATGCTTGACCTTCGAGGTGCCAGGGATCGGCAGCATCACCGGGCTGCGCTTCAGAACCCAGGCAAGCGCGATCTGGCTCGGGGCAGCTCCGTGCTTCTTGGCGATGGTGTCAAGCAGCGAGCCTTCCTTGGCGAGTTCACCCGATGCCAGCGGGAACCAGGGGATGAAGCCGATAGTGTGCTTTTCGCAATAGTCGAGCACGTCTTCGCTGGTGCGGTCGATCAGATTGTAGCGGTTCTGCACCGTCGCGACCTTGAAATATTTCGAGGCGGCGTCGATATCGGCAACCGATACTTCGCTAAGGCCCGCATGGCGAATGATCTTGGCGTCCAACAGCGACTTGATGGCGTCGAACTGTTCGGCGGCCGGCACCTTGGGATCGATGCGGTGAAGCTGCCAAAGATCGATCTGCTCGAGGCCGAGATTGCGCAGGCTCTTATGCGCCTGCTGGATGAGATATTCCGGACGCCCCACAGGAATCCATTCTCCGGGGCCGGTCCGCGTCAGGCCGCCCTTGGTGGCGACAACCACCTTCTTGTCGTAGGGATAGAGCGCTTCCTTGATCAGGCGCTCGGAGACGTCCGGACCGTAGGAATCGGCTGTGTCGATGAAATCGATGCCGAGTTCCGGCAGGCGCTTGAGGGTGCGGATGGATTCAGCGTGATCATCCGGCTCGCCCCATATGCCGTAGCCGGTAACGCGCATGGCGCCGAAACCGAGACGATTGACGGTGAGATCGCCGTCGATCTTGAATTGACCGGACTTGGCTGCGTTCAAATCTGACATGCTTTTGGTCCCTTGCACTTGGCCTATAATATCGTTGAACTTATTCGAAATCCGTGGAAGCCGAGACTTGTTCCCAGGCGTCGAACTCGGTCTTGAGCAGGCCGAGCTTTTCGCGAACGAGGCTAATGGCGTCGCGGCCTAACAGAAGATGGGTCGGCGGGTTTTCCGATGCAATAAGCTGCAGCATAACGTGTGCCGCCTTCTTCGGATCACCGGGCTGCTTACCGCTGCGTTCGAGGCGGCGCTGGCGCCACGGCTCGAAGATTTCGTCGTAATCCGAAATCGAGCGCTCAGCGCGCACCATCGAGCGACCGGCCCAATCGGTACGGAAACCGCCGGGCTCGACGGCCGTCACATGGATCCCAAGGCTTTTGACCTCCTTGCCGAGACTTTCGGAAATCCCCTCCAGCGCGAACTTGCTGCCGTGATAGACGGAAAGTCCGGGAAAGGTGACAATGCCGCCCATCGACGTGATGTTGAGGATATGACCGGCGCGGCGCTTGCGCATATAGGGCAGTACGGCCTGGATGAGGGCCACGGGACCGAAGACGTTGACCTCGAACTGGCGGCGCAAGTCATCGATCGTCGATTCCTCCAGCAAGCCCTCATGGCCGTAGCCGGCATTGTTGACGAGAACATCGATGGCGCCGATCTCCTTTTCGACCTCGGCGACGACGGGAGCGATAGCGGCAGTATCGGTAACGTCGAGCAGCTTGCCGAAAGCAGATCCAGGCTTCAGCGCCTCGAATTCGACGCGATCCACCTGGCGGCGCAGCGTGGCGACGACCTTGTGGCCGCCGGCAAGGGCAGCCTCCGCGAGAGCCCGGCCGAAGCCGGTGGAAACGCCGGTGATAAAGAGCGTCTTGGCATCGGACTTTGTATCGGACATGGCGATGTCTCCTTGTTGAATGCGGTCAGGATAGGCCGAGACGACAGTTTCGATAATCTCATCAATTGCAGATGGCCTTTTTAGCAAAACTGATTAATCTCGGCGAAGCACAATGTCGTTCGGAGAGCATGGATGCGTCAGGATATGTTGGACGGGCTGGTGACATTCGTCACCGTCGCTGAGGAGAAGAGCTTCTCGGCCGCAGCCGTGCGGCTTGGCGTATCACCCTCGGCAGTCAGCCAGTCGATCAGCAAGCTGGAGGGCCGGATGCGGCTGGCGCTCTTCAATCGCACTACCCGCAGTGTCAGCCTCACCGAGGCGGGCTTGCGCTATCTCGAGCGCGTCGTTCCCGCCGTGCACGACCTGACGGCCGCCGCTCAGGAGCTTGGCGAAGCTGTCGACAAGCCCGCCGGACTGCTGCGCATCAACGTGGCGCGTGCCGGTTACATGATCGCGCTTCAACCGATCCTGCGCGATTTCCTCGACACCTATCCGGACATCGAGCTGGAGGTACGCATCGAGGGATCGCTGGTCGATATCGTCGGCCAAGGGTTCGACGCCGGCGTCCGCTTCGGCGACCTCGTGCAACGCGACATGGTGACGGTGAAGATCGGGCCGGCTATCTCGGCCCATATTATCGCAGCGCCCGGCTATCTTGGCCGATACGGCATCCCTAGACATCCGCGCGATCTGCTCCACCACAATTGTATCAGCTTCCGCCATTCCTCCAGCGGACAGATCGAACGCTGGGAATTCGAAAAGGACGGCGAGAAGATCGAGCTTGCGGTCAACGGCCGGCTGATCCTCAACGATTCCGCCGCGCTAACCCAGGCTGCTCTGGACGGCATCGGCATCGCCTATATGATCAACGGTTATATCGATCGCTTTCTCGATGACGGACGGCTGGTGCGAATCCTCTCCGACTGGAGCCCGTCACTGACGGGACTTGCGCTTTACTACCCCGACCGCCGCCGCGTTCCGGCCAAGCTTAGGGCGCTGATCGACTTCCTGCGCCAACGTCGGCAGGTCGAACCGCCACAAACAGCCGGCGCCTTCACCTGAGATCAGCGATCCAAGGATCGTTGGCGCACCAGAGCACCGAGATCGGCAAGCGTCGTCCAGAGTTCCCCGAACAAGCGCTGGGCAAAATCCTGCAAAGGCAGATCCTGCGGTCTTTCGTTCCAGCGCTCACCGCCGATACGTACAGCGCTGACGACGATCGCCGATAGCAGGCGCAGATGCAGCAATTCCCCCTCGCCGCCGCCGGACCGCGCATAGAGCGCATCCGTCAATTTCGTCTCGAGCTTGGCATATTTCAACTGATGGCGGGCGCTCAGTACCGGCGTATCATGGATCAAAGCACCGATAGCGAGGCTCTGTGGATCGGCCATAGCGGCAAGCAGTGCCGACGTCAAAGCGCCTTCGATGACGGCGACGATCGATGCGTCCTTGGGCTGCGCGGCAACGGCGTCGGCCAGTTCGTCGGCGAAATTGTCCTGCCAGGCGAAGACCACCTCTTCCTTGCTTGGGAAATAGTCGAAGAAACTGCGTTTGGAGACATCGGCAGCCTCGGTGATGTCCTCGATCGTCGTACCGTCAAAGCCACGTTCTAGAAACAGGGCCAGCGCCGCCGCCTCGATGCGCTCACGCGTCTGGCGACGCTTGCGTTCGCGCCGGCCTTCCTTCACGGCACCATCGATCTCCTGAACATCCGTCATGAAGTCCCCCGTTATGCACCTGCCTCCGGCCGCCCCATATCGGCCGCGCCGGCCTCAGCCGCATAGGCGGCGATTCCAGCATTCTCATTCGTGCTACGATATTCGGAGCCATCAATCGAGAGCTCCAGCGGTTTTCCACGCGATATGCGATAGACGCCCGCCGGCGGAATGTTGCGCACAGTGCCGCCGACGCGCGTCGCCTTCAGGCCGAGGCGATCGAGGATCAGCCGCGGCACCGGACAGCGCGGACCGTAGGTGAACTGATAGAAGGAGCCGCCGGGCTTCATCGTCGCGAAAGCGCCGCCGACGATCGCGGCGATCTTTTCCGGAGGCATAGAAAGCAGCGGCAGACCGCTGACAACAGCGCCGAATGGCGTGTCAGCAAACAGGCCGCATTGGCCGAGCTGCGCCGCATCCATCTGAACCACGCGCGCTTGCGGAAAACGGCCGCGCAGCGGAGCGACGAACTCTTCGCCGAACTCGATCAGGGTCAAATCGCATTCGGAGACGCCACGCGCCAGCAATGCCCGCGTGAAAACGCCGGTGCCGGGACCGAGTTCGAGGACCGGGCCGTCGAGCGGTTCGATCTCCTGCGTCATCAGCCGCGCCAGTCGTTCGCCGGATGGCGCAATCGCCGCAACCCGCATGGGGTCGCTCACCCAGGAGCGGAAGAACTGCACGAAATCGGAGCATGTCGTCTTTGTCGTCATTCCGTTAGTCCCATCTGTGACCAAGAACACCAATTGTGGCGTGATCACGCCACGAGCAGCGTGGCAATTCGAAGGCACAGCAACAAACCCGCCGCTGAAATCAGCGGCATGAAAACCATAACGGCGTCTCATAATCAATGCATTTTTTTAACTATTGTATTTTTGCGTTTAGTGCAATATTTAATCCGATACAGAAATAGCGAAACTCTTCCCCTTGGAGACTGGCAATGCCCGACTGGACCGTGAAAGACATTCCCTCGCAGACCGGCCGTACGGCCGTCATCACCGGCGCCACCAGCGGCATCGGTTATGAAGCCGCCAAGGCGCTGGCAGGCGCCGGCGCCAGGGTGATCATCGCGTCGCGCAATGAAAGAAAAGGCGCCGAGGTGCTGGCTGAGATCCGCGCCGCGGCGCCCGGCGCCGACATTGCCTTCGAACCACTCGATCTCGCCAGCCTCGTTTCCGTCGCCCGCGCCGCCACCCGCATCGCCGCATCCGCGCCCCGGATCGACCTGCTCATCAACAATGCCGGCATCATGGCCATTCCGGATCGGCATGAGACGGAGGATGGCTTCGAGATGCAGATGGGCGCGAATTATATCGGTCACTTCGCCTTGACCATGCGGCTATTGCCGAAGCTCCTTGCCGCAAAGAGCCCGCGCGTCGTCACCGTAAGCAGCCTGGCGCACCGCAGCGGCAAGATCAATTTCGACGACCTGCACTGGGAGGAGAGCTACAGCGCATGGCGCGCCTATTGCCAGTCAAAGCTGGCGACATTGATGTTCAGCCTCGAACTCGACCGGATCGCCCGGGCCGAGGGCTGGAACCTCACGAGCACGGCGGCCCATCCCGGCTACGCGATCACCGGCCTGCAAAGCACCGGCCCGCGCATGGGCCGGAACAGGGCGGGCTGGCTTGAACTGGTTGGCAAGGCGATAGAGCCGATCCTCTCGCATTCGGCGGCGGGCGGCGCCCTGCCGACATTGTTCGCCGCCACCTCGCCTATTGCCGAGGGCGGTGTCATGTATGGTCCTGATGGTTTCTACGAGCTGAAAGGCTCGCCAGTCCGTGCCAAGATCGTGCCCTACGCCCAGAACAACGCCATATGGCGGCGGCTTTGGGAAGTATCGGAGCAGTTGACGGGATTGAAGATGCCGGTGCCGGCTATAGCGTGATATTCGCCCTCTCCCCGCCGAGGCGGGGAGAGGGATTCACACATAAATCACCGCACGACGCATTGCCGGCGCGGACCATTGGTCGGCTGATAGGTGTTGTCGGAGGCGCGATACGACCGATACCGGTTCGCGCACCAGCGAACATGCGCGCTTCCATGCGATGGGCGAGCCACCGCGCCACCGACGATCGCGCCCGCGGTGAAGGCCGCCATCGGATACCACCAGCCATCATTGTAACGGCGATAGCCGGGGCGCGCGTAACGATAGCCGCGATGGCCCTGCCAATAGCCCGGGCGATGATGATAGCCAGGGCGATAATACGGCCGATGATGGGGCCGGTAATGCGGACGATAGTGCGGTCGGTGATGACGATATTGCACCTCGGTCACGCCATTGGCCTGGCCGGTCGTCTGCAAGGCCCCGTTCGTCTGCAAGGCCAGTGGCTGCGGCAGGGGTTGGATTGGCCCCGCAGCGACTGGATTGATGGACGAAACGGCAAGCAAAACACTCAAGGCGGTGGCTGACACCGCCGACAATAATCTCCTCACGGTCATTCTCCTCTCAAGTCCCAACGACATCAGAAAACGCGCAATGATTGAAAAAGGTTCCCGAGGATTCGACCGCTTGCGCAAACTTGAACAGCGTAATATCTATATAGATAGGAAGCCTACCTATTTATAGGATCTGAACGCATGTATGAAACCGGGCACGCCAACGATATTGAAGAGGCTATGGCACTGGCCGAAGCGCTGCGCCCGGCCCTGCATCGCCTCCATCGCCAGCTAAAACGCGAGACCGGCGACACCGGCATCTCGCCGCTGCAGGCGCTTCTTCTCGTCGGGATCATCCGGCAACCGGGCATCGGCGTCGCCGAGCTGGCCCGGCAGGAAAAATTGCGTGGGCCGACAATATCGGGGCATATCAAGGCCATGGAACGCGAGGGCCTTGTCGCCCGCGCCGCGCCCGATCCGCAAGACCGGCGACGCAACGGCCTGATCGCCACGGACAAGGGGTGGACCCTGATCAAGAGCATCAAGCAAAGGCGGACCGACTGGCTCGCCTCCGAACTCGCAAAACTGTCGCCCGAAGCGCGCGCCGCCATTCGCGCAGCGATCGGCCCACTCGGAGCCATCGGACAATGACCGCCCGGAATCAGCAAGCCGCCCCGCAACCGACACTGAGCGAAAGCGGCCCGCCCGACCGCCGCGAAATCCGCGCCGTCATCCTCGGCCTGATGATCGTGCTCGGCCTCGCCGCCATCGACCAGAGTATCGTCGCCACAGCTCTGCCGCGCATCGTCAGCGATCTCGGCGGCGTGACGCATCTGTCCTGGGTGGTCAGCGCCTATGTGCTGGCCTCGACCAGCACCATGCCGCTCTACGGCAAACTCAGCGACCAATATGGCCGCAAGCCGATGATCTACGCGGCAATCCTGATCTTCCTTCTCGGCTCCATTCTGAGCGGCATGGCGCAGACGCTGCTGCAGCTCATTATCTTCCGCGCCATTCAGGGCATTGGCGCCGGCGGGTTGATGCCGCTTGCGCAGATCATCATCGGCGACCTGGTGCCGCCGGCCAGGCGTGGCCGCAGCCAGGGCTCGATCGCCGCCGTCTTTGCCGTCTGCAGCGTCATCGGCCCGGTCGTCGGCGGTGTCATCACCGATCTGCTTTCGTGGCACTGGATCTTTTACGTCAACCTGCCGATCGGCGCGGTCGCCCTTGTCATGATCGGCCGCGCCATGAAGCGGCCACATCAGGCGCGCAGCCGCCGCATCGACTATCTCGGCGCGGCACTCTTGACCGCCTGCACCACCGGCCTCCTGCTGGTACTTGCGCTTGGCGGCAACGAATGGCCCTGGAATTCACCTGAGATCATCGGCCTGTCGGCGGCCTCCCTCATCCTCACCGTC
Organism: Rhizobium sp. AP16; assembly: GCF_000281735.1. NCBI lineage: Bacteria > Pseudomonadati > Pseudomonadota > Alphaproteobacteria > Hyphomicrobiales > Rhizobiaceae > Rhizobium > Rhizobium sp. AP16. Next base: position 90,337 of record NZ_AJVM01000063.1, on the reverse strand, counting down.
CTCTTTGTCTTCCATGTCCGCCGCGAATCGGAGCCGGTTCTGCCACCCGATCTCTTCCGCAACCGCCTGTTCGTCATTGCCTGCCTTGTGCTCGCCCTGACCTTCATGGGCATGCTCGGCGCGAGCCTGTTCTTTCCGCTGTTCTTCCAGATGGTCATGGGTGTCAGTCCCTCGCAATCCGGCCTGCTGACCGGACCGCTGATGGTCGGCTTCGTCATCTCCTCGATGTTCAACGGACGTGTGCTTCTACAACGCTCCGGCCGCTACAAGCCGGCCCAGCTTTTTGGCCTCGGCCTTGCAACCACGGCCTTCGCCGTGCTCACCTGGGCCGCCGCCGAGAGCCTGGGATTCGCCGTCATCGAACCCTCGATCTTTGCGCTCGGCCTGGGGCTTGGGCTGGTGATGCCGACGATGACGATCGCGGTACAGAACGCCCTGCCCCTCGCCCATCGCGGTGTCGGCACGGCGACGCTTGCCTTCTTCCGCTCGCTCGGCGGCCTGATCGGCGTCACCGGCTCCGGCGCGATCCTTGCCTATCGCGTGCAACAGGCGACTGGCGCGTCCGGCAGCCTGGACATGTCGTCGCTGACCGAAAGCGGCCTGAAGCAGCTCGCCACCGCTTCGCCGGAAGCCCATGCCGCGGCGATCGCGCTCTACCGCCACGCCATCGCCATGACCTTCGCCACCGGAACCGTCATCGTGGCACTGGCACTGATTGCGCTGTTGTTTCTGCCAGAGCTTCCGCTAAGAGCGGACCACGGAGAGGGTGCCAGGCCGCAACGTTGAAATCACTGTAGATTTTCTTCTGCCACAATGGATCTGACGCGATCGTAGCGCTCAGTGAAAAGAGGACCCGGCAGGATCTCCTCGGGAGAGTATTTCCCATACAAGGCGAAGCTTTGCTCGATAAACTTCTCCAACGAAATGAGCCTATAGTCCTGATGCGGCTTGAACATATAGGAGCCCTCGACTCCCAAAACCTCAGCCACCTCCGGATATACCGGAAAACAACACCCAGCCATGATGACGTCAGCGGGCACGATATCGGTCTGGTTTGTTTCGATGCCGCACTGTCGCAGGAAGACGCGCGCGATATCGCGGATGGGGCGAGCCTTGGAGTGATCTATGCCATACATGAAGCTCTCGCGCCGCGACCAGGCTCTAAACGACTCCGATATATCCAGCCCATGCGCGGCAAAGCTTTCCAGCAGCTGCTTCCGCTCGCTCTCCCAGCGGGAAAAGAATCCGCTTCGCTCGAATATATCGCGCCGAAACAAGGCTCGCGTTCTCTCGGCGCTCAATCCCGCTCGAAAGGCCGCCAGCGCGATCATGGAGTGATAGGCGCCCATCGGACCGTTGATGAGCTGCCCTCTCGCGCCGACAAAACAGATGTCCGGATGGTAGGCATCAAATTGTATGGACGGAATTCGGCTCAGCTTTTCCACCGAGGAGAAATCATAATATCCATGCTCGATCTGGGGATGGATCACGATCCGGTCATATGTGGGAATAGTCTGGACGAAATGATCCAGGCTTGCCCGAAGCGTCCAGACATCGACGTGATCGATCTTCACATCATTGGTCAGCAACCTCATGGAGTTTGCAAGGCCGAACGTCTGGGCATTCGAAATAATCAACCATGCTTCCACGGCAGGCTCCCAATGATATCCATATGCCTCTAAACATCTCCCGTAAGCCGGCTACCGGTTTGGGCGGCGTCAGGGGCGCAGCATCTCGATCTCTCGTTCGTCGCAGACAACGGTTTGATACTCGGTCTCGGGAGGCGGCGGCAGCATCACGGCTTTGGGCTCGGCTTCCTTGCTGGGCTGCGAGACGTAGTTCCTGACGAAGCACCGCATCACATGCGCTACACCGAGATGGTTCACCTCACGGTAGTCGTCTTCATAGTAGAGGCCGCCGGCATAGCTTCCGGTGATGATCTCGTAGGACGGGAAATAGTCGATCCAGTCAAAACGCGAGAGCATCTGCTCTGCCACCACGCGCAGCACGGCTTTGCTATAGGTCGTCGAAACCAGGACGTTCCGGTTCTCGTAGGTCGCCACCAGCGGCACCGGGGAAACGGTGAGAAGCACCTTTACGCGAGGATTGACCTCCTTCAATTTCTTCAGGAACAGCGACAGATGACGGTCGACCTCTTCGACGGTGAAATTGACGAATTCATACCGGTTAGGATCGAACGATCCCGCGGTCACCCCGGGCGCAAGAGGAAAGACGGATCCATCCGCCTTCGATCGCCACGATTCCGTCAGCCCCAGCGTGAAGACGAGAACATCGGAATCGAGGAATACCGACCGCACGGCCGCAAGATGTGAACGGCGCGCCTCGACGACGGCGTCCGGGCTTTCATACCCGTCCGGCTCGATCTGCGGACGGTAAGGATCGACGAACCTTCCATCCTTGCGCAACCAGGCTTTCTCCACGGGTTCACGACCTTCGAAGACTTCATCGAAAAGCTGAAGCAGCTGCCGGGCCGTATAGATATTCCCGTAGCGCGCCGAGAAGACGCCGAAATTTCGCTTGGATCTTTCCGCGTCGGACAAATGCTCGCCCTTCTCGGCAATGAAATAATGAAAGCCGATGCGTTGAATCTGGCGCGAGATATGCTGCGCGAAACAACTCCCGGCCGTTGCGACTTTCACTTGCCTGTCGATCTTGAATCTCGGATTGACGATCGGATCGAACATATGCGTTTCCACGCGTGCAACGGAGCGACGCCACAACTGATAGTCATTGATCGTGGAATATGGATTGCTCATGCATCTGCCTCCGCTATCGCCTGTTTTACGCGGTTGAAACGCGTGAGATAGCCCGGCTCGACCGTGATCTCATCCGCCCCATAGTCCGAGTAAGCTTCGAAACTGAGCTCAATGAGTTTCTCCAGCGAGATGAGCTTGTACTCGCCGAAAACCTTAAACATGTAGGAGCCACGAACCCCGAACAATTCGCCTATTTCGGGGTATACCGGAAGACAGACCCCATTCACGATTGTGTCGAACGGCACCAGATCCGTCTTGTTTGTCTCGATGCCGCGGTTCCTGAGAAATGTGCGAGCGACATCGAGGATAGGGTGGGCCTTGGGATGCGCCAGGCTATGCATGAAACTCTCGCCGCGCGTCCAGCGCCTGAAGGGGTTCGTCATATCCATCCCGAAGACAGCGAAGGTGGAGATGAGTCTGTCTCTCGCCGGCTCCCAGCGCGAGAAGAAGCCGCTTTGTTCATATATGTCGCGACGAAACAGCCTTCGCGTCTTCTCGACGCTCAACCCCGCCTGGAAGGCTGCGAGAATAATCATCGACTGATTGGCGGCCAGAGGCTTGTAGATACGTTCGCCGCGCGCGCAGGCGAAACAAAAATCCGGGTGGTAGGCGTCGAACTCAAGGTTCGGAATCTTGTGCAGATTCTCCACCGATGAAAAATCATACCCCATCAGCTCGGCTATGGGATTTATGATCAGCCTATCGTATTTCGGAATCTTCTCGGCGTAATCCGCCATTTCCCTCTTGAATTGCCAAACATCCACACAATCAAGATCGAAACTGTCGCTCAACAACTGCAACGAACGCGCAAGCGCATAAGTATTGCAATTGGAAATCAACAACCAACGCTCCACGGCGCGCCCCCTAAGCACAGGCCAATTCCCAGCAGCCTCGCCATCGCGTGTCGGATTTCGAATAAATAGCCCCTATTCTATTCGAAGATTGCGACGTGGAAGCACCAACAGAGAAACCTCCGAGAAAGATGGAGGTCTATTCTCCAGATATCTCAGCGTTAAGTCATGGAATCTCCAACACCATTTGAGCATTGAAACGAGTAAACTTGCTATGGCCAAGCAATTCTATACAGATAACGTCGGCCCCAGTCGGCTAGCGTCACATCACTATGGAATGCCTTGTATTTCGGTCGGCGGGGCATGAGTTTACCGCTTGAAAACTCAAACGGTCGCAGCCGTGTCGTCCAATCACACGACAGGAAGGCATCCGGGCCAGGCATGTGGGACTTGAAGCCCACCGCGGCGCGCGGAAATCCGGTCAGCGATCCCGTTCCCGCGCGTCATAGCGGATGCGAGCCTCAATGATTTCCCGCTGATTGTTTTCCGTCCAGTTGACCAGCGACTGGATCGTTTTGTGCAAGGTGCAGCCGAGAGATGTCAGCCTGTATTCGACGCGTGGCGGCACCACCGGGAACACGGTGCGTTCGACAATGCCATCACGCTCCAGATGGCGCAGCGTATTGGTCAGCATCCGCTGGCTGACGCCATCGATGCTCCGCTTCAATTCCGTGAACCGCAGCGTGCGCTTTTCAAGCAGGGCAATGACCAGCAGCGACCACTTGTCGGCGATCCTGTCGAGGATCTGCCGGACTTCACAGCCCTCGCGCTGATCCCATTGGAGAATGTCGTAGCCCTCGTCGGTGCTGCTGCAATCACTCGGTGAGTTTGAAGTGCCTTCTTCCATGGGTCCGGAATATGCCTTACCTCAATCATGGTTACAAGAAGTAACTGACAGGCATCCTAGTAATTGACCTGCCATTTCCATACCGAGCCATCAAACATGAGGGCATACACCCATGTCGACCCTATCTCACACCTCAACTTCGCAAGCGCCGATGAGCGCAGGGGCGAGAGGCGCCCTGCTTGTCCTGTGCGGAGCGATTTTCCTCGAAGGCATCGATGTCGCTATGCTGAATGTGGCCTTGCCGGCAATCCGCGCCGAGTTGAGCCTCTCGACCACGACGCTCAGTGCCGTCGTCAGCTCCTATGTGCTCGGCTATGCCGGCTTCATGCTGCTCGGCGGCCGCGCGGCCGACATTTTCGGCAAGCGGCGGGTATTTCTCTCCGCGCTCGCCGTGTTCATCGCCTTCTCCGGTCTCGGGGGCTTTGCCACCGAAGGCTGGATGTTGCTGACGGCGCGCTTCGTCACCGGCATCGCCTCGGCCTTCATGACGCCGGCCGGCCTGGCGCTGATCATGACAAACTTCCCGGAAGGGCCGCAGCGCAACAAGGCAGTCCTCATTTACGCCGGCACGGCTGCCGGAGGCTTTTCGCTGGGGTTAGTCGCCGGCGGCCTGCTTTCCGCCATCGACTGGCGGTGGGTGTTTTTCGCGCCGGTCATTCTTGCCAGCCTCATCTTCATCCTGACGCCGCGCCTGGTCGCCGACGACCATCAAAGAGACCATAGCCAGCGCTTCGATATGTTGGGGGCCGTCATCCTCGCCGGCGCCATGCTGACCGCTGCCTACGGCGTGACACGGCTTGAAAACCCCAAGCATGGCCTGGAGTGGACCCTTGCCGCCTTTGCCGCGAGCGCAATCCTCTGGATTGCCTTTATCGCCATCCAACGGAAGGTCGTAATGCCGCTGGTGCGCCTCGGCATCCTGCGCTCGCCTTCGCTCGTCCGCGCCAATCTCAGTGCCTTGTTCTTCGCCGGCTCGTTCTTCGGCTTCCAGTTTCTGGCGTCGCTCTACCTGCAGGAGCTGATGGGCTGGACATCGCTGCAGACAAGCCTTGCACTGTTGGCGATCGGCGCCGACGCTATCCTCGCCCCGACCGTGACGCCGTGGCTGGTCAATCGCTTCGGTAATATCAAGGTCATTTTCGGCGGGGTGCTGCTGGCGGCATTGTCCTATGCCTGGTTCCTGCAAGTGAGCCTCGACTGGACCTATGCGGCAATGTTCCCTTCGATGATCCTGCTTGGCCTTGCATTCTCGCTCGCCTATGGCCCGCTGACCATTCTGGCGACGGACGGGATCGACGAAAGCGAGCAGGGTCTGGCCAGCGGCCTCGTGAACACGGCCTTTCAATTCGGCGCGGCACTCGGACTGTCGGCGGCAAGCGCCGTCGGTGTTTTGGCGCTCGGCGCGGAAACCGACGCCGACTCTCGCCTCGAAGCCCTGCGATTGGCACTGCTCGTGCCCGTGGTCGCAACCGTCATCGGTCTCGCCGTGACCGCGACCGGATTAGGCCCATGGCGAAAGGCTGCTCACGGATGAGCGATATCGCCCGATTGCATCGATGTCAGGAACGATAATCCCGGTTGAAGGACTACCGATTTTGCCCGACACGCTTTTCAAGTTCGAGCGTGCGCGCGGTCAAATCGTCCAGCTCAAACCCCTGAGACACGAGAAGAGCCGCCGATCCGTCATTGGGATCGGCGGCAAGACGGTGCGCTTCCTGCAAATGATGTTTTAGCCAAGCGCGCTGCTCACCCTGTAACCGCAAGCGTTCAGCACCATGTTTGCGATCCGTCAGGATATTGTAGGCCACATTCAATCTGGCATCGAACTTGTCAATCTCGACTTGCCCACATTTCAGCATTTCCGAGGTGACCCCCTCAGACCGATCGACGCACGCTTTCATTTCGTCCTCACTCTGCGCCATCGCGGGATGAGTCGTCATCATGGCTATAATTCCGACAAGGAAAACATATCGGAGCATGGAAGCAGTTCCTTGATCTCAAAACCAGAATGCAGATTTGGATATGTCTGTTTCGGCACGCTGGATGATGTCTGCTTTCAAGAAGCAGCAAAGCTGACCCTAGTGCCGACACGCGGCGCATAGCCGTCGTCTAACGGCAAATATGCGAGCTTTGCCTTGGGTCAAGATGCGTCATTCCGCCACAAGCGATTCGAACTTTTCATCGCCGATCACCGCCGCTACGACGCTTTTTCGCCTGTTGGCTATTTGCCAGCCCACACGGGGTTGTAGTTCCGGCCGCAACGGGCAGCAATTTTCGATATTGATGCTTTGGAAGTGGAAGAAATGGCGCACCCGAAGAGATTCGAACTCCTGACCCCCAGATTCGTAGTCTGGTGCTCTATCCAGCTGAGCTACGGGTGCGTGGCCGAGACGGTGTAATCCGTTGGCGTGGCGGTTCTCTAAAGCGTCCTTCCGGGGAATGCAAGTGGGTTTGTGAAAAAGATCGCGATTTTCACAGAAGCGGAGGCGAAGAAGCTGAAAAACCTCAGCTTTCGTGAGCGCTGCGGCTGCGGTAATCGTCAAGCGATACAGGGCGATCCGGTATTTCGATGCGGAACTGCGTGCCGGCGGCGGGTTTTTCCACCAGGGCAATGGTGCCGCCATGGGCCAGCACCAGCTCGCGGGCAATCGCCAGACCAAGGCCGGTGCCGCCGGAGCGCGCGGAGCCACGGAAGGCGGTAAACAGGTTTTCCCGTGCCTTCTGCGGCATGCCCGGGCCGGTGTCGTCGACGGTGATGCCGACGACACTGCCGATACGATGCCCTGAAACCGTGATGCGGCGAATGCTGTCTGGCTCGGCATCGCCGAAGGCGACCAGCGCCTGATGGGCGTTGCGGCAGAGATTGTGGATGACGCGGAACAGTTGCTCGCTGTCGGCATCGACGACCAGATCCTGGCTCACCTGCTCGACGAACTCGATGCCGCCATCGGGATCGATCGCCAGGATATCGCGCACCTCGTCGATCAACTCGTGCAGATGCACCCGGCGGCGGCGCGGCGCTGATTCGGAGGTCTGGCCGTAGGATAGGACCTCGGTCGTATAACCGACGGCGCGGTCGATGGTGCGCAGGAGTTTCGGCGCGAAACGCTTGACCATGGGGTCGTCGACATCGACCAGACGGTCCGACATCAGTTGCGCCGCCGACAGGATGTTGCGCATGTCGTGGTTGATCTTCGACACGGCAAGGCCGAGAGCAGCGAGGTTCTTCTGCTGCTTCAGCGTCTTTTGCAGTTGCGACTGCATGGAGGCGAGATGGCGGCCGGCCACGGCAAGCTCGTCGCGTCCTTCATCCGGCACCAGCACGCGGCTCGGATCTTCCGGATCGTCGGAATAGGCCTGCATGCTGTCGGTCAGCCGACGAATCGGGCCGATCATCATGCGGTTGATGGCAAAAAAGATCAGGGTCGCCGTGAACAGCGAAATCAGGATCGACATCAGGAAGACGCTGCCGGAATAGGCGAGCATGGCATTGCGCAAGCGCGTGTCCTTCAGCACCACCTCGATGCCGGTGCCGGCATCGCCACCGACCGGGCCGAAGACACGGATGATCCGGTTGCCACCGAACAGCAGCGTGTCCAGCGCGTCACGCATCGCTGTCGGCAGCGAAACATTGCTCAGATCGTACTGCTCGTCGACCGAGGCCGGCATCTCGGCGGTCGCCAGCAGCCGCGAGGTTCCGTCCTTGCGCAGCACGATGGCGCGCGTTCCCGTCGCCATCAGCGTTTCCTTCTGAAGCGCGCGCGGGAGTTCCACCGGCTGAAGACCGTCGATGACGGTCGCAGCCGCGGCGGCCGTGTTCAGCCGGTCTTCCAGCCAGCGCAGCCGCATGTTGGCGACCGACGGCACGAAAATCAGCACTTCGGCAAGCAGGATGAAAAAAATGGTGAGGATCAGGAGTTTGCCGGAGAGGCCGCCGAAAATGCCGGTGGGCCGGCAGAAACGGGCATGACCACGCGCCTCAGCCTTGTTGGCCGTGCCGAGGTTCCTGTCCTGCTCACTATCCATTTCAGCTGTCCCGCTTTGCTGCAAAGCGATCTGATGACGACATATCGAAAGCGGATAATAGGGGATTGCGGCGCGTTTTCCAATCGCTTCCGTGACAGACGGCAAGATTGGCCGTCGCAGGAGCGGAAAAGGCGCATTCGCGTACCCTTCCAGCTCCTGTACTGATGGATCAGAATTCCTGTGTCGCCGCTGCGCCACCGCCAAAGGCGCTGGCGATCTTGCCGATCATGCGGTGTGCCGGCGATGCCACGGCGCGATGGGTCTCCGCGCGCGCCGAGACCGGTGCGGATGCCGCTACCGTATCCGTGTCGACCTTGAAGCGGGCGACAAGGCGAACGAGGCCGTCCGCCTCCTCCGAAAGACGGTGGGTGGCGGCCGAGGTTTCCTCAACCATGGCGGCGTTGCGCTGTGTCACCTCATCCATCTGGTTGACGGCCTTGTTGACTTCGGTCAGGCCTGTCGCCTGTTCGCGGGCAGCCGTCGCGATGGAATGAATGTGATCATTGATCTTCAAGACGCGCGCCTCGATGGTCGCCAGCGCCTCGCCGGTTGCCTGCACGAGCTTGACGCCCACTTGCACCTCGCTGCCGGATTTGCTGATCAGCGCCTTGATATCCTTGGCAGCCGTGGCCGAGCGTTGCGCCAGCTCGCGGACTTCCTGGGCGACGACGGCGAAACCCTTGCCGGCATCGCCGGCACGGGCGGCCTCGACGCCGGCATTCAGCGCCAAAAGATTGGTCTGGAAGGCGATCTCGTCGATGACGCCGATGATCTGGCTGATCTCGCCGGATGCCTGCTCGATACGCCCCATGGCATCGACGGCATTGCGCACGACCGTGCCCGAGCGAGCGGCATCTTCCTTGGCATCCGTCACCATGACGCTCGCCTCCCGTGCCCGCTCGGTCGAGCTTTGCACCACAGCGGTAATCTCGTCGAGCGCCGCCGAAGTCTCTTCCAGCGCGGCGGCCTGCTGCTCGGTGCGCCGCGACAGGTCGTCGCTGGCGTGACCCAGTTCGCTGGTATTGGCGTTGATCGAGCCGGTCGTCTCGCGCACCTCGCGCATGGTGCTCTTCAGTGTCATGAGCGTGGCGTTGACGTTCTGCTGCAGCTCGGCGAAGGCGCCCTGGAATTCGCCCTGCATGGTCTGGGTCAGATCGCCGTCCGCAAGGCTCGCAATGACGCGGCGAACCTCGCTGGTGCCCGTATCCACGCTCACCAGGAGTTCGTTGATGTTGCCGGCGAAACGATTGAGGTTGACGTCCTCGTAGTCCTTGTCGATGCGGCGGCTGAAATCGCCGGCCGCTGCCGCCGCAACGACGATCGACATGTCGGACTGCAGCTCATCGTTCCGGGCGCGCATCGTCGTTTCCTCGGCATTCATGCGCTGCACTGTCTTGCCGTTCTGCTTGAATATATCGACGGCGGCGGCCATCTCGCCGATTTCATCCGCGCGTCCTGCGAAGGGAACCTCCACGTCGAAATTGCCGTCCGCCACCTGCTTGATGGTTTCCGTCACCTTGCGGATCGGGCGGCTCAAATGCACGGTGCCGATATAAGTGCCGAGGCCGGCGCCCGCGGCGATGCCCAACACCGTGATACCGAGCACAGCCCAAAGGACCGTTTGGTGGAAAGCGTCGATTTCAGCGCCGATCGTCGCGAGCTCGGCCTTATCAGCCTTGACGACGGCATCGATCTCGGCCTGGAAGGCCTTGCGGTTGGCACGGTTGGCATCATTGTTGCCCTGCTTGCTGGCGGCATCCGGGCCGTCCGACAGGGCGAGCCTTACGGTCTCTGACCGGAATGTGCGGAATTCCTGGGCCCGATCCTGCAATTTGGCGAATTCCGCCTTCTGTGCTTCGGGAACCATCGGCAGCCAGATGGCAAATGTGCTGTCGATTTCGTCGAGATCCTTCATCAACCCATCGGCGAAACCCTTGGCATCCTTGGCGGCGGCGGAGGCATAGATACCGCGCGCTTCCATAACCACGGCGGTCACGACACGGTTCAGATGCTCGCCCTGATAGGCGCGGCTCGCTGCCTGTTCATAGGCCCGCATCTGCCGTTCATATCGGTGCACGGCATAAAGAGCGGTTACGCCGATCAAAAGCGCGGCTCCGGCCATCACACATACAAGCAGATTAATCTTGCCACGAATCTTCAACGACATGCCTCCTGGAAGCGGAAGCCATCCCCTCGAAAACTTGGGCTTCCCGCAATACCCCTAAATATCCACTAAAATCATTAATGTTATATTGCGCTATTTTTAATATAAATTCCGAAACACTTTCCGATACTTAGTGTATATTTAAAAATAACACTTTTAATATTATAAAATACGAAACTACCAACTATCCGGAATCTCAGCGCCGTTACGCCGGCAAGACAAAGCCGCGCTCGACCCAGGACACCTGGCCTATAGGAATCTGCGGAGGTATAATTGACTTCCGGGGCCATGATCCGTATAAGCCCGCGCACGTCCGGTCATGGAGCCTGCATTTGCGGGCCAAGTCCGTTCGTCATAATCAACAACGCTCCTTGCTTTTAAAGCAAAGCTCAAGAAGGGCCGCACTCCGCGGTATTCAAATAAATGAAGCGTACTTACCAACCATCCAAGCTTGTTCGCAAGCGTCGCCACGGTTTCCGTGCACGCATGGCAACTGCTGGCGGCCGCAAGGTTCTTTCCGCCCGCCGTGCCCGCGGTCGCAAGCGTCTTTCGGCCTAAGGGCCGGAATGCCCGAGAAGATGGCGGGCGAATTGACGAATGAACGATCCAAAAAGACTGTCGGGCGGCTGAAAAGCCGGCCGCAGTTTCTTGCTGTCCGCCAGGGCGAAAAGCGCAAGGGAAGTCTCTTCCTCATCGAAGCGCTGGACCGCAAGCTCACCGATGCCGAACCCCGCGTCGGTTTTACCGTTACCAAAAAACATGGCAACGCGGTGGAACGCAACCGCATGCGGCGCAGGCTGAAGGAAGCCGTGCGGCTTCATGCCGGGTTTGCAATGCAGCCCGGACACGACTATGTGGTTGTCGCGCGGCGCGAAGTGCTGACCGCATCCTTCGAGAAACTCGCGAACGAACTCGTTCAGCGCATCGAAACCAGGCCGAAACATCGGCGGCCGGAAACGGACCGTTCCAGGAAAGTATGATGGAAAATAAACGCAATTACTTCATAGCAATTGCCCTGTCTGTGCTGATTGTTCTCGCTTGGCAGTTTTTCTACATGAACCCGCGTCTCGAAGCGCAGCGCAAGGCCGAACAGGCCGCGAAGCTGCAGCAGCAGACGCAGCAGGCTCAGACGACGCAGAACCCAGCCGCCGGCGCCACCGTAGACGGCGCAGCGCCGTCGAGCGGCCAGAGCGCACCGACGACGCTGACCCACGATCAATCGGTTGCCAAGTCGGCCGCCTCGCGCGTCGCCATCGACACGCCCGCGCTGTCCGGCTCCATCAATCTGGAAGGTGCCCGCTTCGACGATCTGCAGCTCAAGGCCTATCATGAGACGGTCGACAAGAGCAGCCCGATCATCACGCTGTTCAGCCCGGCTGACACCAAGGACGGCTACTTCACCGAGCTCGGCTATGTCGGCAGCGACGCGACCGGCGCCGTTCCCGGCCCCTCGACCGTTTGGACGCTTGCGAGCGGCAGCAAGCTCACCGACAGCACGCCGGTGACGCTCTCCTATACCAACGACAAGGGCATCACCTTTACCCGCACCGTCTCGGTCGACGAACGCTACATGTTCACGATCACCGACAAGATCGCCAATAGCGGTCAGGCGCCGGTGTCGTTGTCGAGCTATGGCCGCGTGACGCGCTACAACAAGCCGACCACACCGTCGGCCTACGTCCTGCATGAAGGCTTCATCGGCGTCATCGGCGACGACGGCCTGATCGAGACCAAATATACCGCCGCCGAAAAGGAAGCCGTCAATCCCGCCAAGGCGACCGGTGGCTGGCTCGGCATCACCGACAAGTACTGGGCTGCCACGATTGTGCCGCCGCAGTCGGGTGCCTACGACGCGCATTTCTCGCATTTCGCCGATGGCCAGCCGCGCTATCAGGCCGACTACAAGCAGGATGCCGTCACCGTCGCCCCCGGCCAGTCGCAGGAGCTGAAGAGCCTCGTCTTCGCCGGCGCCAAGGAAGTGCCGGTCATCGACCGCTACGAGACGAGCTATTCGATCCCGAAATTCGACCGCCTGATCGACTGGGGCTGGTTCTATTTCATCACCAAGCCAATGTTCAAGCTGATGGATTTCTTCTTCCGCTACTTCGGCAATTTCGGCGTCGCCATCCTGTGCACGACCATCGTCGTCAAGGGTCTGTTCTTCCCGCTCGCCAGCAAGCAGTACGCCTCGATGGCGAACATGAAGCGCATGCAGCCGAAGATGGAAGAGCTGAAGGCCAAGTTTGGCGACGATCGCATGGGGCTGCAACAGGCGACGATGCAGCTCTACAAGGAAGAGAAGATCAACCCGATCGCCGGCTGCTGGCCGGTGCTCCTGCAGATCCCGATCTTCTTCTCGCTCTACAAGGTGATCTACATCACCATCGAGATGCGCCATGCGCCGTTCTTCGGCTGGATCCAGGACCTTTCAGCTCCCGATCCGACCTCGATCGTTAATCTCTTCGGCCTGCTGCCGTTCACGGCTCCGACGATCCTGCATCTCGGCGTCTGGCCGCTGATCATGGGCATCACCATGTTCCTGCAGATGCGGATGAACCCGACACCGCCGGATCCGACCCAGGCGATGATCTTCAACTGGATGCCGCTGGTATTCATGTTCATGCTGGCCAGCTTCCCGGCCGGTCTGGTGATCTACTGGGCGTGGAACAACACGCTCTCGGTGATCCAGCAGTCGATCATCATGAAGCGCCATGGCGTGAAGGTGGAGCTCTTCGACAATATGAAGGGCCTCTTCAAACGAAAACCGGCACCATCGAAATGACGAAAAAAGGCCCCGCGAGAGCGGGGCTTTTCTTTTTGGGGATATCGCGTGCGCGAGGCTATCCGTTTTCCCCGTGATCCCGGTGGTCTTGAAAGCCGGGCCGACCGGTCAGGGCTTGCCCGCTTCGATCAGATGCCGCCGGAAGAATGACAGAACGTCCGCATCGAATGACTTGTGAAAGGCTACTCTGTCAAAGCCGTTGGCGTCCTTGCAAATCTCCGGCAGCGACTGGGTAAGCGCCGGCGAGCAAGGTGCGAGAAAGGCGAAGTGCGCTGCGTTGGAGACGACGTGAAATTCGGGCTTTGCCGGCAAGTCGCCCGTAAGAGCTATGACGTTTTCCGGCAGCACGCCGTCGCCGCCATATTGCGAGCCCCAGAGCTGAACGGGTGCCTTGACATTCTTCAGGCTGTCCTTGGTCGAAAAGAAACTGAACGGATCGGCAATGACCAAAGCCTTGATGCGCGCATCTTGGGTCAGCGGCTGCGTCGGAAGCTCGTTGCGGCGGATCTGTCCGCAAATCGGCGCCGGTTCCGGGCATGAGACATGCGGATCGTGAAAATCCGGGATCGCTCCGGCAAGAACCAGGCCGGTATAGCCGCCGCGCGAAAAGCCGAAGAAGCCGATGCGGCTCGGATCGATCTTTGCTGCTTCCGGAGAGGCGTTCAGCATGAAATCGATGAGACGTTTGATATCTGTCGGTCGCTCGACGAAGACGGATATATCGCCCGATTGGCTCATGTCGGAAAAATTGTCGCGCGGATGGTTCAAGGCAACGACGACGAAACCGGCATCCGCCAGGGTTTCCGCTGTATCGTGATGGCCGAGAGAGCTGCCGGCATGACCATGCGAGATGACGACCAACGGCAGATTGTCGCCCACGATCGGGCAATTCCGGACACCAGAAACGACGATCGGTCCAAGCGTGATGTCCGCCGGCGCAACCGCGCAGGGCGACCAGATTAAGACACGGAGAGCAGGACCGCTTGCGTCCGCCGGGACTTCAAACGATTTCAGGCCCGCTGCGTGAGCCCACGTTGCGGTCAGGCAGACGACAATGAAGCATAGAAACTTTGTGAAATGCATTTTCTTTTCCCAAAATGAAAATCGAATGGGGTTGGCGCAATGCATCACTCGGCTGCGTCGCGAAGCGGAATCAGCAGATCGGTGGCGAGTTCGCTGTCGGCTACGTGCCTTGGGTGATTGAGATAAATCTCGAGCGCCGGGCGATCGTCAGGCTCGAGGCCGCTTTGCGGTAGCCATCCGCCGAAGAGCGTCTGAAACGTCGGAGAAATGAGCGCATAGGGGCCGATCAGCCGGTGCCGGGCATAGCGGCCGCCCGGCACGTCGCATCGTTCAAGCCCGTCCATCGCCACCGCATCGTTCGACAGGATCAGCCCGGCAAAATATCGGAAGCCGTCACCTTGATCCGGATCGCCATAGCAGACACCGATACGAGCAACGTCGTTCCATGCTATCCCACGCTCCGACGACCATTGTCGCAAACGCCGATAGCTATGTGGAATCGTTGTGAGCGGCCCATCGTGACGCACACCGAATACAGTCACCGGCTGCCGGTCGGCGATCGTCACCGGAGGAAGGCTCGTCGTGATCGACTGTTGCTGCATCTGGAAATCGGTCGGACTAAGCCCGGTCAGATTGCGAAAGGCGCGCGCGAAGCTTTGCGAGCTGTCGTAGCCTGCATCCAATGCCGTTTCCGTAACCGAGACGGTGCGGCCGGCCAATCGATGCGCCGCCTGGGCAAGCCGCACCCGGCGTATCGTGGCGGCAATGCTTTCGCCGGTCAGCGCGCGATAGAGCCGATGGAAATGGAATGGCGAGAAATGAGCGATGGCAGCCAGGCTTTCGATCGAATGCGGCGCCGATGGCTCAACCATGATCGCTTCGATGACGCGGGCGATGCGCCGGCGATAATTTTCTTCTGTGCTGGTCTTCATGAGGCCAAAGAGTAGCATGGCTCTCGCATATGCGCGGCGCAGGAATTGCGGATTTTGCGAGTGCCAGTCAAAATGCATCGCCAGAAGATCGTCGACGGGCACACCGATCAAAACTTGACTTTCGGCGGTAAAACCCCGAAGCCAGTCAGCAATTGAACCGGAAGACTGAAGCAGCATGGCAGAACAGACGACAAAAGACGACAAGCCGCTTTTCGGCCGCCCGTGGATCTTCATCCGCGGCGTGCCGGCGATGAAATTCCTGCCGCCGGAAGGGCCTCTGGAAGTGGCCTTCGCCGGACGCTCGAATGTCGGCAAGTCGTCGCTGATCAATGCGCTGGTCGGCCACAAGGGTCTGGCGCGCACCTCAAACACACCGGGCCGCACGCAGGAACTCAACTACTTCGTTCCCGACGGCTTTTCCGGCGAAGGCGGCGACCTGCCGCCGATGGCCCTGGTCGACATGCCCGGTTACGGCTATGCCGAAGCGCCGAAGGAACAGGTGGATGCCTGGACGAAGCTGGTCTTCGACTATCTGCGCGGACGCACGACGCTGAAGCGCGTCTACGTGCTGATCGACAGCCGCCACGGCATCAAGAAGAATGACGAAGAAGTCCTGGCATTGCTCGACAAGGCGGCGGTTTCCTATCAGATCGTGCTGACCAAGACCGACAAGATTAAGGAAGCGGGCCTGCCGAAGCTGCTGGCCGATACCGCCGAAAAAATCCGCAAGCGTCCCGCCGCCTATCCGGGCATTCTCTCCACCTCCTCAGAAAAGGGCGATGGCCTGGAGGAAGTGCGCCAGGCGATCCGCCTGACGGTCGGCATTCCCTTCTGAACACCTGACAGGAACAAAATGAAGCCGCCGCCCCCGACGCCCCGGGGAACGGCGGCCCTGCTGCCGACGTTCTTTACATTTTCGGCAACAACACCTTGTCGACCACATGGATCACGCCGTTCGACTGCTTGACGTCGGCGATGGTGATATGAGCGGTGCCGCCGGCCTCGTCGACCAGCGTCAGCTTGCCGCCTTTTTCCGTGGCCTTGATCACGCAGCCGCCGACCGTCTTCAGGTCATATTCGCCGCCATTGCCCGTCGCCATCTTCGCGATGGTGGCCGCCATGTCGTCACCGGCCACGACATGGCAGGTCAGGATCTTCGTCAGCGTTGCCTTGTTCTCCGGCCTCAGCAGCGTCTCCACCGTGCCGGGTGGCAGTTTCTTGAAGGCGGCGTTGGTCGGCGCGAAAACGGTGAACGGACCCTTGCCCTCCAGCGTATCGACAAGGCCGGCAGCCTTGACGGCGGCAACCAGCGTCGTGTGGTCCTTTGAGTTCACTGCATTCTGAATGATGTTCTTGCTGGCAAACATCGGCGCGCCGCCGACCATCGGGTCTTTGGCATAGGCGAGGCCGGTCGCGGCCGAGAGCGTTGCGGCAACTGCGGCGATGCGAATCACGGTCTTGATCATAGGTCTATCCTCTTCCTCTTTTGCCCCGATCTTGCGGGGTCAGAGCAAGGTACGGAGGCATAGGTGGAAGAGTTTCAGCCGCAGTTTCTTTTTCGGAAGAAAGATGCTCTCAGGGCAGGCGGATCGTGCCGGAGGCAATGACGTTGCCCGTGGGCTTGCCGGTCGGCGAGCCGCCGAAGGGCTCGACGCTGACGGCGATGATCGCGCCTTCGGTGAGCTTGCTATGAAGCTCCGACGGCAAAACGATCTCACCCTCGCCGGTCTGCGGCAGGATGCCGAGCGCCTCGGCCGGATCGCTGCCGCGAATCAACCAGAGCTCCAGCGATTTTTCCTGCGGCTGGCCGGCGGCAACCGGCGTTACCCTCAACAGCCCATTGGTGGCGTCATAATTCGCAAGCAAATTGATGGGGCTGTTTTGTCCGGCAAGAGACGCGCTGAGCTGCTTGCCCGGCGATGGCTGCGAGGTGTTGTTGGTGACGGTAAACATCAGGACGCCGATCGCGAGAAACAGCGAGCCGAAAGCGACCGAGCGCCAGAGCAGCAGCGAGCCCCAGACATGGGCGCCGAACGCAGTTTCTCCGAAGACACGTTTCTCGACCTTTGGAAATACCGAGGCCGGCGGTGCAACCATCTCGTAATCATCGTTGAACCCTGAAAGATTCTGCTCCCAGCGGCTGACGATCGCTGCGAACTGACGGTCGCTGCGCATGCGCCGCTCTACCTTCTGCCGATCCTCCAATGACAGCACGCCGAGCACATATTCTCCGGCCAGGACTTCATCACGGGAGCGGCCTCCCTTGCTTTGATCGGACGAACTCATCGGTCCAAGCACTCTCTCAGTCTGATCAGGCTTCGGCGCAGCCAGGTACGCATGGTATTCAAAGGCACCGAATATTGCTCGGCAAGTTCCTGGTAGCTCAGGCCCTCGACATAGGCGCTACGAACAGCTTGAGCCCGACCAGCTTCCAACTCTTCCATGCACCTGTCAATGCGCCTTCCCTCTCCCTTCACGATTGCCTGCTCCTCCGGACCGGGTTCGGTGTCGGCAAGATCATAGGCTGAGTCTATTTCGTCGGCTACGGGTTTTCGGGCGCGGATGGCATCGATCGACTGATTGCGTGCGATCGTCGTCAACCACGGCATCGCCGGCCCTTCCGACGCACGGAAACGCTCGGCCCGCTGCCAGATTTTCACGTAGACCTCCTGCAAAACCTCCTCTGCATCAGTCTTGCTGCGAAGGATACGCAAACAGACGGCATAGAGTTTCGGACTGGTCCGCCTGTAAAGCGCAGCAAAGGCTTTCTGGTCGCGCATCGCAACTCGGCCGATCAGTGTCTCTATCTCCTCATTCGCCATCCGCCCCCCGATCATGGCTCCCTCTCCACATCTTTAAGGGAAAGATGCGGGGCGGCAAGCTCGCTTGAAAAATGAAATATGGCAGAGGCGATGTGACGTAATAGAAACTAATCTTGTCATCATTATTCCCTCTGTCAAAAACTTGAGATAAAAGGCCGCGAACGATTTCACGGGGTGCCCCATGTCCGAAGCCCAAAGCGAACTCCAGGCCAGCCTGCTTGCCAAGGCCCTGCCCTACATGCAGCGTTATGAAAACAAGACCATCGTGGTGAAATACGGTGGCCACGCCATGGGCAATGCCGAGCTCGGCAAGGCTTTTGCGGCCGATATCGCGCTCCTGAAGCAGTCGGGCGTCAACCCGATCGTCGTCCACGGCGGCGGCCCGCAGATCGGCGCCATGCTGACCAAGATGGGCATCGAATCGAAATTCGAAGGCGGACTGCGCGTTACCGACCAAAAGACGGTCGAGATCGTCGAAATGGTGCTCGCCGGCTCGATCAACAAGGAAATCGTCGCGCTGATCAACCAGACCGGCGAATGGGCGATCGGCCTTTGCGGCAAGGACGGCAACATGGTCTTCGCCGAAAAGGCGCACAAGACCATCAAGGATCCGGATTCCAATATCGAACGCGTGCTCGATCTCGGCTTCGTTGGCGAAGTGGTCGAAGTCGACCGCACCCTGCTCGACCTGCTGGCCAAGTCAGAAATGATCCCGGTCATCGCTCCGGTCGCCCCCGGCCGCGACGGCGCCACCTACAACATCAACGCCGACACCTTTGCCGGCGCCATCGCCGGTGCGCTCAGCGCCACCCGCCTGCTCTTCCTCACCGACGTTCCGGGCGTGCTCGACAAGCAGGGCCAGCTGATCAAGGAACTCTCTGTCGCCCAGGCGCATGCGCTGATCGCCGACGGCACGATTTCCGGCGGCATGATCCCGAAGGTCGAGACCTGCATCGACGCTATCAAGGCCGGCGTCCAGGGCGTCGTCATCCTCAACGGCAAGACCGCCCATTCCGTGCTGCTCGAAATCTTCACCGAACACGGTGCCGGCACGCTGATCGTTCCCTGATAAGAAACGCACCTTTCCCCACGCAGAAAGGGTGCGTTTTTCCCGTTATCGCCGGCGACGCGTTCAACCGAAATCGGTCGAGCGCGTTAGGTTTTCCCAGGCGGTGATTTCCTCGCTGAGAGCGGCGATTTTCCCGCGCACCAGGTTCAGCGCGTCCGTGCCGAGCAGCAGATGAACGGGCGGATTGTCGGACGCCACCAGCGCCAAAATGGCTGCGGCTGCCTTTTGCGGGTCGCCCGCCTGATTGCCGTTTTTCTCCTCGCGCGCCTTTCGGATCGGATCGAATAGCGCGTCATAGTCGGCGATGCTGCGGCCGGAGCGGACCATGGAACGGCCGGCCCAATCGGTACGGAACGAGCCGGGTGCGACAGCCGTCACCTTGATGCCGAAATCCTTCACCTCTTTCGCCAGAACCTCGCTGATGCCCTCCAGCGCAAACTTGCTGCCGCAATAGTACGCGATTCCGGGCATGGTGATGAAACCGCCCATCGAGGTGATGTTGATGATGTGACCGGCGCGACGGCGGCGCATGAAGGGCAGGACCGCCTTGATCATCGCCACAGCACCGAAGACGTTGACGTCGAACTGGCGCCGCATCTCGTCGAGTGGCGATTCCTCCAACGTGCCCTCATGACCATAGCCGGCATTGTTGATCAACACGTCGATCGGACCGAGTTCAGCTTCGATGCGCGCAATCGCGGGCTCTATCGCGGTAAAATCGGTGACATTCAGAAGGATGGCTTTGGCGCGGCCCGGTGCAAGGGCCTCGAACTGCTCTTGACCGGAGGCGTTGCGGACTGTGCCGGCAACGCGGTGGCCAGCGGCGAGCGCCGCCTCGGCAAAGGCGCGGCCGAAGCCGGAACTGACGCCGGTGATCAGGAAAAGTTTGCTCTCTATCGAATTCATGGGAACGCTCCTTGCTGTCAGCGCGCTCGACGCTTGGCCGAGCGGTCGCGTGCTGCCTATGTGGACGCGGCGTGACTGACAGTCCAATATATTGCGGTGGCTTTATCCATATCCTAAAGATATCGCCTTACGCCGCTGGAAGAGAGCAGGATGGAACTACGCCACATCAGATATTTTCTCGCCGTCGCCGAGGAACTTAATTTCACGCGCGCGGCCCGACGCATCGGCATAGGCCAACCGCCCCTCAGCAATCAGATCCGCGATCTGGAGGAGGAAATCGGCGCACCGCTGTTTCGCCGCTTGCCGCATGGCGCCGAGCTGACGGAGGCGGGACAGGTTTTTCTGCGCGAAGCACGCGCAATCCTCACCAGGGCCGGGCAGGCGAAGGCCTTGGCGCTGCGGGCGGCGCGCGGCGAGCTCGGACGATTGCGGGTGGGCTTTACCGGTTCGGCGGCTTTCAGCCCTATCGTGCCGTCCTCCGTGCGCAGCTTTCGCCGCACCTATCCAGAAATCGACCTGACATTGGAGGAGGCCCATACGACACGGCTGCTGGAGCGGCTTGACGCCGAGGAACTGGATGCCGTCTTCATCCGGCCGGGTCGGACCGGTCCACCGGGTTTCCGATCGCATGTACTTGGCGAGGAAAGCATGGTGATCGCCCTGCCCTCCAGCCATCCCCTGGCAGAGGCGGACACCCTGCCGCTGTCGACTCTATCCGACGAGCCGTTTGTGCTCTTTCCGCGTGCCGCCGGCCCAAGCCTGTTCGACGAGATCATTGCCGCCTGCCGACGGGCAGGCTTCGAACCGATCCTGGGGCAGATTGCGCCGCAGATCACGTCGATCGCCAATCTGATCGCCGTGGAACTCGGCGTTTCGGTGGTGCCATTGGCCGTAGCCGAGATCCAGGTTCCGGGCGTCAGCTATATTCCCATCTCTGGCGATGGACCGGTGGCGCGGCTGGCGCTCGCAACACGCCGCGATGAATGCTCAGCCGTCGTGCGGAATTTCATTGCGCGCGTGTTGGCGACTAAAGCTGAACTCGGATGATCAGTCCTGCTGATAAAGCGCCTGGGCTTCGCTTTTCAGCATTCCCATCACCGAGCGGTAGGGCGCTGGGCCGTAGCTGATGCGGCTGACGCCGAGGCCGGCCATGGTGATATTGTCAGGGGTCGCCGGACGCACCATGATGTTGACCGGCAGGGGCGAACGATCGCAGAGCGCTTCAATCAGCTCCGCATCGACAAGGCCCGGCGCGAAGAAGCCGCTAGCGCCGGCTTCGGCAAAGGCATCGGCGCGGCGATAGGCCTCGTCGAGCAGCAGCTGGTGATGCGCGGTATCGCTTTCCTGTAGAAACAGATCGGTGCGGGCATTGATGAAGAACGGCATTTCCCGCCGGGTGGCCATCTCGCGGATGGCCCGGATGCGGGGCACCTGCGTCTCGATTGGATGAACGCCACGGCCGCCGATCACCTGATCCTCGAAATTGATGCCGATGGCGCCGTGATCCATGATCTTTTCGACATTGGTGGCGACAGCATCGGGCTCCAAGGCATAGCCGCCCTCGAAATCGACGGAGACCGGTAGGGGGCTCGTCACCGAAATTAGGCGGGTGATGACTGCCAGCAGCGACAGCGGCACGGCCTCGCCATCACCAAAACCATTGGCCGCCGCGACCGACCAGCTTCCCGTTGCCAGCGCCTTGGCGCCCGCTTCGGTCACTGCCTTGGCCGAACCGGCATCCCATATGTTGAAGAGGACCAGTGGATCGCCCTTGCGATGCAACCGAGCAAACCCTTCTGCCTTTTCCACCTGACTCATCTCATCCCCCTGCGCAAAAGCCCGATCGGGCACATCCTGCCCCTTGCACCCAGGAAACAGGGGCTCCTCTTCCACCTGACACCTAGCGCAAAGCCCCGAAAATCAACCTGCAAAACCATAGCCTGCATTGGAATGCCCGGCAATGTCCGCAATCTTGCCCCTCTATGCCGGAATCATATTTTGCTTTTCCTCGAGCGATGCCGCATGCCATAAGGCCACCCATGACCCAGACAAAGACACAGCCCAGTCCCGCCGATTTCTCCGATATCCGTGACTGGGTGTTCGACCTCGACAATACGCTCTATCCGCATCATGTCGATCTGTTCGCGCAGATCGACAAGAACATGACGGCCTATGTCTCAACGCTCCTGCAGATGGAGCGGGACGAGGCGCGCAAGCTGCAAAAGCAGTATTATCTCGAGCACGGAACGACATTGCAGGGGCTGATGATCCATCATCGCATCGACCCCAACGACTTCCTGGAGAAGGCGCATGCGATCGACTATTCGGCGCTGATGCCGCAGCCGGAACTGGCCGCCGCCATCAAGGCGCTGCCGGGACGCAAGTTCATTTTCACCAATGGCAGCGTCAGCCATGCGCAGGCGACCGCCGGTGCGCTGGGCATCCTCGATCACTTCGACGATATCTTCGACATCGTCGCCGCCGATTACGTGCCGAAACCGGCCGGCAGCACCTATGACAAGTTCATGAGCCTCAACCGGGTGGATACGAAGCGTGCCGTCATGTTCGAGGATCTTCCGCGCAATCTCACCGTACCGAAGGCACTCGGCATGAAGACGGTCCTGCTGGTGCCGCAGAACCTCGAGGGCACCGTCGTCGAATGGTGGGAAAAGACCACCGGCGAGGACGAGCATATCGACTATGTGACCGACGACCTCACGGCCTTCCTCAAAACTTTGGTTTAAGGATTCATTAGGATCGGGTTACGAAAGTTTCATCCGCCTTACAGATGTTTAATTGGTCGTTTCTGACCGCCAGCCGTATCGTTTGACCAGTCCTCGACACGAAAGGAAAAACGATGAACGGGAAAAAACTTCTTCTGGCGGGCCTTTCCGCAGCACTCCTGGTCGGCGCTGCCGCGCAGGGCAGCTTTGCCGCACAACGCGGCCACGACGGCAGAGATGGCCGGGATGGTCGAGACGGTCCGCGCTTTTCGCCGGAAATCGTCTATGTTCGCATGCTGAAGCAGTTCGGCCAGCCTGGCGACACGAAGGTCACCAAGGATGAAGTCAAGGCCGGCGTCGACAAGATCTTCGATCAGATCGACACCAACCACGATGGCCAAATCACCCCCGGTGAAGTGCGCGCCTATCGTCAGGAGCGCATCAAGGAATGGAAGGCCGCACACGCCAAGGGCAATGACGATCAGGCCAACAACCAGGCCCAGAACGATCAGACCAAGGGCGACCAGGCTCAAAACGACGACAACAAGGGTGACAACGGCCCGCGTCATCACGGACATCGCGGCCGCTTCATGCACGAAGCCGGATTGATGCGTGGCATGATGCTGTTCCACCGCATCGACAAGGATGAAAACGGCCAGATCAGCAAGCAGGAAGCCGAAGACGCCGCCAACAAGTTCTTCGACCGCATGGACCGTAACCATGACGGCGTGATCTCGCTGGACGACATGCCGGACCGCCCGCTGCTCTAAATGACCAATCAGGTATGATTGACCATTGAACTGAAAAACCCGCCGAAAGGCGGGTTTTTCTTGTCAGTGTCCGTTGTCGTGCTCGTAAAAATCCGAGACGATCTTCCAGGCGTCCTCGGCCGTATCGACAAAGCTGATCAGCTTGACGTCGTCGGGAGCAATGGTGCCGAATTCGGCGAGCGCGTCGAAGTTGATGATGTCGCGCCAAAATTTTTCGCCGAACAGGATGAGCGGCAGGCGCTCCATGCGGCCGGTCTGGATCAGCGTCAGGCATTCGAACAGCTCGTCCAGCGTGCCGAACCCACCCGGAAACACAGCGATCGCCTTGGCACGCACCATGAAATGCATCTTGCGGATCGCGAAGTAGTGGAAATTGAAGCTGAGCTCCGGCGTCACATAGACATTCGGCGCCTGCTCGTGCGGCAGCACGATGTTGAGGCCGATGGAGGGGGCACCCTCCTCCGAAGCACCGCGATTGCCCGCCTCCATGACGCCGGGGCCACCGCCGGTGACCACGACATATTCATGGAAATCGAAGCCGGCGGAATAGCGCGAGCACAGCCGCGCGAATTTGCGCGCTTCCTCGTAGTAGACAGAGGCTGCTTCAAGATTGGCCCGCTGCACCTCGTTGCGCGCCGCCCAGGCGCTGGTGCCGGGGGCCGGAATGCGAGCACCGCCGAACATCACCACCGTCGACTTTATGCCGCGCTCGGTGAGATACATCTCGGTCTTCAGGAGTTCGAGCTGCAGGCGGATCGGTCGCAGCTCCTCGCGGCAGAGAAAATCCTCGTCGGCATAGGCGAGACGATAGGAGGGCGACATCGACTGTGGCGTCTTCGGAACGGATTCAGCCCGCTGCTTGTCGGCCGAGCTCGTCTTCAAGGGATCCCATACCCCATCCTTGCGCCTCAGCCTGCCATTCTTCGCCTTGCTCATTTCCAATGCCTTTCGATCGATCCTTCAAGGGCCGCCATACACCGCAGCGCGAGCGGCCGAGTATCGCATATGCCCCTCTAACGCCTTGAATCCAAGCTCAATCCGCACCGAAAAATCATTCCATTTTTCAGGCCCATGCTGTAGGACCAATCGACCGTATCTGCGGACACTCTTCCGATCGCAACGATAGCCATTGAAGTTTAAGGAATTCTCATGAGTGCCACCGACCTCGCCTCTCTCGAAAACGCCATCGAGGCGGCCTTTGAAAATCGCGACAATGTGAACGTCTCGACACGCGGCGAAGTTCGCGACGCCGTGGAAACTGCGCTGAACCTGCTCGACAGTGGCAAGGTGCGCGTGGCCGAGCGTGGTTCCGACGGCAACTGGACCGTCAACCAGTGGCTCAAGAAAGCCGTGCTGCTCTCCT
Organism: Rhizobium sp. AP16; assembly: GCF_000281735.1. Taxonomy (NCBI): domain Bacteria; kingdom Pseudomonadati; phylum Pseudomonadota; class Alphaproteobacteria; order Hyphomicrobiales; family Rhizobiaceae; genus Rhizobium; species Rhizobium sp. AP16. Next base: position 65,282 of record NZ_AJVM01000063.1, on the reverse strand, counting down.
TCCGCCTGAACGACATGCAAATCGTCGACGGCGGCCCCGGCGGCTCGACCTGGTGGGACAAGGTGCCGTCGAAGTTCGAGGGCTGGGGCGAGAACCGCTTCCGCGAGGCAGGCTTCCGCGCTGTGCCGAACGCCGTCGTCCGCCGCTCTGCCTATATCGCCCCGAACGCCATCCTGATGCCGTCCTTCGTCAATCTCGGCGCCTATGTCGGCGAAGGCACCATGGTCGACACCTGGGCGACCGTCGGCTCCTGCGCGCAGATCGGCAAGCATGTCCATCTTTCCGGCGGCGTCGGCATCGGCGGCGTACTGGAGCCGATGCAGGCCGGCCCGACGATCATCGAGGACAATTGCTTCATCGGCGCCCGTTCGGAAGTGGTCGAAGGCTGCATCATCCGCGAAGGCTCGGTGCTCGGCATGGGCGTCTTCATCGGCAAGTCGACCAAGATCGTCGATCGCGCCACCGGCGAGATCACCTATGGCGAAGTGCCGCCCTACTCCGTCGTCGTTGCCGGCGCGCTGCCGAACGGCAACACCATGGCAAACGGCCAGCCGGCTCCGAGCCTCTATTGCGCCGTCATCGTCAAGCGCGTCGATGAAAAGACCCGCTCCAAGACCGGCATCAACGAGCTGCTGCGCGATTGATATGACTTCGGGAGCGCGCCTCTTGGGGAAGCGCTCCGGCCCGCCGGCCGGGTGACGGCCCTTGCATGATCGGCTGGAACCGCGGCGGAAATTTTCAGACAATAATGGCCCACCAGTTGCCATAGCCTCGCCATCGCCTTGCCATCTCTCCCCGGATAAGTAGCCTCCGATGACCGCCACCGATCCCGTCGCCAATCTGCAAACCCTGATCCGCTGCGCCTCCGTGACGCCGGCCGAAGGCGGCGCGCTCACCGCGCTCGCCGACATGCTGCTGCCGCTTGGCTTCAAGGTCGAGCGCATGACGGCCAGCGAGGCGGGCACGCCCGATATCGAGAACCTCTATGCCCGTCTCGGCACCGAGGGGCCGCATCTGATGTTCGCCGGCCATACGGACGTCGTTCCCGTCGGCGACGCCGCTTCCTGGAGCCATCCGCCCTTTGCCGCCGACATCGCCGGTGGCGAACTCTTCGGCCGTGGCGCGGTCGACATGAAGGGCGGCATCGCCTGCTTTGCCGCCGCCGTCGCACGCCACATCGAAAAGCATGGGCCGCCGGCCGGCTCCATCTCCTTCCTCATCACCGGCGACGAGGAAGGCCCTGCGATAAACGGCACGGTCAAGCTGCTGCAATGGGCCGCCGAGCGCGGCGAGCAATGGGACGCCTCGCTCGTCGGCGAGCCGACCAATCCCGATCAGCTCGGCGATATGATCAAGATCGGCCGTCGCGGTTCGATCTCCGGCTTCATCACTGTTCATGGCGTGCAGGGCCACGCGGCCTATCCGCATCTCGCCGACAATCCGGTGCGCAGCATCGTCAAATTGACCGAGGCGCTGCTCGACCCGCCTTTCGACGCCGGCACCGACAATTTCCAGCCGTCGAACCTCGAAGTGACGACGATCGATGTCGGCAATGCCGCCACCAACGTCATCCCCGCCAAGGCGACCGCCGCTTTCAATATCCGCTTCAACGACACCTGGACCGTCGAGACCCTAAGGGCGGAGATTCTCGCCCGCCTCGATGCTGCTGCGGCCGATCAGACACTCCGTCCCGGTCGTGAGCCGACTAAGTATGACATCACCTGGTCCGACCGTCCGAGCCAGGTCTTCCTGACGCGCAACAATGCGCTGATCGCCTCGCTCTCCTCGGCAGTCGAAAATGTCACGGGCCATACGCCGAAGCTTTCGACCACCGGCGGCACCTCGGATGCCCGCTTTATCAAGGACTATTGCCCGGTGGTGGAGTTCGGCCTTGTTGGCCAGACCATGCACATGGTCGATGAGAGGGTGGCTGTCGCGGATCTCGAAACCCTGACCGAGATCTACGAGACCTTCATCCAGCGCTGGTTTGCGAATGCCGAGCTTTAAGGAAGTCCAATATTATCTGGCGGGCCTGTGGCTTCTGCTGCGCATGGACGCGCGAGGCTTCCAATATCTCGACATATCGGACCGTGGCATGCTGCGCTCCTTCTGGGCGATCCTCTGGAGCCTGCCGTCGATCGGCATTTCCTGGCTCTGGTGGCAGCAGGCCTATCTCACCGCCATGCCGCCGGAAACCTCGACCGGCATGGCCTTTTTCCTGCGTCTGGCGCTGGTCGAGGCGGCCAGCTGGCTGACGCCGCTGGTGCTCGCCGGCGTGCTGCTGATGATCTTCCGCTTCGGCGACAAATTCGCGCCTGTCGTCGTCGTCGTCAACTGGCTCGGCCTGCCGACGTCCTATCTCAACGCCCTCTTGATCGCGCTGCTGGCCTTCATCCCCGGCGCCAGCGGGCTAGTGGCCATCCTGTGGCTGGGGCTGATGATGGCGATCGTCTTTTCGCTTGCCCGCATGCTGAGGATGATCTGCGGTACCCATCCGCTTTTCATCGGCACCTTGACGCTGGTGCTGCTGATCCCGACCATGCTGCTGACTGATTTTCTGCAACGTTTCCTCGGCATCTATCCGCCGGGCTAGATGTCTGCTCCCGACATTGGACCGCGCATTATTCCCATAGGAATGGAGAGATGCGCCACGACGACAAAAGCGGTCCGCCAAGCGATACAACAAATAAAAAGCCGTAGCGCTCTTTCGAAGCGCTACGGCGTTGTGAACCTAGTTCCAAAGACGCATCAGAGCCGATCGTGCCGGAGCACAATCAGAGTGCCATATCCGGAACATGCTTGACTGCACCGTTCGGAGCACTCGTCCCATCGGGCTTTGCCAGCGCAGACGCATCGATGGCCGGCGAAGCGATGGCCAGTTGCAGCCGACCGGCCGTCGCGGCCCACTCTTTAGCAAGCACCTCAGGAGTCTCGTTCAGCTTCACGCCATAGCTCGGAACAATATTGTGGATCTTTTCCTGCCATTCGGCCGTCGCGAGCCGCTCGGCGAATACCTTCTTGAGCAGATCGAGCATGATGGGCGGCGCGGTGGATGCGCCGGGCGAAGCGCCGAGCAGCGCGGCAATACTGCCGTCCTTCGACGCAACGATTTCAGTCCCGAGCTTCAGGACGCCACCTTTTTCTTCGTCGCGCTTGATGATCTGAACACGCTGGCCAGCCTGCCATAGGCGCCAATCTTCCGCCTTGGCATGCGGGAAATATTCGCGCAGCGCCGCCAGACGGTTCTCATCGGACAGCATCAGCTGGCCCGCCAGATATTCGACAAGGCTGAACTCATCCAGGGCCACCCGGATCATCGGCCAGATATTGTCGAGCGTCACCGAGGCGGGCAGATCGAGATAGGATCCCTCTTTCAGGAACTTGGTGGAGAAGGTCGCGAAGGGTCCGAACAGAACCACCCGCTTTCCGTCCAGCATGCGCGTGTCGAGATGCGGCACGGACATGGGCGGCGCACCGGTTGAAGCCTGGCCATAGGCCTTTGCCAGATGCAGGCTTGTCACATCGGGATTGTCGCAGACGAGGAACGAGCCGCCGACGGGGAAGCCGGCGTAATCGTCACCTTCGGGAATGCCGGACATCTGAAGCAATGGCAGGGCAGCGCCGCCGGCACCAAGGAACAGAAACTTCGCGTTGATCGTGCCCTTGCTGGAGCCGTCCTTGGTATCCGCGTAGGTGACGCGCCAGGTGCCGTCTTCGTTACGCTCAATCGCGTGCACTTCCGAAGAGGTGTGCAACTTGAAGGTCGACTGGCTCTTGAGATGCGCGACATATTGCCGGGTGATCTCGCCGAAATTCACGTCTGTTCCGAGCGGGCACCATGTCGCCGCGATGTTCTGCGAGCGGTCGCGCCCTTCCATCATGAGCGGAACCCATTTCGCGATCTCGTCGTGATCGCGCGAGAACTTCATGCCGGAAAAGAGCGGGCTTGCCTTCAGCGCCTGATGACGCTTTTCCAGGAAGTCGGTATTCTTGTCACCCCAGACAAAACTCATGTGGGGCGTCGAATTGATGAAAGAACGCGGGTTTTTCAGAACACCCACATCCACTTGATGGGCAAAGAACTGGCGGGATATCTGGAAGGATTCGTTGATCTCGACCGCTTTGCTGATATGGACGGTGCCGTTCTCGTCCTGGGGCGTGTAGTTGAGTTCGGCTAGAGCCGAATGGCCGGTCCCGGCGTTGTTCCAGCCGTTGGAGCTTTCCAGTGCGACATCATCGAGCCGCTCAAGCATTTCGATCGTCCAGGAGGGCTCCAGCTCGGTCAGGAGAACACCGAGCGTCGCGCTCATGATGCCACCGCCGACAAGGAGAACATCCACTGCTCTCTCGGCAGGGGCAGCCCAGCTGGGCAGTGCGGGAAGGCTGAAAGCAGCGGCGCTGGCGGCTGCGGATCCAAGAAGTTGCCGCCGGCTCATCTCAATGGTGGAAGAGCGTTCGGCGCGCGTCTTGATGCTCTTGGGATTGTTGGGCATCGCTAATCCTGCCTCATATCATTCGGCTATAGATCCTCCCGGGCGAGGCTATAAGCCATCGATTGTGCCGTGACAAGTATGCGCGCGACATAATGTATCACTCCCCCAGACCTGGATGGGGTACCTTACGAATCGTCCGATTCGTCGTCGGGGATCGGCGGCGCGGAACCGGCATCATCACGATAATCCACCTGCATGAAATAGAGCCCGTCCGGCGGCGCAACAGGGCCGCAAGCCTTGCGGTCGCGCGCCTCCAATGCGGTTCGCACATCGTCCGGCGTCCACTTGCCTTCGCCCGCGAGCTTCAGCGTTCCGGCAAAGGAACGGATCTGATTGTGCAGGAAACTTTGCGCCGTGGCGCGGATCTCGATCAGCTCGCCACTCCGCGTCACATCCAGTCGGTCAAGCGTGCGCACCGGGCTGTTGGCCTGACAATGCACCGATCGAAAGGTCGTGAAATCGTGCCGGCCGACCAGGGTTTGCGCCGCTGTATGCATGACCTCGTGATCCATATCCTTCGCCACCCACCAGGCGCGCCCGGCCTCCAGCGCCAACGGCGCGCGGCGGACGATAATGCGATAAAGATAGTGCCGGCGGATTGCCGAAAAACGGGCGTCGAAGCTGGCATCGACTTCCATGACATTCAGAATGGCGACACGGTCGCCGGCAAGCCGCAGATGGGCGTTGAGCGCATTGCGCAGCGTGTGCGGCTTCCATTCCTTGGACAGATCGGCATGGGTCACCTGACCCACGGCATGCACGCCGGAATCGGTGCGTCCCGCGCCGCGAACGGAAGCCGTCTCACCCGTCAACGACAGGATGGCGCGCTCGATCGCGCCCTGTACGGAAGGACCGTTGTTCTGACGTTGCCAGCCGACATAGGGGATGCCGTCATATTCGACGGTCATACGGTAGCGCGGCATCAGACGGGTCCCAGCGCCAGTATCGTGCCCGCCGCGACTGGCGTGCCGCGCAGGAAGTCGGCCGCGGCCATCGGCTTGCCACCGGCCTTCTGCAGCTTCGTCAGCCTGACAGCACCGGAACCGCAGGCAATCGCCAGATCGTCGCTCAGCACTTCACCGACAGCGCGCTCGCCCTCGGCAAGTTCGGAGCCAAGCACCTTCACACGCTCCGGCTTGCCCGCAATTTCCATTTCGAACCAGGCGCCCGGAAAGGGCGACAGGCCGCGAATATGATTGTGAACATCGGCGGCCGGCTTGCTGAAATCGATGCGGGTCTCACCCTTGTCGATCTTGGCGGCGTAGACGACGCCCTCGGCGGGCTGCTCGGTCAGCGGCAGCTCATTATATTCCAGCTTGTTCATCGCCTCGGCCATCGCCTTGGCGCCGGCTTGCATCAGTTTGTCATGCAATTCGCCGGCAGTCATGGTGCCGCCGATCTCGACTTCGCGGGTCAGGGCGACCGGGCCGGTGTCGAGGCCTTTGTCCATCTTCATCACCATCATGCCGGTCTTCTTATCGCCGGCCATGATCGCCCGCTGGATGGGAGCGGCCCCGCGCCAGCGCGGCAGCAACGAGGCATGGCCGTTATAGCAGCCGAGCCGCGTGCCGGTGAGGATCGCCTCGGGCAACAGCAGACCGTAGGCGACAACCACGGCGACATCGGCATCGAGCTCGCGAAAACGCTGGCGCTCTTCCTGATCCTTGAAATTGACCGGCGTGAATACCGGCAGGCCCAACAGCTCCGCCGCCTGATGCACCGGCGACTTCTGCAGGTCTAACCCACGCCGCCCGCCGGGACGCGGCGGCTGCGTATAGACGGCACGGATCTTATGACCGGCATCGATCAGCGACCGCAACGTCGGCACGGAAAATTCGGGCGTTCCCATAAAGATAATGCTGAGCGACATGCGATCCGTCCGGCTAACTAAATTAGCCGCCTTCAAACGGGTTTACGAGCCTAAGATCAAGCCCTTCGAAATCTTTTGTATTCCGCGTCGCCAATGTTGCGCCATGCGCAAGGCAGATGGCGGCGATCATGGCATCCTTGGTTTCCATGCGTCGCCCGATCTTGTGGCGTTGGGCAGAAATCACCCCGTAGTGATGAGCAGCGTTTGGCGAAAAAACAAGAATACGTCCGGTAAACTCTGCTTCGATTGCCTCCAATTCCGAAAGCAACCCAGCTTTGCGCTTGCCCTCGACCAGAAGTTCCAGTCCAAAACGAACCTCGCCAATGGTAATCGTTGTCAGAAAAACAGCCTCAGCATCCTGAGCATCGAGCCACGAAAGTATCCGATCGCTGTATAACCGCCCCTGCAGCTCCGATATGACATTGGTGTCTAGAACGATCATTCGGAATCTCCGAGTAGGAGATCACTCACAGCAGCATCTCCTGCAACACAGCCTGTTGTACAGTGCAGTCACTCGAACCGCGGCGGCTCGCGATCCGGTGCATGCCGGAAAGCGGCAATTGCCTCGATCTCATCCTCGGTCAATTTCTCTTTGCCAAGAATGGCCCGCAGTCTCTGCCCCGCAGAGGTACCTGAATTCAGCTGACGCCCAAGAGATTGGCGTAGCAGATCAATTGCCTCATCGGAAAGACTTCGGCCATGTCGATTGGCATTCGCTTGCAATTGCTTTTTCAGTGCCTCGTCCATGCCGCGTAGCAAAAGGTCGCTCATTCAGCACCTCCATTTGATATCAATGATATCATAGGCGCTTCAGCCGCATCTTTCAACGGCGACTACTCAAAGCGCCTTCGACTTGGCCGCCTTGGTGAATTTCTTGATCACCATCTCGCGCTTCAGCCGCGAGATATAGTCGATGAACAGCACGCCGTTCAGGTGATCGATCTCGTGTTGCAGGCAGGTGGCGAGCAAGCCGTCGGCTTCGATGAGCTGTTCCTTGCCGTCGCGGTCGATGTGCTTGACGGTGACACGGGCCGGGCGTTCGACCTCGGCGTAATAGTCCGGAATGGAGAGACAGCCTTCCTCATATACCGAACGCTCGTCCGACGAGGCGACGACCTCGGGATTGATGAAGACCAGCGGCTGCTTGTCCTCGCCTTCACGCGCGACATCGATCACCAGCATGCGGCGGGCCACGCCGATCTGGACGGCTGCAAGGCCGATGCCCGGTGCGTCGTACATGGTTTCCAGCATGTCGTCGGCAAGGCGCAGAATTTCGGTATCGACACGCTCGATGGGCTTGGAGGCCTGGCGGAGCAGCGGATCGGGCAAAATGATGAGTGGCTTGATCGTCATGACGTTTCCCATAACGCATCTTTTGGCGCGATGGAATTATCTAGTTGGCAGTCGAAGCGTGTTTTTTCAACGACTACGGCTTCGGGTCGACAAAGACGCCCCGGAATTTTGTTCACGTTTTGATCTGGATATTCTTCGCGGTTTTGTTATGGTGCCGGCAAGAGTTCCACGAGTATATACGATATCATGTCCTTTACCCTCTTCGGCCAGGCAATTCCCGCAGTCCCGGCTCTGACCGGCCTTATCATTCTGCTCCTGATCATCGTGATCGTCCTTGTCATCAACGGCAGAAGGCGGCAATCGGAGGAGGATATGCTGCGGGCCGAGGATGCCGAGCACAACATGGCGGCGATCCTCAGGGCGCAGACGGAGATGCAGGGGCGGCTTGCCGCCATGACCGAGGTCTTCGGCTCGCGGCAGGCAGAGCTCAATCAGGCCATTGGTCAGCGTCTGGATGGCATGTCACAGCGGGTAACGGCGACGATCGGCGAACAGACGCGCTCGACGCACGAGAACCTGCGCCGTCTGCAGGAGCGGCTGGCCGTCATCGATGCGGCGCAGACCAATATCCAGTCGCTGGCGAAGGATGTCGTCGGGCTACAGGCGATCCTCTCCAACAAGCAGACGCGCGGTGCCTTCGGCCAGGCGCGCATGGAAACGATCATCGCCGACGGACTGCCGATGGGCGCCTATGCGTTTCAACCGACGCTGTCGAACGGTTCGCGGCCGGACTGCACCATCCGTATGCCGAACGGCTCACCACCGCTGGTCATCGATGCCAAATTTCCGCTGGAAGCCTGGAACGCCATCCGCAACGCCACTGCCGCAGGCCCGGAGCATGGCAAGGTCGCCGCGCAGCAATTCCGCCGGGATCTCGAAGTGCATATCCGCGATATCGCCGAGAAATATCTCATCCAGGGGGAGACGCAGGATACCGCCTTCCTCTTCGTCCCCTCCGAATCGATCTTTGCCGAAATCCACGAGAATTTCGAAGCGATCGTGCAGAAGGCACAGCGCTCGCGCATCGTCATCGTCTCGCCGTCGCTACTGATGCTGTCGATCCAGGTCATCCAGGCAGTGCTGAAGGACCAGCGTATGCGCGAGCAGGCGCATGTGATCCAGGGGGAAGTCGCGCATCTGATGGACGATCTCTCCCGCCTCGACGAACGGGTGCGAAAGCTGCAGGGGCATTTCGCCATGGCGCAGAAGGATGTCGATATGATCGTCACCTCCGCCGACAAGCTGGCGCGGCGTGGCGAGCGGATAGAGGCGCTGGAATTCGAGACCGTCGTCGAGCCGGCAAAGCCCGCCGCCGAGGACCGGCCGAAACCTATCGACAATCGCACCGGTCAACTCAAGCTAAGGGTGGTTGACGAGGACTGACCGCTTCGGGCAGTGTCGCGCCAAATCAGCGCATGATCCGCAAAACAGGCATAGTTGCCGTGACGGGATCATGATCGACCAGCAAGCAGGGCAGGACATCCCATGATCACCATTTTCGGCTCCATCAACATGGACCTCATCGCCACCACCGACCGCCTGCCGAAGCCGGGCGAGACGGTGGCCGGCAACGGCTTTTCCACCGCCGCCGGCGGCAAAGGCGCCAACCAGGCGCTGGCCGCGCGCCGCGCCGGTTCGACCGTGCGCCTGACCGGTGCCGTCGGCAATGATGGTTTCGCCGAGCCCGCCCTTGCCCTCCTCGACGCTGCCGGCACCGATCTTTCCACGGTGGCTCATGTTTCCGAACCGACCGGCACGGCGCTGATCCTGGTCGGCGGTGACGGCGAGAACATGATTGCTGTCGTCCCCGGCGCCAACGGCACGAAGACGGCCGAAGACGCAACCGCCGTCGTCGATGCGCTGAGTGCTAGCGATACGCTGATGCTGCAATTCGAAATCCCGGTTGCGGCCGTCGAAACGGCGCTGACTGCCGCCAAGGCCAAGGGCGTGCGCACGGTTCTCAACCTTGCGCCGCTCATTCCCGAAGCAGCGCGCCTCGGGCGTCTCGCCGACATCGTCATCGCCAACGAAACCGAATTCGAGCTGCTCGCCGGCCAGGACAATATGTCGGCCAGCGATCGCGAGGCGGCGCTTATCCGCCTGCATGCCGAGACTGGGCAGACGCTGATCGTCACGCTTGGCGGCGACGGCGTCATCGCCATCCGCAATGGCGAGCTTTCGCGCGCCAAGGGCCTCGTCATCGAGCCGGTCGATACCGTCGGCGCCGGCGACACCTTCTGCGGCTATTTCGCCGCCAGCCTCGACCAGGGTCTGGATTTCCACGCGAGCTTGCGCCGCGCCGCCGTCGCCGGTTCGCTTGCCTGCCTGAAGCCCGGCGCCCAGCCTGCCATTCCGGTTGCAAGCGACGTCGTCGCGCGTCTTTGAGACCCACCGTGCTCGAGTATCCCGTTTGCAGGCGAAATCGCCTGCAAACGGGATATTTCAGCAAAGCAAGTTAATTAAATTTTTCCGCTTCGCCATCATCCTCCTCTCGTCTGCCGTGTATCAACGTCTCGCGGCGGCAGGCATTTTCCCGGCGGCCCCATGACAGGGCCATCCTGTGCCGACCTTGCATTCGGATAATGTGCATCCGACGCATCGCTCTCGAGGAAATGATGTCCATCTTTCGTATGAAGTCGCTTGCGGCCAAGCTCATCCTGGTCACCGGGCTGGCGATTGCGCTTGTCCTGTTCGTCTCGAATTTCCTGCTGATTTCCCAGACACGCGATCGCGTCCAGACGCTGACGATGGACCAGGCCAATAGCGAGGCCAAATCCATCTCCAACGAGATCGCCGCCAATGTCGGCGAACTCGCCAGCGCCGCCCGCTCGATGGCCGCCGTGATCGGCCGTGGTCACGAGGGCCATACCTTCGACCGCAAAGGCATCATCAATATCCTCAAGGCCAATGTCGAACAGAACGCCTTCGCCTTCGGCAGCTGGTTCTGCGAGCAGCTCGGCACGTTCGACGGCAAGACGACGGAGCTTGCCGGCAACAAGGATCAAGGCGTCAACGACAAGGGCGCGTTTACACCCTATTGGTCAAAGACCAAGGATGGCGGCATCCAGTACTCCACCTTCGACAACGACTACACCGCCGCATGGTGGAAGCTCGCCGCCGACAGCGGCAAGGGCGCGATCACCCCGCCCTATATGGCCGAGGGCACCGAGGTTCCCACAACCATGAGCTCGATCGCCTATCCGGTCATGTCCGGCGGCAAGATGATCGGCGTTTCCGGTGTCGATATCTCGCTCGCCTCGCTGTCCACCAAGCTGCAGAACCTGCATCCCTTCGGTTCCGGCCGCGTGCTGCTGGTTTCGCAGGATAACAAATGGCTGGTGGCGCCGAGCAAAGAACTGCTGATGAAGGACTACAAGGGCGACGGCGCCGACGTCATCAAGGCCGCGCTGACATCCTCGACGGCAGGCCTGTTGAAAAACCTCGCCGATGGCAGTGGAGAGGCATTCGACCGCGTGGTCTATCCTTTCGCTGTGCCCGGCCTCAACGCCACCTGGGTCGTTCTTGTCGATGTGCCGCATAGCGCGATCGAAGCACCCGTGCGTGATCAGACCTACATGATGATCATTGGCGGCATCCTGGTGCTCGCCGCCGTCATGCTGGCCCTCTATGCCGCCGTCCGCCGCTTCGTGCAGAAGCCGCTCAGCGGATTGGTTGCCAGCGTCAACAGCCTCAGCGCCGGTAACTATGGCGAACCTGTCACGGGCCAGACCGGAACCGACGAGATCGGCTCGGTCGCCAAGGCGCTTGAAGGCTTTCGCTTTGGGCTTGCCGATGCGAAGCGATTGGAAACAGAGGCCGACGACCAGCGCCGCGCCGCGGAAGGCGAGCGTTATCGCTCGGAGACGGAACGCGGCGAAACCGTCGCGCTGCAGCGGCGCATCGTCACCATTCTCGGCCAGAGCCTGGCAGAGCTTTCCAAGGGCAATCTCGGCCATCGCATCGCCGAGGAATTCCCCGGCGAATATGCCAGCCTGAAGCAGGATTTCAACGAGGCCCTCGCAAGCCTCGAAGAGACCGTGCACACCATGAACCTCAGCGTCGGCAATATTGGTAACGGCACCGGTGAAATCAGCAACAGCGCCTCCGATCTTGCCCGCCGCACGGAGCAGCAGGCGGCGAGCCTGGAACAGACCGCGGCCGCGCTCAACCAGCTGACCGCCCAGGTCAACTCCAGCGCCGAGAACGCACGCACGGCGGCAAGCAGCGTCAACGCAGCATCGGAGGATGCAGGACGCTCCGGCGAGATCGTGCAGAAGGCGATCGCCTCCATGCAGGGCATTGAGCAGTCGTCGCAGGAGGTCTCCCGCATCATCAGCGTCATCGACGAGATCGCCTTCCAGACCAATCTGCTGGCTCTCAACGCCGGCGTCGAAGCCGCTCGCGCCGGCGAGGCAGGCAGGGGCTTTGCTGTCGTGGCGCAGGAGGTGCGTGAGCTGGCGCAGAGATCCGCCAACGCCGCCAAGGAAATCAAGACCCTGATCAACACCTCGGCCGGTCAGGTGAAGGAAGGTGTCGATCTTGTCGGCCATACCGGCAATGCGCTGCACAAGATTGCCGAGCAGGTGATGGAGATCAACAGCCTTATCCGGCAGATCTCGGCTTCGGCCAGCGAGCAGGCAATCGGGTTGAAGGAAATCAACGCCGCGGTCAACCAGATGGACCAGGTGACGCAGCAGAACGCGGCGATGGTGGAGGAAACCACGGCCGCCAGCGTGGCGCTGAACGACGAAGCCCAGACGCTGAGAGCGCTTGTCGCCCGCTTCCGCACGTCGCATGGCGGCCAGGACAATGCCTCGGCGCTGCGTGCCGCCGCCCAGCAGATGCGTACGCCCGCGCAAGCTCACCGGACCTCGCCTGCCGCTGCTCCAACTCGCAAAGCGCGACCGCAGACCCAAGGTGCCAACGCATTGGCACGGGACGATTGGGAAGAGTTCTGAGCCGGCTCATGAGAAATGCAAAAGGCCGCCGATTCATCCCGGCGGCCTTTTGCATTTAATTGGTTCGCGCAAATGATCAGATGCGCGCGAAACGTTCCGTCAGCAGCGCGAAGAAGCCGTCGGCATCGACATCCCGCATGACCTTGGCATTATGCTTGCGGTCGGTCACATGCCACCAATCGACAACGGTCATGCCGACGGTCAGTTCCGAGGTGATTTCGATCTCGACATTGCAGTCGCGACCCTTGAATAGCTCCGGCTTCAACAGATAGGCAACAACGGTTGGATCGTGCAGTGGGCCGCCGTCGGAACCGTATTTCTCGATGTCGAAGCGCTCGAAGAATTCCAGCATCTCGACCATGGCCTTAGCCGGCGCCGAACCGATCGCGGCGATGCGCGCGACGCGATCCTTGCGGGTGAGCAGCTGATGGGTCACATCGAGCGGCATCATGACGATCGGCACGCCGGAGCGGAAGACGACATCGGCGGCTTCCGGATCGACATAGATGTTGAATTCGGCGGCCGGCGTGATGTTGCCGCCCTCGAAGAAGCCGCCGCCCATCATCACCAGTTCGCGAACGCGACCGACGATATCCGGAGCCTTTTGGAAGGCGAGCGCGATATTGGTGAGCGGACCGAGCGTGCAGAGTGTGACGGCGCCCTGCGGTTCGCTGCGCAGCGTCTCGATGATGAAGTCGACGGCATGGCCCGGCTGCAACGCCATGGTCGGTTCGGGCAGTTCAGGACCGTCGAGGCCGGTCTTGCCGTGCACATGCTCGGCGGTGACCAGCTTACGCTTGATCGGCGCATCGGCACCGGCAAAGACCTTGACGTCGCGGCGATTGCAGAGCTCGCAAACGATGCGGGCATTGCGGCTCGTCAGCGCCAGCGGCACGTTGCCGGCAACTGTCGTGATGCCGAGCACCTCGAGTTCCTCGCGGCTTCCGAAGGCAAGCAAGATCGCCGCGGCATCGTCCTGGCCGGGATCGGTATCGATGATGATTTTTCTGGGCTCGGTCATATCTGTGGCTTCCCTCCGGTGCAGATCGGCATGACTTGATGCGAGCCCGCCGGAGCTTTGTCAAGCAGCCACAAGGGCGAGAAGACGACGAACGTTTCTCCAGCGAAACTGATTTCGCAGCTGCGAAGCCGGACCGTCTTGCACTCCCCTCCCCATGCCCCCATATTAGCGACTGCCGGGTGCTGACGATCAGGTCCGGAAAGGTCGCTTGCTACCCAAGGACTTGACGATGAGCCGGACGACGCCTTTTGCCAGCCCTCTTCTTCTGGGCTTCGATACCATGGAAAAGACGCTGGAGCGGATTTCCAAGGCCAGCGATGGTTACCCCCCCTACAATATCGAACGCATGCGCCCCGATCGTATTTCGGGCGAGCCCGAACGCCTGCGTATCACGCTTGCGGTTGCCGGCTTCTCCGAAGACGAGCTCGACATCACCACGGAAGAAAATCAGCTTCTCATCCGCGGTCGGCAGGTGGAGCAGGAAGAACGCGATTATCTCTATCGCGGTATTGCGGCCCGCCAATTCCAGCGCGTCTTCGTTTTGGCCGACGGCATGCAGGTGCTTGGCGCCGTTTTGAAGAACGGACTGCTCTCCGTCGACCTCATTCGGCCGGAGCCGGCGCGTATGGTAAAGAAAATTAACATTTCGGTCTCACAGTAGGACAACGGCTGATTGCCGTTGGTCCCTCATACTGGAGGTACGAACATGCTTATGAGAGAAGCCACTGCCCGCCTGACCCAATCCGAACTTGCCCATCTGGGCAGCGGTGAGGTTGCCTATATCCGGAAAATTCGCTCCGAAGAAGTATCCCGCTGCTTCCCGGAAGCGCCTTCCGATATCGATCCCGATGTCGACCTCTGGGCGCTCTTCGGCGCCGACGGCACGCCGATTCTTCTGACCGACAACCGGTCCAGCACCTTTTACAAGGCAGCCGAGGACGAGTTGAAGACGGTCAGCCTACATTAAGTGCCGGCAAGACGAGGCGGCGAAACCTAAATCGCCGCAACTTTCGCAGCTTCGATGCGCGCAGCCCGGCAGGGCTGCGGCAGGCCCGATGCGATACGGGAAGCCTTAGCCTGCATGTCTGGGGCCTGAATGTCTGGAGATCAATCTCCGGCGACCCCGAAACGGCCGCTCAAACCTTCTTGAATGTCAGATAGGCGGAAGACCGCCCCTCGCGCCGGGCTTTCGCCTCATAGCGTGTGCTCGGCCAGCCCTCATAGGGTGTCAGCCAGTCGGCGGCATTCTGCGCCGTCCACTCAAAGCCGCCATGGGCGTGGCAATGCTGCAGCGTCCAATTGACATAGGTATCGATGTCAGAAGCGAAGCAGAAGCGCGCACCGGGCTTCAGAACGCGGTGGAAGCGTTCGAGGTTGACCTGCGAGACGAAGCGGCGCTTCCAGTGTTTCTTCTTCGGCCAGGGATCAGGATAGAGCAGATCGATCTGGTCGAGGCAGGCGTCCGGCAGCCAGTCCAGCAGTTGCGTCGCGTCGTCGTTATAGACGCGGATATTGCGCGCACCGGTCTCATCGATGCTGGCAAGCAGCTTCTGCATGGAATTGACGAAAGGCTCGACGCCGATGAAGCCGGTCGTCGACTGCTCGAGCGCCCTGTGGATCAGGTGCTCACCGCCACCGAAACCGATTTCCAGGCGCAAACGCTCGGTCGGCACCGGAAACAGGTCATTCAGCGGCAGAGGCGCCGGCGTGGAAAGATCAACGAGATACCGCGGCAGCAGCGTTTCAAGCTTTTCGGCTTGCTGGCCGCGCAAGGCTTTACCCTTGCGCCGGCCAAAGAATGCTTCCGTCGCCCGCGACCGGCGCTCCGTATCGATCATGCAGCTTCCTGGATCTTCACGGATTCCTTCAGCGCCTTGACGAGGTCCGTGCGCTCCCAGGAGAACGAGCCGTCACGGCCCGCCTTGCGGCCAAAATGGCCGTAGGCCGAGGTCTTGGCGTAGATCGGCTTGTTGAGGTCGAGGTGGCGGCGAATACCGGTCGGCGAAAGATCCATGTTCTTGCGGATCGCTTCTTCGACCTGATCCTCGGTAACGCCGTTGCCGGTGCCGTGCAGATCGACATAGATCGACAGCGGCTGGGCAACGCCGATGGCGTAGGAAAGCTGGATCGTGCAACGATCGGCAAGGCTGGCGGCAACGACGTTCTTAGCGAGGTAGCGCGCGGCATAGGCGGCGGAACGGTCGACCTTGGTCGTGTCCTTGCCGGAGAAGGCACCGCCGCCATGCGGAGCTGCGCCGCCGTAGGTGTCGACGATGATCTTGCGGCCGGTCAGGCCGGCATCACCGTCCGGACCACCGATGACGAACTTGCCGGTCGGGTTGATGTACCACTTGCAATCATGCGCGATCTTCAGCTCGCCGAGCGCTTCGCGGATATAGGGTTCGACGACGGCGCGAACCTTCTTCGAATCCCAGCTTTCGTCGAGATGCTGGGTGGACAGCACGATCGAAGTTGCCTCGAACGGCTTGCCGTCGACGTAGCGGACGGTCACCTGGCTCTTGGCGTCCGGGCCGAGCTTGGCAACGTCGCCGTCGCCCTTCTTGCGGGCGGTCGCGAGCAGTTGCAGGATCTTGTGCGAATAATAGATCGGCGCCGGCATGAGATCAGGCGTTTCGCGGCAGGCATAACCGAACATAATGCCCTGGTCGCCGGCACCCTCGTCGCCCTGCTGGTCGGAAGCGCTGTCAACGCCCTGGGCGATGTCGGCGGACTGCGAATGCAGGAGCACGTCGATGCGTGCCTTCTTCCAGTGGAAGCCGTCCTGCTCGTAGCCGATATCCTTGATGGCGCGGCGAGCGGCGGCCTTGAACTTCGAGGGATTGATGACGTCGTTGCCGTCCTTGTCCTTCTTCATCAGGCTCGGCGGCAGGCGAACTTCGCCAGCGATGACGACACGGTTGGTGGTGGCAAGGGTCTCGCAGGCAATGCGTACACCCCAGGGGTTGATGCCGGTCTTTGCAGCTTCGCGGTAGACCAGATCGACGATTTCATCGGAGATACGGTCACAAACTTTATCCGGGTGACCTTCGGCAACTGACTCGCTGGTAAACAGATAATTCGCGCGCATGCGGGATTCCCCTCAAAGAACAAATCTCCTCTTTTGATATTCGTGTCGCGGCCGAAAAACAAGCCACAGAAGGACATAAATATATCTTTATATCCCGGTGGACGTGATAAATTTTTGCGCCAAACACGCAAAAGGCGGCCAAAATGGCCGCCTTTCGACATTGCTACCATGGCGCTGCGTCGAAACGACTACTCCGCGTCGGCCTCGGCCGCGAGAGCTTTAACGAGTTCGACGACCTTGCGGCGAACCTTGCCGTCGGAAATCTTCACGAAGGCGCGGTTCAGCTGCAAGCCTTCGGAGGACGACAGGAAATCAACAACATAGTTGGAGCTGGAGGCCTCGGCCAAACCGCCGGCGGTCGTCGTGTGATCGCCCGGAGCATCCTCGAAGAAGAAGGAAACAGGAACGTTAAGAATGCTGGAAATATTCTGAAGGCGGCTGGCGCCAACGCGGTTGGTGCCCTTCTCGTATTTCTGGATCTGCTGGAATGTAATTCCGAGGCTCTCGCCGAGCTTTTCCTGGCTCATGCCCAGCATCGTGCGGCGGAGGCGAATGCGGCTACCGACATGAATGTCGATCGGGTTAGGCTTCTTTTTATTCTCAATCATCTCATTACCCTAACATAGGTTGAATACAGGTCCTGTCACCCGGTGCCCTTAACCGCCCCTATTAACGCCACGTTGCAGCCGACGCCCACCCGGCTTCTGATCTACGTGCAAAACGGCGTTCGGCAAGCACTATGCAATTTTAGGGTTTTTTGGTCAATTCACCCTTGAAATAAAACCCATGCGTGAAATCACAGCGATCATACCGACTATCCCGATGATCAACCAGAAATAGGTTTTCCTTACGCTATCGTCGATGCGCGATACGGTTGCACCACTCAAAGTGGAGTCGACGAACCCTTGCTCATTAAAATCAATTCCAGAAATCAAACGTCCGTGAGCGTCGACATAGGCTGAAACACCGGTGTTCGCGCTCCGAATCAGCGGCAGCCCCTGCTCGACCGCCCTCACCCGCGCCTGTAGGAAGTGCTGGTAAGGACCGGGCGTATCCCCGAACCAGGCATCGTTCGTGACGTTGAGAATGGCATCCGCCTGCCGGATTTCCGGCGTCATCTCATTCGGAAAAATGATCTCATAGCAGATCAGCGGGTAGAGTTTGATGCCATCGGGCAGCGTCAGCAACTGCCGGCTCGCGGCCGCCGAAAAACCGCCGGGCAACTCGACGACATTCTCGATGCCGAGATAGCCGAGGATATTTTCGAAGGGCACATATTCGCCGAAAGGAACGAGATGGGTCTTGTCGGAGGCACCGATGATCTGGCCGCGCCCGTCGATGACATAGACGGAATTGTAATAGCGCGGCTCGACGCCCGGTCCCATATCCTCGACCCGAACCGCGCCGGTGATCAGGATCTGATCGTCGTCCAGCTGGTCGGCAATGCGGGTGAGCGCATCCTGATTATCGGTCAGAATGAAAGGGATGGCAGTTTCCGGCCAGACGATGATATCGGGCCGCTTGCCGCCATTCACAGGCGGCTGAACCGAGAGCGAAAGATGCTTGTCGAAGATGGCGTTGCGGTCGGCGGCCGTATCCATCTTGGCTTCCTGGTCGATCGCCGGTTGCACGATACGCACTACCGGAGCCGCCTTGCCGGCCGCCGGCGGCAGCGCCGGCAGGTTGAGCGCATAATAGCCGTAAGCGAAATGCGCGGCGGCGATGAGCACCGCTAACCCGATCCCCGGCACTCGGCCCTGGCGTGTTCCCAGCAAGGCCGGGGCGGCGAAAACGAAGACGGCAAGCACGGTGACGCCGAGCACACCGATCACATGCGCCGATTGCATCATCAGCGGTATGGGCATGGCGCCATAACCGATGGCATTCCAGGGAAAGCCGGTAAAAAGGAAGCTGCGCAGCCATTCCAGCAGGCCAAAACCGAAGGCGAGTGCGGCAATACGCCCCATGCCGTCGGACCAGAGCAGGCGGGCAAGCACCGCCGCTACACCGTAAAAAATCGCCAGAAAAGCAGGCAGGCCGAGGATCGCCAACGGCAATGCCCAGGCGAATTGATCGGCATCGATCAGCAGCGCGTGGCCGAGCCACCAGAGACCGGCGACGAAATAGCCGAAGCCGAACAGCCAGCCGGTGGTAAAAGCCGGCCAAAGACGGCCAAGAAAACCGCTGTCAGGGCCAGCCGCGGCACCGTCCAACAACCAGACGAGCAATGTGAAGGACACGAACATCGCCGCGAAGAAGCCGAAGGGCGGCAGCGCCAGAACACCGATGGCTCCGGCGAGAATGGCAAGCAGCGCGCGTTTGAAACCCCAGACGAGGATCACCTTGCCCGAAAGCCGTTCCATGCGCGCGCTCCGTCAAACTGCGAATCAATTGGCCGCAGTCTTTCAAAAAAGCAGCGATTTGTCCTGTTGAAGCACTGTTCTATTGGCTGGCAGCGTTCCGTTCGGCCGAAGATCCCTCGGAAATCGTATCCGGCGACGGCAGATCGCGGTCGAGCCCGCCTCCCTCACCATCCGCCTTGGTCGGACGACGACGCGCGGCATGACGCTTGCGGGTGATGCGAACCTTTTTGATGCGGCGCGGATCGGCATCGAGAATATGGAACTCGAAGCCCGGCAGCGCCTGGACGACCTCGCCACGCACCGGGATGCGGCCAAGCGCAGAGAAGATCAATCCGCCCAGCGTATCCACCTCGTCTACCTGCTCGCTGATATCGAAATCGGAGCCGATCGCCGCGGCGATCTCCTCCAGCTCGACACGGGCATCGGCGACGAAGACGTCTTCGGAGACACGCTTGAACATCACCTCGTCGTCGTCATGTTCATCGTCGATGTCGCCGACAACCATTTCGACGATGTCTTCATGCGATGCGAGACCGTCGGTGCCGCCATATTCGTCGATGACCAGCGCCATCTGCGTGCGGTTGACCTGCATGCGGCGGAGAAGATCCGAGGCAAGCATCGAGGGCGGCACGAACAGGATCTTCCTGATGATGCCGGCTTCGGCCAACGTCTTCTGGAGATCGACGCGAGAAAGGTCGAAATTCGGCTTGGCCGAGCGCGCCGGCTTTTCGGCCGGGGTCGCTGCCGATGCGGCCGCCGCCTTGCCATTGCCGGCGCGGCGCTTGTTGCGCGCCTGCTTGGCGACATAGGAGAGCAGATCGCGGATATGCACCATGCCACGCGGGTCATCCAGCGTTTCGGCATAGACCGGCATGCGCGAGCGGCCGCTCTCCTCGAAGAGGATCATCAGCTCGCCGATGGTGATGTTCTGGTCGACCGCCTCGATATCGGCGCGTGGCACCATGACGTCCTCGACCCGCACTTCGCGGAAGCGGAGGATGTTGTGCAGCATCGCCCGCTCGTCCGGCGAAAAGGCGTCGTCATCGGTGGCCCCGGCGATCAACGCGTCAGCGAGATCCTCGCGCAGTCGTGCTGACCCTTGAGCCGGACGTAGAATGCGCGCTGCGCGTGCCCAGAAGGAAGATTGCGATCGCTTGCCGTTGCTACTACTGCCTGCCTCATCGGAGGAGGCGGTGTCGGCGCCGTCTTTGGCCTCAGAGGCCGGTCTTGTCGTAAAGTCGCTCATTGTTCCTGATCAGACAGGGTTCAAGTCAAATGGGGTCCTGCCCCGCATAGGGATCAGATAGGCCAAGACCAGCCAAAATGCGAGTCTCCAGCCCCTCCATTCTTTCGGCTTCGCTATTATTCATATGGTCGTAGCCGAAGAGATGCAAGAAACCATGCACCATCAAATGGGTGAGATGGTCGTCAAAACTCTTTTCCAGCTCGACCGCCTCGCGCTCCACCGTCTCCCTGGCGATGATGATATCGCCGAGCATCGGGCCGGGCTTGCCGCCGGGGACCAGCGGAAAAGCGGGGAAAGACAAGACGTTGGTCGCCTTGTCCTGTTCCCGCCATTCCGCATTGATCTCGCGGATCGCGGCATCGTCGGTGAAGACGAGTGACACTTCCAGCGCCGTTTTCGGAAAAGGCTGCTTCTCATTTTTTTTGAGATAGGCGGCGGCCACGCCAAGAACGCGCTCAGCCAAAGCCTGCAAAACGTCTTCGGAGGGCCAATCGCCCTCCTCGACGCTGATCTGTATATCGAGTTCGGCCATCAGATCTGCGGATCGGCCTCACCGCCACCGCCCACAGCAGGAACGGCATAAGTCGCATCATAGGCCCGGACGATGCGCGCCACCAGCGGATGACGGACGACGTCGACGTCCTTGAAGCGGACGATGGTGATGCCCTCGACGCCGGTCAGCAGATCCAGGGCCTCCACCAGGCCGGACTTGATGCCGCGCGGCAAGTCGACCTGGCTCGGGTCGCCGGTGATGATCATGCGCCCGTTGTCGCCTAGACGGGTCAGAAACATCTTCATCTGCATCGCCGTAGTGTTCTGCGCCTCGTCGAGGATGACGACAGCATTGGCGAGCGTGCGGCCGCGCATGAAGGCGAGCGGCGCGATTTCGATGACGCCGGCGGTAATGGCACGTTCGACCTTGTCGGCCGGCATCATGTCATAGAGCGCGTCATAGAGCGGACGGAGATAGGGGTCGACCTTTTCCTTCATGTCGCCGGGCAAGAAGCCGAGGCGCTCACCAGCTTCGACGGCCGGGCGGGACAGGATGATCTTCTCGACGGCACCGCGCTCCAGAAGCTGGCAGGCGTGGGCGACGGCGAGATAGGTCTTGCCGGTGCCGGCCGGGCCGACGCCGAAGACCATCTCGGAACGCTCCAGCGCCCGCATATAGGCATCCTGTGTCGGCGTGCGCGCGATGATCGTCTTCTTGCGCGTCGAAATCTGCGCCATCGTCAACTTGGCTTTTTTCTCCATGGTCGGCAACGTCAGTTGGTCGTCGGCGGCAACCGCCATACGGATTGCCCCTTCCACGTCGGAGCGCTCCACATTCCCACCTTTCTGCAGCTTGTCATAGAGATAATCGAGGGTGCGGCGCGCCTGGTTGGTGGCCGAGACATCGCCGGTAATGACGACGGAGTTGCCGCGGGCGCGGGCATCGATGCCGAGACGCTCCTCGAGCAGCTTCAGATTCTGATCGAACTGTCCGAAAAGTTCGCTGGCGAACCGATTATTCTCGAACGTCAGGATGAAGTGATTGGCGTCGCTCGCGATGCGGGGCTGGCGCGATGATGAAGAAACCAATTCCTGTCCGTTCAAGCGGTGTGGCTCCTTGTGCCGTCCGAAACCTAGAGCAACTCAGCAAAAAGGCTGTTGGTGCTGGTCCCGGTGATTCGTACGTTTATAATGTCACCGATTTGCGATGCTTTTGCATCAATATTCACAGACTGAAGCCAGGGAGAGCGACCTATCAACTGTCCCGGCATGCGGCCAGGCTTTTCCAGGAGCACATCGACCACTTTGCCGACACAGGCATCGGCGAAAGCGTGTTGCTGCTTCAATAGCAACGCCTGCAACCGTTCAAGCCGTTCCGCCTTGATCTCTTCCGGCACCTGGTCCTTCAGCTCCGCACCGGGCGTGCCCGGGCGCGTCGAATATTTGAACGAGAAGGCTTGCGCATAGTTCACCTCCTCCACCAGACGGAGTGTATCCGCAAAATCCTGTTCTGTCTCCCCCGGGAAACCGACGATGAAATCACCGGAAAGGGCTATATCCGGCCGTGCAGCGCGGATTTTCTCGATGAGAGCAAAGTATTCGGCTGCCGTATGCCGACGGTTCATCGCCTTCAGAATACGGTTAGATCCAGACTGGACCGGCAGGTGCAGATAGGGCATCAGCGTACGCAGGTCACGATGCGCCGATATCAGCCGGTCGTCCATATCGCGGGGGTGGCTGGTGGTGTAGCGCAGCCGGGCAAGACCCGGAATTTCCGACAGCCGGTAAAGCAGATCGCCGAGGCTCCAGGCCTCGCCCTTCGGTCCTGCGCCATGCCAGGCATTGACATTCTGGCCGAGCAGCGTGATTTCGCGCACTCCGCCATCCACAAGTTTTTCAGCCTCTTCGACGATCTGGGCGACAGAACGGGAGACTTCGGAGCCGCGCGTATAGGGCACAACGCAAAAAGTACAGAATTTGTCGCAGCCTTCCTGCACAGTCAGGAACGCGGTAACGCCGCGAGCGCGGATTTTCGACCGCTCCGGCGTCGGCAGATGTTCGAACTTATCCTCGAGCGCATATTCCGTGTCGACGACGCGCTGGCCTTCCTTGGCGCGGCGCAACGCGTCCGGCAGGCGGTGATAGGTCTGCGGGCCGATGACGACATCGACGGCGGGCGCACGACGGAGGATTTCCTCGCCTTCGGCCTGGGCGACGCAACCGGTGACGCCGATCATCATCTCGCGGCCATCGGCAGCCTTGCGCTTCTTCATATCGCGCAGGCGACCGAGTGCGGAATAGACCTTCTCGGCGGCCTTCTCGCGGATATGACAGGTGTTCAGCAGGACCAGATCGGCCTCTTCCATGTCCTCGGTCGGCTCATAGCCATCGCGGGCGAGCGCATCGCTCATCCGCGTCGAGTCATAGACGTTCATCTGACAGCCGTAGGTCTTGATGAAAACCTTGCGGCTGTTGGAGCCATCGCGGATGCCGAGCTGCAGGGCGGTCGGCTCCGGGGCGTCGAGAGTTAAGCTGTCCTTGGTCATGGCCGCTATGTAGTGGCTTTTGCTCGCCGAGAAAATCAAAAAGTTGGAATCGCCCGGATATCAGGCAATCTCGCGGCCAAGCAGCCGGCTTGCGAGCATATTGCGGATGCGCCGCGCGACGGTAGCGCTGACATCCTTGCGCTTCGTGTCGGCGCGATACTCCACGGCCTCGCCGAAGCAGACATCGACATCGATGGCGCCGCAGGCGACGATGTCCTTCAGGTGCGGCACCAGCTCGATGTCACCTGGCCAGGCAGCGATCGGACGATAGTAGCGGCCCATGGCGATGCCGTGAATGCGGGTATAGGCGACCGCCACCGGCTGGACATGCACGACCGCATCCGGCGTTTTCGGCAGGGCGGCGGCGGCCGCGCCAAACAGCGAGGATTTGACCTCCAGCAGACGGTTGCCATCCGATGTCGTGCCTTCGGGAAACAGCACCATGATCTCGCCATTGGCCATGCGCTCGGCGATCTCGTTGACCTGATCGCCGGTCTTGCGCTTCTGCTCGCGCTCGATGAAGACGCTCTTCTGCCATTGCGCGAACTGACCGAAGATCGGCCAGTCCCGCACTTCCGACTTGGCGATGAAGGCGACGTCGGCAACGGAGGACAGCACGAGGATATCCAGCCAGGACGAATGGTTGGCGGCCAGCATCAGGGGTCGGCGGCTTTCCGGCTGTCCGACGACATGGATGCGAACGCCGAGCCAATAGCAGACGATGCGGTGCCAGTAGCGCGGCAGATATCGCCTGAGCTTCCAGTCAAAGCGCAGGCAGAGGATCTGCAGCGGCAGCATGACGAGACTGACGGCAAAGATGACGATGACGGCACAGCCGACGCGCAGCCAGGTCACCAAATCATTCGCTCCGGCACGACAGTCATCACCTCAGCGTTCGTCCTTCTTCAGCGGGATACCATAGAGCTCCAGCCGATGGTCGACGAGCTTGAAACCATGTTCGCGGGCAATGCGCTCCTGCAGCGCCTCGATCTCCGGCGAGTGGAATTCGATCACCTCGCCGCTCTTCAGATCGATCAGGTGATCATGATGCTCTTCCGGCACGGTCTCGTAACGCGAGCGGCCGTCGCGGAAATCATGACGGGCCAGAAGGCCGGCATCCTCGAAAAGCTTCACCGTGCGATAAACCGTCGAAATCGAGATCTTCGCATCCACCTTGACGGAGCGGCGATACAGCTCCTCGACATCGGGATGATCCTCGGAACTTTCGATGATGCGGGCGATGACCTTGCGCTGCTCCGTCATACGCATGCCGCGCTCGGCGCAAAGCTCCTCCAGAGATTTTACGGGATCGATCATCAAATACGGTCTTCGGTCACTTCGTCTATGACAACGGACTAGCGAAGAACGCGCCGCATGACAAGCGCCGTCGATTTCGCACCGTTTTCATCGACATAATAGGCCTTGCGCTCTCCGACCGTCTCGAAACCGAGCTTACGGTAGAGCCCGATGGCCGGCTGATTGACGCCATCGACCTCGAGAAACATGGTTTCGCCGCCGCGATTGCGCGCCTCGCGCAGCGCCGCCTGCATCAGCCGCCAGCCAAGGCCGGTGCGGCCAAGCTTGGCGCTGACGGCAATCGTCAGGATTTCGGCCTCGCCCGCGACATGCCGCGCCAGCACGAAGCCCGGAAGCGGCTTTTTCAGAATGGCGTTGGTCTGCCGGGCAACGAAGCCGAAGGTCGTGTCCTGCGACAGCAGATCCTCGAACTCGGTATCGCCCCAAACCCGCGCGAAGCGCTCGCCATGCAGGGCGGCGACTTCAATGCAATCCCGCAGCTGCATTGGGACGATTTCATATTCGGCTTTCAAGGTCAGATAGGATTCGAGCATGTCTATAGCCTGGCGACAGCGTATCCGGCCTGCGGTCTGGCATCGGGTCCGCGAAGATAAAGCGGTTTCGGCTTGTCGCTGACGAGTTTGGCAGCGCCCAGCCGGGCAACGACGGCAATCGGAAATGCGTCGGGCCGCTCTGCGGGCGGCGCATCGCTGAGCCGGGCGACGGCCGTGCCGGTGACGATGCCGTCGAAGGCGCCGGCGATTGCCCGCGCTTCATCGATCGTCACGGCACGGGCTTCGTCCAGCGGGCAGCCATCGGCGCCAAAGGACTGGAGATAAATCTCCTCGCGCTTGGCATCGATGGCGGCCAGAACCGATTGACCCGGACTCTGCTCCCGCGCGCTAGCGGCCATGACCTCAAGGGTCGTGATGCCGATGGCGGGAATGTTGAGGGAGAGTGCGAAACCGCGAGCGGCGGCGACGCCGATGCGGATGCCGGTGAAAGAGCCGGGGCCGACGGTCACGACGATGCGTTCGACCCCTGAGAGCGCTATCTCGGCTTTCGCCAGCGCCGCGTCGACAACATTCATCAAATGCTCAGCATGCCCCCGCCCGATCGTCTCCGTGACCTCCCCCATCACAGAATCACTGCCGCTATCATACACCGCGGCA
This sequence comes from Rhizobium sp. AP16, assembly GCF_000281735.1. Lineage (NCBI taxonomy): Bacteria > Pseudomonadati > Pseudomonadota > Alphaproteobacteria > Hyphomicrobiales > Rhizobiaceae > Rhizobium > Rhizobium sp. AP16. Next base: position 39,384 of record NZ_AJVM01000063.1, on the reverse strand, counting down.
GCGCAATCTACACCTGCCGTGTCGAGCGCCAGTACAATCATGTTTATTTTTCCGAAATGCGAAGATTTAGACGGCTTCGACTTCCTGAACTTCCGGAACGAAATGGCGCAGCAGATTCTGGATGCCATGCTTCAACGTCGCCGTGGACGACGGGCAACCGGCGCAAGATCCCTTCATGTTGAGGTAGACCTTGCCGTCGCGGAAACCGCGGAAGGTGATGTCGCCGCCATCCTGGGCAACCGCCGGACGAACGCGGGTCTCCAGCAATTCCTTGATGGTCAGCACGATCGTCGCGTCGCCCTCATCGAAGAACTCGCCGCTGGCGTCCTGCGCTTCGGAGAGAACCGATGCTGCGCCCATGACCGGCTTGCCGGACATGAAATGCTCCATGATCGAGCCGAGGATGGCGGGCTTCAGATGCTGCCATTCCTGATCGTCCTTGGAAACGGAGATGAAATCGTAGCCGAAATAGACACCGCTGACGCCGGGGATATCGAACAGGCGAGCGGCAAGCGGCGAGACTTCCGCTTCGTCGGCGCTGCGGAATTCGGCCGTGCCGCTTTCCATCACCACCTTGCCCGGCAGGAACTTCAGGGTCGCGGGGTTCGGCGTCGCTTCGGTCTGAATGAACATCTTGATCTCCATGCGGCGGGCTGAAAGCCCTGCGCCGACTTTAGAATATTTCAAAAGAAGATAGGCTTTTTGGCCGCTCTAATCAAGAGACCAGGCCTCAAGAATTAGCCCTTGCCAACTCAGCTTAGAGCGTCGATTTCCTCATTCGTCAACGTATCCGGCAGCACCGTCACGGGGATCGGAAAGGCAGCGGCACGCCCTGCGATCGAAGATACCAGCGGCCCCGGCCCCTCCTTGGCCGAACCTGCGGCCAGAACAAGAAGTGCGATATCCCGATCTTCCTCGATCATCGCATTGATCTGCTCGGCGGCCGACCCTTCGCGAATGACGATCTCCGGGTCGATGCCGATATTCTCGCGCACGATCTGCGCCGCCTTCGCCGTCGTCGCCTCGGCCTCCTCGCGCGCCTCCGCCCGCATGATCTCCTCGACACCCAGCCATTGCTGGAAATCGCCCTCGGGGATCACATAGAGAAGCACAAGGCCGCCATTGGAATTCTTGGCCCGCCGGCCGGCATAATGGACGGCGCGCTGGCATTCAGGCGTGCCGTCGATGACCGCCATGAACTTGCGGCGGTGACCTTCGAGCCGTGAGAGACGTTTTGATACCATGCGACGACTCTGCCACCTGAAGGCGGCGTTTTGCAAGCCCCCGTTTTGCACGGGGGCTGCCTTCATGGAATGGTTAGTAGATGAAGCCGACGATGTCGCGGACCTGGTTCATCGTCACCTCGGCGCGGGCGCGGGCGCGGGCACCGCCGTCGCGCAGGACGGCATCGATGTGACCGGGATCAGCCATCAGGCGGCGCATCTCGCCGGTGATCGGCGAGAGCACTTGCACGGCGAGATCAACCAGAGCCGGCTTGAAGACGGAGAACTGCTGGCCGCCGAATTCCGAGAGCACATCCGCCTTCGACGTGTCAGCGAGAGCGGCATAGATGCCGACGAGATTGTCGGCTTCCGGACGTCCGGCAAGACCGGCGATCTCGCTCGGCAAACCGTCCGGATCGGTCTTGGCCTTGCGGATCTTCTTCGAGATGTTTTCCTCGTCGTCGAGCAGGTTGATGCGCGACAGGTCAGAGGCATCCGACTTCGACATCTTCTTGGTGCCGTCGCGCAAGGACATGACGCGCGGCGCCGGGCCGTCGATCAGCGGCTCGACCATCGGGAAATAGGCATGCACCGGCTCGTCGCCGACCGTGATGTCGATGCCGTAGCCCGAGCGGCGGATATGTTCCATGAAGTCCAGATTGAACTTCATGGCGATATCGCGGGTCAATTCCAGATGCTGCTTCTGGTCGTCACCAACCGGCACATGCGTGGCCCGATAAAGCAGAATATCGGCGGCCATTAGGCTCGGATAGGCGTAGAGGCCAAGGGAGGCCTGCTCGCGGTCCTTGCCGGCCTTGTCCTTGAACTGCGTCATGCGGTTCATCCAGCCGATGCGGGCGACGCAATTGAAGATCCAGGCGAGTTCGGCATGCTGCGGCACAGTCGACTGATTGAAGACGATATGCTTTTCCGGATCAATGCCGGCGGCAAGGAAGGCGGCGGTAATCGACCGCGTCTGACTCCGCATGTCCTCATGCACGAGCTGGGCGGTGAGCGCATGCATGTCGACGACGCAATACATGCAGTCGTTGTTTTCCTGCAGCGCCACGAACTTGCGGATCGCGCCGAGATAATTGCCAAGATGGAGATTGCCGGTCGGCTGGACGCCGGAGAATACGAGCGGCTTGAATTCGGTCATGTCGTCCTCGAAAGGCTTGTGGAGGGCCTGGGCGAGCGGCGCTCGACCCTTGGTGTTCGGCGGGCTTATGCACGGCGGACAGGCGGGGATCAAGAGGATATGTGGCGGGAGTTCAGGAAGAATGCTGGATCAGATCCCAGGTGTTGCCGTAGGGATCGGCAAAGACCGCGACGGTGCCGTAGACCTCATGGCGCGGCTCCTCCAGAAAACGGACGCCTTTTGCGACCATCGCCGCGTGATCGCGGGCAAAATCATCGGTCTTGAGGAAGAAGCCGACACGGCCGCCGGCCTGATTACCGATAGCGGCCCTCTGCCCGTCGTCAGCGGCTTGTGCGAGCAACAACGCCGCACCCTCACCGCCCTTTGGCTTCACCACGATCCAACGCTTGCCTTCGGGCTGCGGTTCGTCCTGTAGGCAGTCGAAGCCGAGGCAATCGCAGTAAAAGGTTTTGGCACGATCGTAGTCATCGACGACGAGGGTAATCAGGAAGAGGGATTGGGGCATGCATGAGCTCCGCGTTTGGCAAATCGTCCCCTCCTCCCGCGTGGAGGGAGAGGGCTAGGAAGAGGAGTTATCAAAAAGGAGGATTATGTGGCAAATGCCCGCCCACGGCGCTTCATAAGTCTAAGCGGGCATACCCGCAATAGAAGGCCTTACTAATAGAAGTCCGACCTGATTACCCAGCCGCTTGGTGTTTGAAATAGATATATCGACCCTGAATCCCCCACATAGAAGCGCCCTTTGTCGGTACTGTCTATTTGAAGGTAGAACTCTGCATCCTCAGGCCAGTTTTCACCTTGAATCCAGGTTGGCCAGCCACCAAGCTTCACAGGGCATGTTCTCTGGTATTTGTTGGTTTCTGTTGCATATTGGCTTTCGAAGAACCATTCCGATTGATTGGATCGCGCGACGCCGTCCGGAATTTTGAAGGCGATATCGTCCCAGCTTGGCTGCTCCAGTGCGGTTGCACGCCACAGAACCGGAAACGTCGGAAGATCGGCGCTTTCCCGGTAACCAGGACCGATAGGCACCAAGCCCGCAGTGCTAGGATAGGTTCGAACGGCAAAGCCTTTACCGTTCTCGGCGTCATCCAATGGGATATCCTCCAAGTCCATCCATATAGTCAGGAGAGCCAGCTTCGACAAAGCAGGCGGTATTTCCGGAAGTTCATCCACCCTGATTTGAACAAGGGGATGCATCAGCCGCCCCGACTTTTCACAGACAGGTACCACCTCGCCCTCTTTGCCGAGAAAGTTCCCTCCCCACCAACTTGCAGCACGATTGTCCTTTTGAGGCTTCTCACCGCCGATTTCACCAAAAACAGCAAGCCTGACCATCTGTTGCAGTGTGTGAAGTGCGGATTGCATCTCCAGATCAGTTGGCGAACCTTCCACCGACGGAACATACGTTTCGTCTCGACGCCCACGAATGCCGACAACTGACCTCAGCCATCCCAGTACACCCATGCTGCCCCTCCATCCTGCGGTGAACTGATCAAAGCGGGGATTTTTGCCGTTGTCGCAATCTCACTCCATTCGATCGCTCCAACCCACCTTCTCCCCGCCCCTTCGGCAAGCTCAGGAGCGGGGCGAAGAGGCCTGATTACTCCCCGTTCACCACTTCCGCATCCGGTGCTGGCGCCCGCGGCTTACGTTTCACATTGCGGCGGATCATGCCGATGTCGGCGCCGCCGATCAGGAAGGCGACGGCAAAGTAGACCAGCATGGAGATGCCGATCAACAGGCCGAGCGTGCCGACCTTGGTCAACAGCGACGCGCCGGTGGCAAGATAAGGCTCCCACCGATGCTGGAGATAGACGACCATGGCCGTCATGACGCCGGCGGAGACGAGCAGCAGCGCGGCACGGCGGGCGAGCGCCCATTCCCAGGTCAGATGTCCCCGACGCAACAGTGTCGTGAAGAGCAGCACCGTGCTGATCCAGCCGGCCGTCGCTTCGGCCACGGCGATGCCGGGCGCACCCATGTAAGGGAAGAGGCTGAGCGCGATCGCGCAGTTGGTGGCAACCGCAACACCAGAGAAGCGCATCGGGGTCTTGGTATCCTCGCGCGCATAGAAGCCGGGCTGCAACGCTTTGATCAGGACGAAGGCCGGCAAGCCCAGGCCGTAGATTGCCAGGATCGAGCCAACGATCAGGGTGTTTTCCTGATGGAAGGCACGGCGTTCGTAGAGAACGCGAATGATGTCATCCGAGAGCACCCAGAGCGCCATGGCGGCCGGCAAGGTCAGGAACAGCACGAACTCGATCGAGCGGTTCTGCAGATTGCCGGCCTCTTTCAGATGGCCTGACTTCAAAGAACGCGCCAGCTCCGGCAACAGCACGACACCGACGGCGACGCCGACAACGCCGAGCGGCAACTGATAGATGCGGTCGGCATATTGCAGGGCGGCAATCGCACCTTCGCGGCTGGAGGCGATCGCCTGGCCGATCATCTGGTTGATCTGGGTGATGCCGCCGGTGACGGCAGCGGGAATAGCGAGGATCAGCAGCCGCTTCACATTCGGCGTGAAGTGCGGCCAGCGGAAGCCGATGTTGATGCCGGCATAGCGCACGCCGATATAGACGACGAGCAATTGCAGGATACCGGCGGCGAGCACGCCCCAGGACAGATACCAGGCCGTCTCCAGCGGCACGGCGCCGAAATAGAGCGAATAGAACAGCGCTCCGATCATCACCACATTGAGGAAGATGGGCGCCACAGCGGCGGCGAAGAAATGATGCAGCGAATTCAGCATGCCGCTCATCATCGCCGTCAGCGACATGCACATGAGATAGGGGAACATCACCGCCGCCAGGCGCACCGTGATCGAGAACTTCTCCGGATCGTCGGCAAAGCCCGGCGCGATGATCCAGCGCACGATCAGCGGCATGCACAGTTCCATGACGACGGTGATCAGGAACAGCACGGAGAAGAGGACGCCGAAGACCTCCTCGGAAAAGCGCTTGGCGCCTTCGATACCGTTCGCCTCGATCTCCTTGGCAAACAGCGGCACGAAGGCGGCGTTGAAGGCGCCCTCGGCGAAAAGACGGCGGAACAGGTTCGGAAAGCGGAAGGCGGCGTAGAACACGTCGGCCATCGGCCCCGTACCGAGGGCGGCGGCCATCAGCGTTTCGCGGGCGAAACCGAAGATGCGGCTGCCGAGCGTCGCGCCACCGACGGTGATGAATTTCTTGACGAGGCTCATACGGCAGAACCGGCTTTCTTTTCGGTATTGGGCTTTTCGCTATTGAGCGATCGCGTGGAGGCAGGCGCGATCATGCCGGACGGCATGCGCTCGCGCATCTCATCCTCCTCACCCGCCATCACCGGCTTCAGGCGCGCAGTGATATTGGCTCGCTTGTTTTCGTTGGAGATCTTCTGTCCGACCAGATCGGTCACGTAGAAACTATCGATGACCTTCTCGCCGAAGGTGGTGATCCGCGCCGAGTGGATGTCGAGCGACAGATCCGAAAGAACTGAAGTGATTTCCGACAGAAGACCGGTGCGGTCGAGGCATTCGACCTCGATGACGGTGAACTTGTTGGACAGGCTGTTGGAGATCGTCACCGATGGCGGGATGACGAAAGCCTTGTTCTTGCGGCGGTTTTTGGTGCGGGTGGCGATGACTTCCGGCAGGCGCTTGCGGCCGGCGAGCACGTCCTCGATCATCCTGCCGATGGTGCCGGCCCGGCGCAACTCGTCCGCATCGTCGGTGAATTCACGGCTGACATGGATGGTATCGAGCGCGCGGCCGTCCGCCGTCGTGAAGATCTGCGCGTCGACGATGTTGGCGCCAGCAGCGGCGCAGGCGCCGGCGATGACGGTCAGCAGGCGCGGATGGTCGGGCGACAGCACGGTGATTTCGGTGATGGCGTGGAAACTGTCGGTTCGCACCATCGTCGCCAGCACCTGGCCCGATTTATCGGTCTGGCGGATGAACCGCGTGTGGCGGATCTGGTCTTCCAGCGGCACGGACAGGAGATAGGGCTGGTAGTGCAGCTTGACATAGGCCTTGCGGGCCTTCTGACCCCAATCATCCAACGCCGCTTCGAGCGCCTTGGCGGCGGCTTCCGCCCGCTCCTTGCGCGATACTTCCGAGAAACCGCCGGCCAGCAGCAGCTCGGTCTCGTAATAGAGCGTGCGCAGCAACTGCCCCTTCCAGCCGTTCCAGACGCCGGGGCCGACGGCACGGATGTCGCAGACCGTCAGGATCAGCAGCATCTTCAACCGGTCGAGCGACTGCACCCGGTCAGCGAAATCGATGATGGTCTTGCGGTCGGTCAGGTCGCGGGTCTGCGCGACCATCGACATGGTCAGATGTTCCGCGATCAGCCAGACGACCAGCTCGGTCTGCTTCGGCGACAGGCCGAAGCGCGGGCAGAGCTTGCGCGCCACCTTGGCGCCAGCTTCGGAGTGATCCTCCTCGCGGCCCTTGGCAATGTCATGCAGCAGCACGGCGACATAGAGCGCGTCGCGGTCCTCGATGCCAGGCATCAGCTTGTTGACGAGCGGATGAATGTCCTCGGCCTTGCCCTTGTCGATCTCCGACAGCACCTCGACGGCGCGGATCAGATGCTCATCGACCGTATAGTGATGATACATATTGAACTGCATCATCGAGACGATCTTGCCGAATTCCAGAATGAAGCGGCCAAGCACGCCGGCCTCGTTCATGCGGCGCAGGATCAGCGCCGGATCGCGCTTCGAGGTCAGGATCGCAAGGAACAGGCGGTTCGCTTCCTCGTTCTCGCGCAGATCATTGTCGATCAGACCCAGCGAGCGGGTGACGCGCTTCAGCGCGTCGGGATGGAATTCCAGCCCGTTGATATCAGCGACAAAGAACAGGCGGATGAGGCTCACCGGATCGCGCTTGAAGACATCGGGATTGGCAAGCGCGATGCGGCCGCGATCCTCGACAAACTCGATCGTGCCGGGGATCTTGCGCGAGCGATGGGCAAAGCGGCTGATGACGCCGGTAAGGCCCGGCGTCGCCTTGGCCTGCTGGTCCTCGAGCGCCGCGCAGAGAATGCGGGTGAGATCGCCGACATCCTTGGCGACAAGGAAATAGTGCTTCATGAAGCGTTCGACGGCGGAAAGGCCGGGGCGGGCATGATAGCCAAGCGCCTCGGCAATCTCGCGCTGAATGTCGAAGGACAGCCGCTCTTCCGCTTTGCCGGTGAGGAAATGCATATGGCAGCGCACGGCCCAGAGAAAATCCTCGGCCTTTTCGAAGAGGCGATATTCCTGCTTCGAGAGCACGCCGAGCTTCACCAGCTCGACCGGATCGCGGACATGGTAATAATATTTGGAGATCCAGAACAGCGTGTGCAGGTCGCGCAGGCCGCCCTTGCCTTCCTTGACATTGGGCTCGACCAGATAGCGGGTGTCGCCGGCCTTGCGGTGGCGCTCGTCGCGCTCGGCAAGCTTGGCGGCGATGAATTCCGGACCGGTATTGGTGACGATTTCCTTGTCGAACCGCGTCTCCAGCTCGTGCGCCAGGGGCTCGTTGCCGCAGATATAGCGCGTCTCGAGGATGGCGGTGCGTACCGTCATGTCGGATTTCGCCTCGCGCATGCACTCCTCGACGGTGCGCGTGGCGTGGCCGACCTTGAAGCCCATGTCCCAGAGCATATAGAGGATGAACTCGACCGCCTTGTGCGTCTCCTCCGCCGGCTTCGGCTGGAAGAGGAAGAGAAGGTCGATATCCGAGCCTGGCGCCAGCGTGTCGCGGCCATAGCCGCCGACGGCGGTAACGGTGAAGCTGCCCTTCTGCTTCGGATAGACGTGGCTGACCGTAAAGTCATAGAGAACGGTGATGATCTGATCCTGCAGCCAGGAGATCCGGTGCGCGCAGTCGAGCCCGCCGCCATCCTGCGAGAGCAGGCGGCGTGCGTTTTCGCGGCCTTCCTGGCTCGCCTTCTTCAACAGAGCGAGAAGGGCCGAACGCTCGTCCTTCTTGTCTTCATGGCGCTTGGCGAGGGTCTCGCATTCCGCCCTCAGCGCGGGGACGTCGAGAATGACGGAGAAATCGATGTCATGCTTAACCATGCTCGGCCGACCGGAATCCTGTTCACTGACCGCGGCCAATTGCCGGCGCGCCTGTCTTTTCGTCTGCATGCGCTATAGCCTCTTTGCCCGGCGATTGACACAGGCATTCTACGCCCGAATCCCGTAATCCGGCTTGGAGCCGAATTTCCCGAACCAGCGCTTTCGGGAGTTCTATCGGGTCAAGGTTGACGAAGAGTGACGGCTGTCGACGCAGAAATCGGCGGTTTTAGGGCTGCGGCACCACAAGCGACCGTCTCAGCTCGTTTATGCTATGCAATATGTTTCGCGATTGGGCACCGATCTGCGTCACCATTTCCCGCTCGCATTCCCAATAGCCGGCCTTGGCGATTGCCGCGGTGATATCGGAAATCCGGCTGCAGGAGAGGGCGATGTTGAGAAGCCCACGGTCGGACTCGCAGTCGGGCGCTTCCCCCTCGCCGCAGATCTTGCCGCGCGCCGCTATCGGCGAAAAGCGGTCGGCGAGAACGCGGACCTCGGCAAGAAGATTTTCGATATGCATCCGATTATCCTTGGGAATCGCCTGTTATCAGCCGGCCTTGTTCAGGGTCTTTTTCAGTTCGTATAGCGCATCGAGGGCGGCACGTGGCGTCAAATCGTCAAGATCGAGCGCCTTCAGCGCCTCCTCGACCTTGGACGGACCGCGCCGGCCACCCGCCTCCTCGCGGCGGACCGCGACCTGGAAGAGCGGCAGATCATCGATGAGCTGGCTTGCCGGATTCTTGCGGTCCGCATCCTCCAGACGCGTCAGAACGTCGCGGGCGCGTGCCACTACGGAAACCGGCAGACCGGCGAGCCGCGCCACCTGAATGCCATAGGAACGGTCGGCGGCGCCCGGCCCGACCTCATGCAGGAAGATGACGTCGCCGTCCCATTCCTTGACGCGCATGGTGGCGTTGGAGAGCCGCTCAAGCTTTTCCGACAGCACGGTCAGCTCATGGAAATGCGTGGCGAACAGTCCCCGGCAGCGATTGGCCTCATGCAGATGCTCCACCGACGCCCAGGCAATCGAGAGACCATCGAACGTGGCGGTGCCGCGGCCGATCTCGTCCAGGATGACGAGCGAGCGGTCGGTTGCCTGGTTAAGGATCGCCGCTGTCTCGACCATCTCGACCATGAAGGTGGAGCGGCCGCGCGCCAGATCGTCGGACGCGCCGACGCGCGAGAACAGCCGATCGACAATGCCAATATAGGCGGAAGTGGCGGGCACAAAGGAACCCATCTGGGCGAGAATGGCGATCAGCGCATTCTGGCGCAGGAAGGTCGATTTACCGCCCATATTCGGGCCGGTCAGCAGCCAGATCGCTCCGTCCTTGCCATCTGATGTCGGCGACAGGTCGCAATTATTGGCGACGAAGGGACCGCCCGCCTGCCGGCGCAATGCCTGCTCTACCACCGGATGGCGCCCGCCTTCGATGGCGAACATCCGGCTCGCATCGACCACAGGCCGACAGTAGGCCTGCTCTTCGGCCAGCAGCGCCAGCCCGGCGGCGACATCGATCACCGATAGCGCGCGGGCGCCGGCCTTGATTGCCTCTGCCTCAGCAACGACGGCCGCGACCATGCGGTCGAAGGCGGCCAGTTCGATCGTCAGCGCCTTGTCAGCGGCATTGGCGATGCGGCTTTCGAGATCGGCAAGTTCGGTCGTAGTGAAGCGCATGGCGTTGGCCATGGTCTGTCGATGAATGAAGCGCGCCTTGGCTTCGGCACTATCGGTCATCGGCCCGGCATTGCCGGCGGTGACCTCGATGAAATAACCAAGCACGTTATTGTGCTTGATCTTCAGCGACTTGATGCCGGTTTCCTCGGCATATTGTAGTTGCAGTCCGGCAATGACGCGGCGCGACTGATCGCGGAGCGCCCGCACCTCGTCCAGCTCGGCATTCGCCCCTTCCCGCAGGAAGCCGCCGTCGCGCTTCAAAAGCGGCAGTTCATCCGCAAGCATTTCGGCAAGCAGAGCTTCGAGATCAGCGGGCAGAGAGCGGAGCCCGGCAAGGGCCGCTTCCAGCTCTTCCGGCAGAAGTGCTGAACCCAGCATACGGGCGATATCGGCGGCAGCACCCAGACCCTGGCGGATCGCCCAGAGATCGCGCGGGCCGCCACGGTCGAGCGCCAGACGCGACAGTGCCCGCGGCATGTCGGGCACATGTTTCAGCGCCGTGCGCAAATCGCTGCAGAGCGAAGGCTCCTCAGTGAGAAAGCCGATCGAATCCAGCCGTTCGTTGACGCGAATGGGGTCGGTCAGCGGCGACATCAGCCGCTCGGCCAGCAGGCGGGCGCCGCCGCCGGTCACCGTGCGGTCGATCGCCTTCAGGAGCGAACCGTTGCGGTCGCCCGAAAGCGTGCGCACCAGTTCCAGATTGGCACGGGTGGCGGGATCGATGAACAGAGTCGAGGCGCCGCTTTCGCGCTCGGGCATCCCAAGCGGCGGCCGTTCGGCGATCTGGGTCTTTTCGACATAGGCAACCGCTGCCGAAGCGGCGGCAAGCTCGGCGCGGGTGAACGTGCCGAAGCCATCGAGCGTCGAAACACCGAAATAACGGGTAATGCGACCTTCCGCACTGGCGCTGTCGAATAGGACGCCCGGCTGCGGCACTGCCGTGCGACCAAGCACGTCGAAAACCGGCTTCAAATCCGGATCGTGGAACATCGTGTCCGGCAGGATCAGCTCGCGCGGATCGATGCGCAGGATATCGGCGAGCAGCCGTGACGCTTCCGTCTCGGCCAGCCGGAAGACACCGGTCGAAATATCGATCCAGGCGAGCGCCAGCTGCGGCTCCGTGCCGCCGCGAATGCGGGTGAGCGCCATCAGATAGTTGGATTCCGAGGGCGAGAGCAGTTTTTCCTCGGTGATCGTGCCCGGCGTCACAAGACGGACGACGTCACGCCGGACCACCGACTTGCCACCGCGCTTCTTCGCCTCTGCCGGATCCTCGATCTGCTCGCAGACGGCAACGCGGAAACCCAGCGATATCAGCTTCTGCAGATAGTCGTCGGCGGCATGCACCGGTACGCCGCACATCGGGATATCCTGGCCCATGTGCTGGCCGCGCTTGGTGAGCGTGATGCCAAGTGCCCGCGAGGCGTCGACGGCGTCCTCGAAGAACAGCTCGTAGAAGTCGCCCATGCGATAAAACAACAGCGAACCGGGATTGTTCGCCTTGATCTCGATATATTGCTCCATCATCGGAGTCGCGGAGGCACGACTTTCCTCCGAGGCAAGCTCGGCGGCCGAGAAAGCATCGACGCTGGTCATTATTCGTTCATTCACGGATGTGCAGTTTTTCCCAAAAATGAGGTGCCACCCTATCCGCGTGCCGCTATAGAAGACAACAGCTATCGGGCACGAGGGACCGGTCGCCCACAGGAGGTTTGGAGGAAATATGCCTGACACCAGCAGCACGTCGCGTCCAGGAGCGGGGATCACCGATCAGGAAGCACTCGACTTCCACAAGCAGGGCCGACCCGGCAAGCTTGAGATCAACCCGACGAAACCGATGGCGACTCAGCGCGATCTTTCGCTCGCCTATTCGCCCGGCGTCGCCGTTCCCGTGAAGGCGATCGCCGCCGATCCGGCGACTGCCTACGACTATACGGCGCGCGGCAACATGGTGGCCGTCATCTCCAACGGCACCGCCATTCTCGGCCTCGGAAACCTGGGTGCGCTTGCCTCCAAGCCGGTGATGGAAGGCAAGGCCGTTCTCTTCAAGCGCTTCGCCGACGTCGATTCGATCGATCTCGAAATCGACACCGAAAATGTCGACGAGTTCATCAACTGCGTGCGCTATCTCGGCCCCTCCTTCGGCGGCATCAACCTCGAAGACATCAAGGCGCCCGACTGCTTCATCATCGAACAGCGCCTGCGCGAGCTGATGGACATCCCCGTCTTCCACGACGACCAGCACGGCACCGCCATCATCGCCGCCGCCGGCCTGATCAATGCGCTGGAACTGACCGGCCGCGACCTCAAGACCACCAAGCTCGTCTGCAACGGCGCGGGTGCTGCCGCGATCGCCTGCGTCGAGCTGATCAAGGCGATGGGCTTCAATCCGGAAAACGTCGTGCTCTGCGACACCAAGGGCGTGATCTACCAGGGCCGCAGCGAAGGCATGAACCAGTGGAAATCGGCGCATGCGGTGAAAACCGACAAGCGGACGCTGGAAGAGGCAATGAAGGGCGCCGACGTCGTTTTCGGCCTGTCGCAGAAGGGTGCCTTCTCCGCCGAGATGATCCGCTCCATGGCCGACAGGCCGATCATCTTCGCCATGGCCAATCCCGATCCGGAAATCACGCCGGAGGAAGTCGCCCGCATCCGCGACGACGCCATCATGGCGACCGGGCGCTCCGACTATCCGAACCAGGTCAACAACGTCCTCGGTTTCCCCTATATCTTCCGCGGCGCGCTCGACGTTCGTGCATCGACGATCAACGATGAAATGAAGATCGCCGCCGTCAAGGCTTTGGCCAGCCTGGCGCGCGAAGACGTGCCGGACGACGTGGTCGCCGCCTACCAGGGCGCAAGACCGCGTTTCGGGGCGCAATACATCATCCCCGTGCCCTTCGATCCGCGCCTGATCTCGGCAATCCCGGTTGCGGTTGCGCAAGCGGCGATCGAAAGCGGCGTCGCCCGCCGCGCCATTCCCGACATGGCCGCCTATGCCCGCGAGCTCTCGGCCCGGCGCGACCCGATCGCCTCGACGCTGTCGCAGCTTTACGAGCGCGTTCGCCAGCGTCCCAAACGCATCGTCTTTGCCGAGGCGGAAGAAGAGCAGGTCATGCGCGCCGCGCTATCCTACGCCAACCAGGAGCTGGGCACGGCCATCCTGCTCGGCCGCGAGGACCTGATCCACGCCACCGCCGAGCGTGCCGGCATCGACCTCAACCGTCCCGGCCTCGAAATCGTCAATGCCCGCATTTCCAAGCGGGTCGACGCCTATATCGACTATCTCTATGCCCGGCTGCAGCGCAAAGGCTATCTGCACCGCGACGTAACCCGCCTGATCCACAACGACCGCAATCACTTCGCCGCCTGCATGGTGGCGCTCGGCGATGCCGACGGCATGGTGACGGGCGTGACGCGCAACTATTCGACCGCACTCGAAGACGTACGCCGTTGCATCGACGCCAAGCCGGGGCACCGGGTCGTCGGCGTGTCGCTGGTGCTTGCCCGCGGCCGCACCGTCTTCGTCGCCGACACCGCCGTGCACGACATGCCGACGGCGCAAGAACTGGCCGATATCGCCGAGGAAGCGGCGGGCTTTGCCCGGCGCATGGGCTACGAGCCGCGCGTCGCCATGCTCGCCTACTCCACCTTCGGCCATCCCTCGGGCGAGCGTTCCGAGCGCGTGCGCGAAGCCGTCAGCATCCTCGACAAGCGCTATGTTCATTTCGAATTCGATGGCGAAATGGCAGCCGACGTGGCGCTGAACCGCAAGATCATGGAGAGCCAGTATCCGTTCTCCCGCCTCTCCGGTCCCGCCAACGTGCTGGTGATGCCGGCCTTCCACTCCGCCGCGATCTCCACCAAAATGCTGCAGGAACTCGGTGGCTCCACCGTCATCGGCCCGCTGCTCGTCGGCCTCGACAAGCCGGTGCAGATCACATCGATGGGGGCGAAGGATTCGGACATCGTCAACATGGCGGCGATTGCCGCCTATGGCGCTGGATAATAACCCAAAACCCGTATCTTGAAATCGGCGGCCAAAGAAAGACGATGGCCGCTGCCTCAATTGGGTGTAGAATGTGGGGATGAGTGAGGCTCGGTCCCTGTTCGGAGTGCTGCGCCATTCAGCGCGGCCAGATATTGTCGACGCTATCGAGCGGCTCGTCCTTGAGGCACCTGACCGCAAGCTCAACCGTGTGAACGCCCTTGCCTTCGCAGTCGAGCATGGCTTCGATGAAGAGCAGGTTATCAACGCGTTCCTGCATGCATCCCGGCTCGGCCTGTTCGAGATATCGTGGAATGTTCTCTGCCCCGGTTGCGGTGGAGTGCTGGATGCCAATACGTCGCTGAAGACGGTACAGAGCGAAACTTACAACTGCTCGCTTTGCGCGGCCGGCTACGAGCCGACCCTCGACGAGATGGTCGAGGTCACCTTCACCGTCAGCCCGCGCGTGCGCCACATCGAAGCCCATAATCCGCACGAGCTGTCGCCCCTCGAATATTTTCGCCAGATCTATTGGGGTTCCGGTGTCGATCTTCCCGACGAGGGTTATGAGGCGAAGGTCGAGCAATTCGTTCTTGAGTCGCTGGAGCTGCCCGCCGGGGAGAAAGCGGTCGTATCACTGCAATTACCGGCGGAGTTCGTCATCATCTTCGAGCCGGTCACTCATGCGGCGCAATTCCTTGATGTCAAAGGCGAGCCGTCGAAAGAGCGGCAGACCGTTTCGCTCGTCTTCGACCGCCTGCATCGGCACAGCGATCCCATCACCTTGCGCCCAGGACCCCTGCGCATCCTGATCGAGAACCACACGGAGGTCCGCGCGCTGCCATCAATCTGTGTGGCCAACGACGCGCTTCATGCCCTGCTCAGCCGTCGCCGCCCATTCCTGACCGCCAAGCAACTGCTCTCCAACCAAACCTTCCGCGATATCCACCGCACGGATACGATCGACGTGGATCAGCGGCTGAAGATCACCAGCCTCACCTTTCTCTTCACCGACCTGCGCGGCTCGACGGAGCTGTACGAAAGGGTCGGCGACCTCGCCGCGTTCGATCTGGTCAGAACCCATTTCGGCATTCTGCATGAGATCGTGGCTGCCGAGGCAGGCGCGGTGGTCAAAACCATTGGCGACGCGGTCATGGCCACCTTCCCCACTCCGGACCGGGCATTGATCGCGGCCATGCGGATGCGAGAGGCCATGATCAGCCTCAATAGCGAACGCGGCAACGACGATCTGCTTCTAAAAATCGGAATCCATGAAGGGCCGTGCATCGCGGTCAGCCTGAACGAGCGGCAGGATTATTTTGGACAGACGGTCAACATCGCTTCTCGAGTGCAGCATCTGGCTACATCACGCGAAATATTTGCGACAGGTTCTGTCCTCGATAATCCCCGCGCCGCCGCGTTCCTGACGATGCACGACCTGAAGCCGGAATCCCATCACGTCTCGCTCCGCGGCATTACGGATGAAATCGATATTTTCGCGATTCCCTGAAGCTCGGCAGTTGCCGAGCGGGTGAGGCTTGTGTCGATCAGCTCGCGAACCGGCCGGTCGCTGCACCGTAATAGTTGACGTAGCGATCCGAAATGCTGGCGATCGGCAGGACGATCAGCACGTCCGTCGTATTGAAGGCATGGTCGACGACGGCGTCGGAGCCGACCATGGCGCCGAGGCGCAGGTAGCCCTTGATCAGTGGCGGCAGCGCCATCAGCGCCTTCTTGGAATTGATAGCCTCGACCGGCATCAGGTCCATGGTGCGCGCAAGCGACGGCAATGCGCCGACGCTCCACTCGTCCTTGGCGACGACGTTGTGATAGAGGAACGACAGTGCCAGCGCATGCTGCTCCGGACGAACGCCGGGGAAGGAGGCGCAACCGAACATGGCGCCCATGCCATGCTTCACCGCATAGGCCCAGTTGCCCTGCCACAGCAGTTCGACGGTGCGCTTGTTGCGATAGGCCGGCAGCACGCAGGAGCGGCCGAGCTCCATGAACTGCTTGTCGGGATGACGGGCCATAAGCGCGCCGATGTCGAATTCCGAAGAGGAATAAAAGCCGCCATTTGCCATGGCCACTTCCTGGCGCAGCAGACGGTAGGTGCCGACGATCTGGTCTTCCGTATCGCCTTCCAGCGACTGGTCGAGCACCAGCAGGTGGTCGCAGATCGAATCATAGCTATCGACATCGCGCTGGCGACGCATGGCGTCGGCCGGCAACTGCGCGTTCATCTCCTCGACGAAGACGCGATAGCGAACAGCCTGAGCGGCGTCGATTTCCCGCGCCGTGCGAGCAAGGCGGGTTTCTAGATTTCCGATGCGCCCGAACACATCGCTTGCAACCGGTGCGATCGTCGCCTTTGAAGACTGAACCATTTCGCCCTGAGCTTCGCGATTCAAAATTTCGATGGACATGGCGCCTCCCCCCTCAGCGGTTGATATAGCGCCATAAAGCAAATTCTTGCGACAGGAAAGTGACATGGTGCTTTGCGAAAAGCAAGAAGCGTGCCTGTTGCAAATATCTAATAAGCTGGAAGTCCCCAACTTCCAGGGGCGTTCATCGCATAGCTCTACGCGGCTTCAGGGTAAGATTTCGCTTAAATAAGAAGACGAAGCGAAACACTGCTTCAAAATCGGATTATTCGTTCCGGGCGCGTTCGAAAGCGAGCTTCGAAAGGCTTTGCACCGTGGTGATCAGGCACCGCGGATCGACCGGCTTGACGATAACGGCGTCGGCTCCGGCAAGCAGCACCTGGCGACGGATGGCGTCGCGGCTGTCTGCGGTCAGCACGATCACCGGCAGAGGCGAAAGACCAGCCTTGCGCTCTTGCGCCCGCAATTGCGCGAGAACCGTCACGCCGTCGCCACCGGGCATGGTGAGATCGGTGACGATGATATCAGGTCGGCTCTCGCCCTTTTCCACGCGGGCAAGCAGACCGGTGAAATCCTCGACGAGGCGAACCTTGTGACCGGCCTTGGTGAGCATGGCGCGGACCAGCATGGCGTTGACCGGATCATCCTCGCCGAGCAGGACATTGAAGGCGATGTCCGTCGCCTCCGGCACCATCAGGCCGAAACCGGGCGGATTGTCGATCAGGACATCCCGCTTCTCCATGCCGCGCATGCGGCCGCTCAGCACGTCGATCAGCGATTGCTCGCGCAGCGGCCGGATCAGCCAGGCATCGAAAAGATCAAGCGGATGCGTGTTGCGTTCCTCCGGATTGACGAGAAAGATCTTGCGCAGGCCGGATGCGGCCAGTTCGTTGCCCTCGCGGAAATACCATGGCGCCATGCGATGATCGACGATCAGATCCGTCAATGGGCCGCCTTCGCCCTCGGGCGCGCATAGAGAAAGGTTTTCGATGTCGTCCGGGCCGATCAGGCGGCAGCGGCCGCCGAGCGTGCGGATGGTTTCGGCGATCGCCGTGCTTGCCGCCCCTTCCGGCGCCAGCAGCAGGATGCGGGAGCCCTTGAGCAGATCGTCCCGCCGGCCGGGCGCATCCTCGCCGGCGACGAGGGAAACGGGGAAACGGATAGTGAATTCGCTGCCGTTACCCCGCTCGCTGGCAACACTCAGCGCGCCGCCGAATTCGCGCAGGATGCGGGCGGAGATCGCAAGCCCCAGACCCGTGCCGGCGCTTTTGTCCAGCACATTGCCGGCCTGTTCGAACTCGCCGAATATCCGCGCCTGCTCTTCCTCGGTCATGCCCGGTCCGCTATCCCTGACCGATATCAACAGATTGCCGCCATCAAGGCCGGCGCGAATAAGCACGCCGCCCGTCTGGGTGAACTTCACGGCATTGCCGATGACGTTGAACAGGACCTGACGCAGCCGGGCCGGATCGAATTCCATGGTCTCGGGAACATCGGCCGCGACGGTCGCTGCGATCTCGATGCCCTTCTCGTGGGCGCGATGGGCGAGCATCTCGACGACGCCTTCGAGCAGCGGCCGCAGCATCTCGGCACGCGGGCGAAGCTGGAAGCGGTTGACTTCGATCGTCGAGAAATCCAGGAGGTCCTCCACCAGTTGCACCAGCGCATTGCCGGACTGGCGGATGCCGGTCAGGTAATTGGCCTGCTCCAGCGTCAGCGGCGTCTGGGCTAGCAGATGGTTCATGCCGAGAATGCCGGAGAGCGGCGTGCGGATCTCGTGGCTGACGGTGGCAAGCAGGCGCGACTTGGCGGCACTGTTATATTCGGCCTTCAGCCGCGCATCCTCGCGCAGGCGGGCGGCCTGGCGCTCCTCGGTCACGTCGCGGGCGACGCTCTGGATGCTCAGCCGGCCCGAGACCGGATCGCGGAACATGACATCGTGCCAGGCAAAGATGCGCGGACCTTCCGGCGTGGAAATTTCGGCGTCCTGGCGCTGCGATTCCGTGACGGCGCGAAAGACGAGCCCGGCTTCTTCCAGCGTCAGGCCTTCCGGATTTGCCTTGCCGGTCAGCCTGCGGAACGTCGCGTTGGCATGAATGATGCGGCGCTCGATACAGCGCGTGACCGTGATATCGCCGAGCGCATCATGGATGGTGGCGAACAGGCTGGTGCTCTCGTTGCTCTCCCACAAGCGGTCATGCTCGTGCTCGCTGAGCGGCGGCGCGTCGGCTATGATCTTGCGACCGGTCTTCTGCTTCGCAGCGACGCCAGCAATCACGATTGCCAGGGCTATCAGGCCGAGCAGGCCCGCAAGCGCCGGCAGCCCGCCGGCATAGCCGACCAATAGCAGCAGCACTCCGGCGATCAGGCCACCGCCGTTCAGCCAATGGCGCTGCAGCCACTGAGAAAAAACCGGGGGATTGGATGTGACCTGCTCGACTGGCGGCAAAATCCCGATCGGATCGGCGTCCAGGCGAGGCGCATCTATGACCGGCCGTTCACGCGGCCCGGTTTGGTCGTCGGCGATGGCGGCGACAAGCTTTTCCTGCAGGTTTGCCAGAGTGCTCATGCCCGTTTGCTAACACGCGCACTCTTCCCGATGCCTTCAGGGATTCGCTAGAATTTTAGGTGTTTGCCTTTTTTGGCGAGAGAAGCTCGTCCAGAATGACGCAGCCGGCCCCGATGGTGATGAAGCTGTCGGCGAGATTGAAGACGGCGAAGGACCATGTTTCCGTGTGGAAGAGAACGTAGTCGATCACATGGCCGTAGAGAAACCGGTCGATCAGGTTGCCGAGCGCGCCGGCGATGATCAGGGCGAAGCCGAGATGGGCAATCCAGCGATGGTCGGGCGTGCGCCGCCACAGCCAGATCACGAAGGCGACGATGACGAGCCGCATGCCGACGATGAACCAGCCATCCATGCCCGACAGCATCGAGAAGGCGACACCGAGATTGTAGGTGCGGTAGAGCGCCAACATCGGAATGACCGGCACCATTTCCTGCAGCGGTAGCCAGTGATCGACCATGATCTTCACGGCCTGGTCGAGGATGACGGCGATGATGATGAAAATCAGGATCGGCAAGGGCCGAGAAAACAATGCGGGCTTGGCGGCGGCCTGGTCGTTAATGTCGCTGTCGGTCATCGTGTCTCGCTGAGAGTGAGAAGATGGCGGCGGGCTTCGAACAGCATCACCGCCGTCGCCACTGCCAGATTGAGACTGTCGGCGCGGCCGGCCTGCGGAATGCGGGCAAGCGCATCGGCCTCCTTCGCCAGGGCATCCGGCAGACCGGACTGCTCGTTGCCCATCAGGAGCACGACGGGCTTCTTCTTGTAATCGATGGTGCGGTAGTCGACCGCGCCGGCCAGATGCGTGGCGACGACCGAAACGCCGGCCGTCTTCTTCCAAGCCAGAAACTCTTCCGGCGTCGCCTTGACGACGGGAACGGCGAAGACCGAGCCCATGGTCGCGCGCACGGTTTCCAGCGAGAAGGGATCGGTCGTCTCACCAACGAGGATCACGCCCGAGGCACCGGCCGCATCCGCCGTGCGGATGATGGTACCGAGATTGCCGGGATCACGCACGCGGTCGAGCGCCACCCAGGTCTCGCCGGCTTTCGGCCTAACGTCCCTAAGCGGCCGCCAGCGCTGGTCGAAGATGCCAACCACCATCTGCGGATTGTCGCGCCGAGTGATCGAGGCGATGACCTTTTCGCTGACTTCCAAAACCAGCCCGCCGGCGGCGACCGTCTTGGCGGCCACCTGCTCGACCAACGGCTTGCCCTTGGCGGCCTTGGCGTAAACCAGCGTGCGGATCGTCCAGCCAAGCTCCAGAGCATCGATGACCAGCTTCAGGCCCTCCGCCAGGAAAGCGCCGCTCTCCTCGCGCGACTTCTTGTTGGTCAGCGCCTTGATGTCCTTGATGATCGGATTGGCAAGCGAAGTGACCTCCTTGACCTGTCCGACCTTGCGAGGGCCATCGTTTCTGTAGTCCTGGTTCATTTCGGCACCCAGCGGCTGAAGAGAGATGTGGAAAGCGCCCTGCCCGGCGTCTTGCCGTCGAGGCCGGCCTCGCGGATCACCAGCTCGCCGGATTCGACGACGCCGCCGGCGCCGCGCATGGTTTCGCGCATCAGCTCATGGATCGAATAGAAGCTGGCGCGGATGGAATAGGCCGTCAGCACCAGGCCAAGCGCCTTGGGCGACAGGATCTCGCGGCAGATATCAAGCATCGACGGCAAATGTTCGAAGAGATGCCAGACCTCGCCATTGGGACCACGGCCGAATTTCGGCGGGTCGGTGAGGATGATGTCGTATTTATTGCCGCGCCGTTCCTCGCGCAGGATGAATTTCATCGCGTCTTCGCAGATCCAGCGAATCGGCAGCTTTTCCATGCGACCGAGCGCCTGGTTCTCGCGTGCCCAGCCGATCGCCTTCTTCGAGGCGTCGACATGGGTCACCTCCGCGCCGGCGGCGGCTGCGACCAGCGAGGCAACGCCGGTATAGCCGAAAAGATTCAGCACCTTCAGCGGTCGGTTCGCGGCTTCGACCTGTTGTTTCATCCAGGCCCAATGCACGATCTGCTCGGGAAAGACGCCGACGTGGCGAAAGGCGGTGAAGCGGCCGAGAAAATCGACGCCGAGCAATTTTAACGGCCAGGTCTCGCCAAGCGCCTCGCGCGGAAACCGCCAGCGACCCATTCCGTCCTCATCGGTATCGCCGGTGAAAATCGAATCGGCATTGTCCCACACATGAGGGGCAAGCGACGGCTGCCACAGCGCCTGCGCTTCCGGCCGCACGATGCGGTAGGGACCATATTGCTCGAGCTTCAGCCCGTTGCCGGTGTCGATCAGGTGGAAATCGCCGGCGCCCAACGATTCGAGAATGACAGGAACGCGCTCGACCGGACGCTCGCCGGAGCGCACGATCATCGGGCGTTCCGGCGCCGCCGGAACAGGTGCCGCATCGCGTGGTTCCACCGTTCGCTCGCCACGGTCGCGCGCAACCGCCGCCGGCCTCGGGCCGGCATCGCGCGCGGGCTTTGCCGGTGGCTTGCCGGCCTTGACGGGCGCCTCTCGCCTTGCATCCCTTGGGGATTTTGCGCTCGCGCCGCCCGCGGCTCTCTGGCCGGGCCGGCTTTCCCTGTGTTTCGCCATGCTTGTCTCGAAATTGATATGTGCGTGCAAATAGCATCTGGCCGCCACTTGGCAAAGCGCTTTCCGATCTGCGATGATCCCCGGACAAAATGCCAGATCGGGAGGATTGCGCATGGACATGACCGGCGAAGAACGGATTGCCGCGCCGCGGGATGCGGTGTGGGCCGCACTGAACGACCCTGACATTCTCAAGCAATGCATTCCCGGCTGCCAGAGCTTGGAGAGAATTTCGCCAACCCAGCTGACGGCGACGGTGAAATTGAAGATCGGCCCGGTCTCCGCCTCCTTCAACGGCGAAGTGACGCTCTCCAACATCAACGCGCCGGAGAGCTATACGATCTCCGGAGAAGGAAAAGGCGGTATTGCCGGCTTCGCCAAGGGCGGGGCGGATGTGGTTCTCAAGGAGGATGGCGACGAGACGATCCTGCAATATGAGGCAAAAGCCCAGGTTGGCGGCAAGATCGCCCAGCTCGGCTCGCGGCTGGTCGATTCCAGCGCCAAGAAACTGGCGCAGCAGTTTTTCGCTGACTTCACAGCCGCCATCAATGGCCAGGCCAGCACCTGATTGCCTCCTGAAGATCGCTCATGACGTCTGAGGCAAACCAATGGACCATCCGACCGGCACGCGAGCAGGACACGGATAGTCTCGCCGAGATCTATCTCGGCGTGCGCCGCCAGACTTTCATCTGGGTCGATCCCGTCCGATTCCACAGGGAGGATTTCGCCGCGCATACGCAGGGCGAGCATATCTTCGTCTGCGAGGACAGCAGCGGCACGATTGCCGGCTTCCTGACGCTATGGGAACCGGATGATTTCATCCATATGCTCTATATCCTGCCGGCATTTCAGGGCAGCGGCGCCGGCAAGGCGTTGCTCGCCGCCCTGCCGGATTGGCCCAGGCGGCGCTACAGGCTGAAGTGCCTGGTGAGAAACACGCGCGCCATCGCCTTCTACCGTGCCATCGGCTTCAAGATCGTTGGCGACGGTGCATCGCCGGAGGGCGACTACAAGGACATGCAGCTCAGCGGCGATTAGATACACGCATCAGCCTGCCAATCGACGAAACGGCCAATCGCCGTTCTTCGATATTGCGGCAGGGCCTTGTGTTGCCGATGATGATGCCACACGCGCTTCGAGTGTGAACAGTTTCAACAGCTCGAAGAGCTCGTCGGCTTCGGCGGACAGGCTGCGCGCCGCGACGGCGGATTCCTGAACCAGAGCCGTATTCTGCTGCGTGCCCCTATCCAGGATCGTGACCGCACCATTGACTTCTCGGAGCGTTACCGCCTGTTCTTTCGCGACCTCAACGATGGCGGAGACATTTTTGTTTGCCTGCTCAACCTGCGATTCGATCGTCTGCAAGGTTGTGCCGGTCTCCGCCACCAGCGCTACACCGCTTTTTACGTGGCCCTGCGACAACGCAATCAAGCCGCCGATTTCCTTCGCTGCCTTTGCCGAGCGCTGCGCCAGTTCGCGCACTTCCTGGGCAACAACGGCGAAGCCCTTGCCGGCATCACCGGCACGCGCGGCCTCGATACCGGCATTCAGCGCCAGCAGGTTGGTCTGAAAGGCAATCTCGTCGATGACACCAATGATATTGGATATTTCCTCGGATGAGGACTTGATCCTAGCCATGGCATCGATGGCGGACCGTACGACCATTCCGGAACGGATTGCGGTATCGCGCGTGTCGCGAACGAGTTGCCCGGCATCCTCGGCATTATGGCTGGAATCGGCGATGGTCGTGGTGATTTCCTCGAGTGCCGCGGCGGTTTCCTCGACGGACATCGCCTGCTGTTCCGATCGCATCGAGATGTCGTCAGTCGCCACATGAATCTTTTGCGCGCCGGCGGAGATTGCCCCGGCGGCTTCTGCCACCGACCGCATGGCATCCCGAAGCTTTCCAACCGCACCGTTGAAGTCCAGGCGGAGTTTGTCCAGGGTCGGAATGAAGGGTATGTCGAGGTGTTGTGTCAGATCGCCGTCCGACATGCGCTTGAGCGCCCCACCGAGCTGTTCGACATTGTTGACGCGGCCGGTCACATCGGTCGCGAATTTGACGACTTTGAAGACCCTGTTGTCCATGTCGAAAATCGGATTGTACGACGCCTGGATGAAGATCCTCCGGCCACCCTTGCCGATACGCATGAACTCGTCGGCGATAAATTCGCCCTTGGCCAGCCGCTGCCAGAATTGACGATAGCTCTCACTGGCAGCGTAGGTGCCATCGCAGAACAACGAATGATGCTTGCCGTCTATCTCCGACAGCTCGTAGCCCATCGTCGCCAGAAAGTTTGCATTCGCGGCGAGGACGCGGCCATCCGGCGTGAACTCGATAACGGCCTGCGAGCGCGACAGGGCATTCAGCTTGCCGGCATCCTCGATGCTCTTGAGCTTTTCGGCCGTTATGTCGGTCGCGACTTTGACGACCTTGTAAGGTTTTCCATACTTGAAAATCGGATTGTAGGAGGCCTCGATCCAGATCTCCCTGCCGCCCTTGCCGATGCGTTTGTATTGCCTTCTGTCGAATTCACCCCGTCCGAGCTTAGCCCAGAATTCGGAATAGTCAGGCGAACTGACTTCAGCCGGCGCGACGAACATGCGATGCTGTTGTCCAACGATTTCCGGGAGCTCATAGCCAATCGTGCGGCAGAAATTCGCGTTTGCTGTCAAGATCTTCCCGGTCACATCGAATTCGATGATGGCCAAGGATTTGTCCATCGCGGCGAGCACTCCCGCCGAGTCGGAACCAAAATTCAATGATATTGCTTTCATCGGATTGTCTCCTGATGCCGCTGCACGTTCATCGTGCGCCCGAGGCAATGTGAAATTGAAAAGACGGCTTGCCGGCAATCGTCATTCTTGCCGCGACATCTTTGGAATTTACCGCCCCAGCTGATTGGGTCACGAAGATTAATCGCTCCCTAAGCTTGGCTCTCTTCAGGAAATTGCCTGCATGAAATGGATAGCGCTACGCAAAGTGTATAGCGTGCTCTTGCACTCTGGCTGGTCCAGAGCGCGCTATGCCGCCAATCGTTGACGCGATACCTTGCTATACCCTCGACAGGGCAAAGAGCATGGAAACGGCGGTGGTCACTTCGAGGGAAGCTGGCCGGTGATCTGTTCGGCGCGGCTGCGATGTTTGTCGGCTTCGGCATGCCAGTGCACGGCTTCGCGCGACTGATTGCGGGCGCGCTTGCGGTGTTTACCCTGGTTGACCCAGGTAACCGCCGCGCCAACTATCATGCCCAGGATCAGTGCGACGAATAGCAGCACGAACAGCGGTGCATGCAGCGAAAGCACCTGGTCCTCGGGCCTGAACGGATTGAGCGCAAGCGTGGCGGATTGCCGGTTGGCGACGCAGAAGACGATCAGGATGATGCCGAGCGGCAGCAATATCAGCAGATTGATGATCTTCTTGGTCATTGCGCACGCTCCTGTATCCCAGCGCCTTCGTGCACTGCACTCATCTCGCCTCTAGCCGCAGAATTAATAAAGACTGGGCCGAGTTCAAGTGCCACCAGGTTGCGGCACGATGATGTCCACCGGGGATATCCACGAGGGACATCGTTCAAAACGACGCTTAATTGTCGTCGTCGTCTTCGTCGCCGGCACCGGGATTGAGGCGTTCGCGCAGTTCCTTGCCCGTCTTGAAGAAGGGAACCCATTTTTCCTCGACGAACACGGTGTCGCCGGTGCGTGGGTTGCGGCCGGAGCGCGAGGGACGGTTCTTGACGGAAAACGCGCCGAAGCCGCGTAGCTCTACCCGGTTACCGGCGGCGAGCGCATCAGTGATCTCGTCGAGGACGGCATTGACGATATTTTCGACGTCGCGGTGATAGAGATGTGGGTTACGCGCCGCAACAATCTGCACCAATTCCGACTTGATCACGGTTTGCCCCCTTAAATCATTGATTTATCAATTGGCTGCACCCTGCCAAACAGAAAGCAGGCCGTCAAGAAACAACTTCTCTGTCATCATTTTCTGGAAGCCCTCTCCCTTCACAAAATCATCATAACCGAAGAGATTTAGCAACCAGGAAGCCGCGCCCGGCCAAAAGAAAGACGAGGTTTTGTTCTCGGCCTTCCAATCGACGATCGGCAGGTCCTTGTTGACCTTGCGTGTATCGAGATAGGCACGAATTTCGTCTTCGCCACCGAGCGTATCGATCAGCTTGTTCTGCAACGCCTGGCGGCCGGTGAAAATGCTGCCGTCCGCAAGCTTCAGCACCTCTTCACGCGGCAGCTTGCGGCGATCGGCGACAAGATCAACGAACCAGCCGTAGCTGTCCATCACCATGTTGCGGATCATGTTTTTGGCGTCCTCGCTCGGCGGATGGAACGGCGACGGCTCGGCCTTCATCGGCGACGACTTTATATCCTCCAGCGAGACGCCGAGCTTGTCGAGCAGGTCTTTCGCCTGCGGATACTGGAAGATGACGCCGATCGAGCCGGTGATCGAAGTGTCGCCTGCGACGATATCATCGCCGGCCGTGGCGATCATATAGCCGGCGGAGGCAGCCACGGTGCGGATATCGGAAACAACGGGCTTCTTGGCGGCGACGGCGCGGATGGCTTTGAATATCCGCTCTCCACCATAGGTCGTGCCGCCGGTCGACGAGATCGACACGATCAGCGCCTTGACCTGATCATTGTCCTTGATCTTCTTCAGCCGCTCCAGAAGCTCGCTATCATCCTGGATGAGACCGGAAATAGCGACACGGGCGATCTGCGGCCCGCGCGTATCCGGCAGGTCGGCCGCAAAGAAACGGTATAGAGCAAAACCAAGCCCCACCAGGAGAAGAACGGCGATGATGCGCCAAAAGCCAAGTTTGCGGCGCAATTGCCGCCGGTCTGCGATTGCAGAACTGTCCATGACGCCTTATCTCTCCCCTTGTCGTAAACTGGGCATGCTACAACCGGATATATAATACCTTGAAACCGGCACAATCCTTCGCGAATATGCTGGCTGTCTTTGTTGAGATTATATATCGGGACTTTTGTCCAGTGCTTCGTCAGATAGGGCGTCACCCGATCCGATGAAACAGGCACCCATTATGTTTTTCTGCTAAATTTCCTCAGGCGCGGAAAAAAATCCATATTGGCAAGCCAATGCAATAATGCGAAACGATCCGGCGGGCTTGTTGGCACAGTCTGTGCATAACCCAATGCAGTTTTCCGGATCTAGAGAACACGGACCTGTTGCATGCTCAATACTATCGAGACCACCGGCCAAGCGATCGGCTCCGAGCTGGAAAGGAACGCGTATAAGGACGCGATCTTTCATTCCACGCGCGTGCGCAAGCTGAAGCTATTCCTCCCGCTGGCCGCTCTGATCGTTTCGTTGATCTTCATTGCCGTCTCGCTGGTCCGCGCCTATTTGCCGGAAAACATCCAGATCGAAGGGGCGAGAATCGAAGACGGCAAGGTCGTGATGGAACGTCCCGCCATCGCCGGCCGTAACAAGGACGGCATCAATTATTCCATGCTCGCCGAGAAGGCGCTGCAGGATATCAAAAATCCGAACATGATCACGCTCAAGTCCATCAAGGCCTCCATGCCGGTCAACAGCGACGTAATCGCACATGTGACGGCCGAGAGTGCGGATTTCGACCGCCAGGCCGACACGCTGAAGCTCACCGA
Source organism: Rhizobium sp. AP16 (assembly GCF_000281735.1). Taxonomy (NCBI): domain Bacteria; kingdom Pseudomonadati; phylum Pseudomonadota; class Alphaproteobacteria; order Hyphomicrobiales; family Rhizobiaceae; genus Rhizobium; species Rhizobium sp. AP16. The sequence goes on along the minus strand of NZ_AJVM01000063.1, from coordinate 12,107 downwards.
TCCCTTTACCATTCTGATGGACAATGGTTTGCGCGCCGAATTCCGGACTGCCTTCCTCGACGTCAAGAAGGGCGACCTCTCCAGCCAGGATCAGGTTGCAATCTACAGAGGCGGCATGTCGGTTGTTGCGCAGTCGCTCAAGATGACGGATAAGGGGAGCGTAATCGAATTCGACGGACAGGTTCGGATGAATATTGATCCGACCACACTCCACAATAAAGCTAGCGAACAACGGCCGGGCGGTTCATGATAAACGATTGGCAACACTCCCTTTTTAACTCCAACCTGCGCAAGGCGGGTCTTCTCTGTGCTTTCGGTGCGCTGGCATTTTTAGCCGCGCCCGGCGCTGACGCCCAGACGACGACGAGCAAGATGCCTGGCCTCGCCCTTTCCAGCGACCAGCCGATCCAGATCGAAAGCGACAAGCTGGAAATCCACGACGCCGAAAGTCAGGCGGTCTTTACCGGCAACGTCAAGGTTGTCCAGGGCACGACGACGATGCAGGCCGGTAAGATGACGGTCTTCTACAAGAAGAAGCAGCCCGCCGCCGATGCCGCCGCCAAGCCGGCGACCGACAATCCGGTCGCAAAGGCCGCCAAGGAACAGAACCAGTCGCTGGTCTCCGGCGATGCCAATATCGACCACATTCTGGTCACCAACAAGGTCTACCTCGTCTCCGGCACACAGACGGCGACGGCGGATGACGGCTCCTTCGACATGGCAAACCAGCTTGCAGTCCTCAAGGGTCAGAAGGTCGTGTTGACCGATGGGCCGAATGTTTTCACCGGCTGCCAGCTGACCGTGCACATGGCGACGGGCGAAGCGCAACTGGATGCCTGCGGTGGCCGCGTCCAGATTCAGCTCGACCCGAAGTCGCAGCAAGTGCAGCAGCAACAGCAAAAAAAGAATTGATTCTGGCCAGCTCGTGACGACATCGACAACCTCCCCCTTGCCCGGCGCGACCGGGTTGCCCAGCGCGGCATCCGGTTCACCGACCGCCGATAAGGCGCGTTATCAGGGTACCCTGATCGCGCGCGGCCTCACCAAGACCTACCGCACCCGGCGCGTCGTCAACGGCGTCTCGCTGGTGGTACGGCGTGGCGAGGCTGTCGGCCTGCTTGGGCCGAACGGCGCCGGCAAGACGACCTGTTTCTACATGATCACCGGGCTGGTGCCCGTCGATGAGGGCACCATCGAGATCGACGGCAACAATGTCACCTCGATGCCGATGTATCGTCGCGCCCGTCTTGGCGTCGGCTATCTGCCGCAGGAAGCCTCGATTTTCCGTGGTCTGACGGTGGAGGAGAACATCCGCGCCGTGCTCGAAGTCCACGAAAAGGACAAGCAGAAGCGCGAGCATAAGATCGACGAGCTGCTTGAGGAATTCCACATCCGCAATCTGCGCACGGTGCCGGCGATCGCGCTGTCCGGCGGCGAGCGGCGGCGTCTGGAAATCGCTCGCGCACTGGCGACCGACCCGACCTTCATGCTGCTCGACGAACCCTTTGCCGGCGTCGACCCGATCTCGGTCGCCGACATCCAGAACCTCGTGCATCATTTGACGGCGCGCGGCATCGGCGTCTTGATCACCGACCACAATGTCCGCGAGACGCTTGGCCTCATCGACCGCGCCTATATCATCCATGCCGGCGAAGTGCTGACCCATGGCAGGGCCAACGATATCGTCAGCAATCCGGAAGTACGAAAACTCTATCTTGGCGACAATTTCAGCCTTTGATAGTCTAGGATTTGACCGGAGCGTGTTCTCGCGTTGCCAAACAGCGTAGCGCTCCGGAAATTCATCTTCCCGCTACAGTTCCGCTTGACCAAACCCGATAAAAAAGCAATTTTTGGGCCAGTTGGAACTCTGCGGCTTTTTTTCTAAAAAAACGCGGACTTTCGAAAAGATCAAGGGGAGTCCCGCGTCCGCCATGGCATTATCGGCCAATCTTTTCCTGCGCCAAAGCCAAAGCCTGGTGATGACACCGCAACTGATGCAATCCATCCAGTTGCTGCAGATGACGCATTTTGAGCTCACCCAGTTCATCGCCCAGGAAGTCGAAAAGAATCCGCTGCTCGAATTTACGTCAAATGACGAGGATATAGGCAATGGCAGCGAGCGCGAGGCGAAGGACGAACGATACGATGCAGCGGAGGAAAGCCGTGGCGACGATGGCGCCGACCACAATAGCGGCGACCTGAAAAGCGACTGGTACGAGAGCGAAAACACCGGCCATGCCGACCGGCTGAACGACGAACTCGACACCAATTTCAGCAATGTCTATCCCGACGACAGCACCGCGCAGCGCGCCGATGCGCCCGAGCTTTTGAGCCAATGGAAATCCATGCCCGGCGGCGAGGCCGGCGAAAGCTACGATCTTGACGATTTCGTCGCCGGCCAGATCTCGCTGCGCGACCACCTCAACGAACAGATCCCCTTCTCCTTGCCGGCGATGGCCGATCGGCTGATCGCCCAGCATTTCGTCGACCAGCTCGACGACTGCGGCTATCTGCAGGTTGACTTGCGCGAGACGGCGGATCGCCTCGGCACGACGCTTGGCGATGTCGAACGGGTGCTTGACGTATTGCAGCAGCTCGACCCTCCCGGCGTCTTTGCCCGCTCCCTCAGCGAGTGCCTGGCAATCCAGCTCCGGCAGAAGGATCGTTTCGATCCGGCCATGGAGCGGCTGATCCAGAACCTCGAGCTTCTCGCCCGCCGCGATTTCGCGACGCTGAAGCGTCTCTGCGGCGTCGACGAGGAAGATCTGCTCGACATGATGGGCGAGATCCGCCAGTTGAACCCGAAGCCCGGCAGCGGCTTTGAGACCGGCATATCCGAGGCGATCACGCCCGATATCGTCGTGCGCCCCGCCTCCGACGGCAGCTGGCTGGTGGAGCTCAATCCCGACACGCTGCCGCGCGTTCTCGTCAATCAGTCCTATTTCGCCTCCGTCACCAAGACGAGCCAGGACCATGCCTTCCTGTCAGAATGTCTGCAGAACGCCAATTGGCTGACGCGCAGTCTGGATCAGCGCGCCAAGACCATCATGAAGGTGGCGAGCGAGATCGTCCGGCAGCAGGACGCCTTCCTGATCCACGGCGTCGACCATCTGCGACCGCTCAATCTGAAGACCGTGGCGGACGCCATCAAGATGCATGAGTCCACCGTCAGTCGCGTGACCTCGAATAAATACATGCTGACGCCGCGCGGACTGTTCGAGCTCAAATATTTCTTTACCGTCTCAATCAGCGCCGTCGAGGGCGGCGACAGCCATTCCGCCGAGGCGGTACGGCACAAGATCCGCCTGCTGATCTCGCACGAAAGCCCGGATACTGTCCTTTCCGACGACGATATCGTCGATACGCTGAAGAAGGGCGGCATAGAGCTTGCTCGCCGAACGGTTGCAAAATACCGCGAGGCGATGAACATCCCTTCCTCCGTGCAGCGCCGACGGGAGAAGCGGGCGATTGCAAAGGTTGCCAGCTTTTAGCCGCCGCTCAAGCTCAATCTGAAATTGCAGATTTCCTAACGGACCGTTAAGACGCAGTTGACTTTCCAATGTGGCGGGGCTAGAAGCCCGCCGCAATCGGTGCAGGACGACGGCACGACCATGAACTTATCCCCATCATCCCAAAGGCCCCGCATAAACGCAATTTGTCTTTGAGCGCGTGAAGTGCTTGGATGAGCTTGAGGCTTGGCGTAAACTGGTACGCGCAATAACCACGACAAGAAGGGAAACTCCATGAGTGTGCGTGTCTCCGGTAAACATATGGAAATTGGTGACTCCTTCCGTCAGCGGATTGAGGACCAGATCGGTATGGCCGTGACAAAATACTTCGACGGGGGGTATTCAGGCCAAGTGACGGTACAGAAATCCAGTTCCCGCTTCACAGCCGATTGCAAGCTTCATCTCGACAGTGGCGTCGTTCTGCATGCCGCCGGCGAGGCGATGGACCCGCAATTGGCGTTTGACGCCGCGTCCGCACGCATCGAAAAGCGCCTGCGCCGCTACAAGCGCAAACTGAAAGATCATCAGGCCGCGAGCCACGCGAACGGCCATATCGAAGTCGCCTATACCGTCATGGACGGCATGTCAGACGACGACGAGGAAATCGCAGCCGATTTCGCGCCGGCAATCGTTGCCGAAAGCACGAAACAGCTAAAGACCATGTCGGTCGCGACCGCCGTGATGGCGCTCGACATGACCGACGAGCCGTTGCTGCTCTTCCGCAGCCCCGGCAAGGACCATCTGAACATCGTTTACCGTCGTCAGGACGGCAACATTGGCTGGATAGACGCAGCCAATATCAAAAGCTGAGAAAAGAAGATGAGTGGCGGCCCTGCACCATGTCAGTCGGCCGCCGCTCCTCCGTCATTGGATCTCGGCGACACGAAGGATAAAGAGAATGGCATTGGCAGATTTGCTGCACCAAGATGCGATCATCCCCGCCTTGAGGGCAAATTCCAAGAAACAACTGCTTCAGGAACTGGCAGCCAAGGCCTCCAAGTTGACCGGACTGCCCGAACGCGAAATCTTCGACGTCGTGCTGCAGCGCGAACGCCTGGGCTCCACCGGCGTCGGCAATGGCATCGCCATCCCGCATGGCAAGCTCAATAGCATCAAGTCCATCATCGGTATTTTCGCGCGCCTGGAAGCGTCCGTCGATTTTGAGGCGCTGGACGACCAGCCGGTCGATCTCGTCTTCCTGCTGCTTGCGCCTGAGGGCGCCGGCGCCGATCATCTCAAGGCGCTGTCGCGCATAGCGCGCGTGCTGCGCGACCAGGATCTCGTCGCCAAGCTGCGCGCCACGGATTCCGCCTCGGCGATCTACGCCTTCCTCAATGAGGAACAGGCATCCAACGCCGCGTGAGCGCGCGTGAACTGAATTTGGAACACAAAAAAGCAAGGGCCGGATGATCTTCCATCATCCGGCCCTTGCTTTTGGGTATGTCTTTTGGGCTCAGGCGTCTTTTTCGTCGAACGGGCTGTTGGAGCCCAGCTCGGAGACTTCCGCAAGCTTAGGGCCGCCCTTGGCGACGCCGACCATGGCCGGGCGCAGAACGCGCTCGCCGATGACGAAGCCGGCCTGCACCACCTGAACGACGGTGTTGTTCGGGACTTCCGAGTTCGGCACTTCGAACATCGCCTGATGGAAGTTGGGATCGAACTTCTGGCCGACCGGCTCGATCTGGCGCACGCCATGGCGTTCCAGCGCCGACAGCATGGAACGTTCGGTCATCTCCACGCCTTCGATCAGCGTCTTCAGGCCGGCATCGTCGCGGAGTTCCGCCGGAATGGCGTCCAGCGTGCGGCGCAGATTGTCCGATACGGCAAGCATGTCGCGGGCAAAGCCGGCGACGGAATAGGACTTGGCGTCCTTGATTTCGCGCTCGGTGCGGCGACGCAGATTGTCCATGTCGGCGGCAAGGCGCAGGTAGCGGTCGCGCAGATCGCTATTTTCGGCCTTCAGCAGCTCGACCGGATCCGGCTCTTGAGTTTCAGCCGTCGTCTCCACGGTGTCCGCGACATCTTGCGCGAGGTCGGCCGCCGTGGCGTCAGGTCCGGTTTTCGTTGTTTCGTCGGTCATGACGGTCTCCGAATTGTTTGTCTTTTGAATGTGCCCGATATCGAGGTTTGGCCGGAAAAAATCAAGGCTTTGTCGCGAAGAACAGCCGATTCCGGGCATTCCGGCCGTTTTTGTACGAATACCAATCGGGTGAGAACGCCTCCTCCGTTGAGGCCTCTACTATCTGCGACCTTTTCCCGGTATAGTTAACACCGTTTCAATACGGCGCGAGGTGTGATCCATGTCCAACGGCAAATCTCATTCGGGCAAATGTTTCTGCGGCGCGGTGGAAATCGCAGTCAGTGGCGAGCCGGCGGCAATGGGCTATTGCCATTGCGACTCCTGCCGGGAATGGTCGGCCGGGCCGGTCAACGCCTTCTCGCTCTGGCCGCCGCAAGCCGTCCACGTCACCAAGGGCGCCGATCATGTCAGCAGTTACCAGAGAAGTGCAACGAGTGTGCGCAAATGGTGCGAGATTTGCGGCGGCCATCTGCTGACCGAGCATCCTTTGTGGGGCGTAACCGACGTCTACGCTGCCATCATTCCCACACTCGACTTTCAGCCGGCGCTTCATGTCAACTACGAAAACACCGTGTTGCACCTGAGGGACGGCCTGCCGAAGCAAAAGGACATGCCGGCGGAAATGGGTGGATCCGGAACCTTGCTTCCGGACTAGGGCATCCCGCTTTCGGCGAAATGACCTGAAAGCGGATGGGATATTCCAGATTCGAACGATCAGAGCGTCTTTCGTCAAAGCCCGGGCCGCGACATCCGGGAAAACAGCTGGGCCGTATAGTCCACCATCGGCACGATGCGGGCATAGTTCAGCCGTGTCGGGCCGATGACGCCGACGGCGCCGATGATGCGGTCGTCGTCATCGCGATAGGGCGCGACGATCAACGACGAGCCGGAGAGCGAGAAAAGCTTGTTTTCCGAGCCGATGAAGATGCGTACGCCCGGGCCGCTTTCGGCCAGGTTCAGGATCTCGATCAGACTGTCCTTCTTTTCAAGATCGTCGAACAGTAGGCGCAGCCGGTCGAGATCCTCGGCGCCGCCGACTTCAGTCAGCAGATTGGCGTGGCCGCGCACGATCAGCTGCGTCGGCTTGCCCTCGTCCTCGCCACCGGACCAGACGGCGATCCCGCGCTCGACCAGCTCATGCGACAGCGTATCCAGTTCGTGGCGTACGCTCTCCTTCAACGTCAGCAACTGACGGCGCAGGTCCGGCAAGGTCTGGCCGGTCATGTGGGCGTTGAGGAAATTCGCGGCTTCCGTCAATTGCGAAGAGGTGATGCCGGCCGGCAGCTCGATGATGCGGTTTTCCACCTGGTCATGATCACCGACGAGCACCGCGAGCGCCTTGGTCGGCTCCAGGCGGATGAATTCGACATGCTTCAGCACCGGATCGTTCTTCGAGGTGATCACCAGCCCGGCGCCGCGCGAAATGCCCGAGAGCATGCGGCTCGCCTCGGTCATGACCGATTCCATCGGCTGGTCGCGATTGCTGCCGCGCACCTGCCGGTCGATGGTGGCCCGGTCCTCGGCCGAGAGATCGCCAACCTGCATGAAGGCATCGACGAAAAAGCGCAGACCAATCTGCGTCGGCAGGCGGCCAGCGCTGATATGCGGCGAATAGATCAGCCCGAGCTCTTCCAGATCGCTCATGACGTTGCGCACCGAGGCCGGCGACAGCGACATCGGCAGCAGGCGCGAGAGATTGCGCGAGCCAAGCGGCTCGCCATTTTCTAGATAGCCTTCGACGATGCGACGGAAGATTTCTTTCGAGCGTTCGTCCAGCGCTGCAATGGCATCCGTAACCGACGATGTCGTGAACCCCATTTCGCTGTCAGACCCCTTCTGTTGAACCTCAGTTAAAATATAATCATTCAGTTAGCATTGGCAAAAGGGAAAAATGCCAACACCGCCATATCCGGGCCTTTCAGCCTGCTTTTCCTTTGCAAAAGCTGCCGGTGGATCGTAGAAGCGGTCGATAAACGTTCAGGAGAGTAGAATGCGGCCTTCAGGCAGAAAAACCGACCAGATGCGCAAGGTCTCGTTCGAGCGCAATTTTTCCAAGCATGCGGAAGGCTCGTGCCTGGTGAAGTTCGGCGATACGCATGTGCTCTGCACGGCAAGCCTGGAAGAAAAAACCCCGCCATGGCTGCGCAACAGCGGCAAGGGCTGGGTCACGGCCGAATACGGCATGCTGCCGCGCGCCACCGGCGAACGCATGAAGCGCGAAGCCGCTTCCGGCAAGCAGGGTGGCCGCACACAGGAAATCCAGCGCCTTATCGGCCGGTCGCTGCGCGCCGTCGTTGACCTGAAGGAGCTCGGTGAGCGCCAGATCACCATCGACTGCGACGTCATCCAGGCCGATGGCGGCACGCGCACGGCCTCGATTACCGGCGCCTGGATCGCGCTTTACGACTGCCTGAAGTGGATGGAAAGCCGCAACATGATCAAGGTCGAGCGCGTGCTCAAGGATCATATCGCCGCCATTTCCTGCGGCATCTTCGCCAGCCAGCCGGTGATCGACCTCGACTATCTCGAGGATTCATCCGCCGAGACCGACGCCAACTTCGTCATGACCGGCAAGGGGGGCATCGTCGAGATCCAGGGTACAGCCGAAGGCACGCCCTTCAGCGAAGAGGAATTCACCACCCTGATGCATCTCGCCAAGAACGGCATTGCCGAGCTGGTGGAGCTGCAGAAGCAGGCGATCGCCTGACCAAAGAAACGATCAGCCGATGAACCCGTCGTTGGAAGGCATTCTCGAAACCGCTGTCTATGCCGATGATCTCGATGCCGCCGAAGCTTTTTATGGCGGCATACTCGGGCTCGAGAAGATCGCGCGCGGCGGTAACCGTCATGTCTTCTATCGCTGCGGGCCGGGTGTGCTGTTGATCTTCAATTCGGCCGAGACGGTGAAGCCGCCGGAACCGGGCGCCCTGCCTGTGCCCCCGCATGGCACGACGGGCCATGGTCACGTCTGCTTCCGGGTTAGCGGCAACAATATCGAGGCGACGGCGGAGAGACTGAAAGCCGCCGGCGTCGTTATTGAAGCCGATTTTCACTGGCCGAATGGCGGCCGCTCGATCTATTTCCGCGACCCGGCCGGCAACAGCCTGGAATGCGCCGAACCCCGGATCTGGGGCATCTGACAGGACAGGATATGCGCAAGCTCGAAACAAAGACCATCGTCGTCGCCAGCCACAATGCGGGCAAGATCCGTGAAATCGAGGATCTGATCGGCCCGTTCGGCTTTACCGCCAAATCAGCCGCCGATCTCAATTTCATCGAGCCGGACGAGACCGGCACGACCTTCGAGGAAAATGCGACGATCAAGGCGCTCGCCTCGGCCAATGCCTCCGGCCTGCCGGCATTGTCGGACGATTCCGGTCTGGTGATCGACGCACTCGGTGGCGATCCCGGCGTCTATACCGCCAACTGGGCGGAAACGGCTGACGGCACCCGCGATTTCGCCATGGCGATGCAGAAGGTCGAGACCGCATTGGAAAAGGCCGGCGCCACCACGCCGGAAAGCCGCACCGCACGTTTCGTCAGTGTGCTTTGCCTGGCCTGGCCGGATGGACATACCGAACTTTTCCGCGGCGAAGTCGAGGGCACCGTTGCCTGGCCGCCGCGCGGCACACAGGGCTTCGGCTATGACCCGATCTTCCAGCCCAAGGGCTATGAGACGACCTTTGGCGAGATGAGTGCCGAAGAGAAGCATGGCTGGAAGCCGGGCGACGCGCAGGCGCTCTCGCACCGCGCCCGGGCTTTCAAGCTCTTTGTCGAAACCTGTCTGGAGGCGTAAGCTCAAGCCTGTGGACATCATGGAACCGCAAGACATGACGCATGAGGCGCAATTGCTGCCCGACACCGGTGAACCCGGCTTCGGCGTCTATGTGCATTGGCCCTTCTGCGCGGCCAAATGTCCCTATTGCGATTTCAACAGCCACGTCCGCCATCAGCCCGTCGATCAGGAGCGCTTCACAGCCGCCTTCCTGAAGGAGATGGCGTCGATGCGGGCGATCGGCGGCCCGAAGACCGTGACCAGCATTTTTCTCGGCGGCGGCACGCCTTCGCTGATGAAGCCGGAGACGGTCGGTGCGGTTCTCGACGGCATCGCCAAGCACTGGCATGTGCCAGATGGTATCGAGATCACCATGGAGGCCAATCCTTCCAGCGTCGAGGCCGAGCGTTTCCGCGGCTATCGCGCCGCCGGCGTCAATCGCGTATCGATGGGCGTGCAGGCACTGAACGACCGCGATCTGAAATTCCTCGGTCGCCTGCACAATGTCGCCGACGCGCTGAAAGCGATCAAGCTGGCGCGCGATATCTTTCCGCGCATGTCCTTCGACCTCATCTATGCCCGCCCGAACCAGACCGTCGAGGAATGGGAGCGCGAGCTGAAGGAGGCGATCTCCTATGCCGTCGACCATCTCTCGCTCTACCAGCTCACCATCGAGGAAGGCACGCCATTCTACGGCCTGCATAAGGCGGGCAAGTTGATCGTACCGGACGGCGACCAGTCGGCGCTGCTCTACGAGGCAACACAAGAGATCACCGAGCGCGAGGGCATGCCGGCCTATGAAGTGTCCAACCATGCCCGTCCGGGCGCAGAGAGCCGCCATAACCTCACCTATTGGCGCTATGGCGACTATGCCGGCATCGGTCCGGGCGCCCATGGCCGCCTGACCCTCGGCCCGAAGAAACTGGCGACCGCCACCGAGCGCAAGCCGGAGGCGTGGCTGGAACTGGTCGAACGCGACGGCCACGGCATCGCCGATCAGGAAATGCTCGGCGACGACGAACAGGCCGACGAATTGCTGCTGATGGGCCTGCGCCTGAAAGAAGGTATCGATCTCGTCCGCTGGCAGCAGCTTTCCGGCCGTGAGCCCGATCAGGCGCGCGAGGAATTCCTGCTGGAACACGGCTTCATCGAGCGTCTCGGCAATTCTCGCCTGCGCTGTACCCCGGCGGGGATGCTCATCCTCGATTCCGTGGTTGCGGATCTGGCGCGTTAATCACCTCCCCCTTGAGGGAGGAGGTCGCCGCAAAGCGGCGGGTGGGGGTGATCCCTGGGGACAAAATTATGCCTCAGTGCGTGCTGCAATCACCCCACCCCGGCACTACGTGCCGACCCTCCCCCTCGAGGAGAGGGTAAACAACCGCCCGTCGATCGCCGCAAGGCCGACGGCGATCATTGCCATGCCGATAAAGTGCTTCAGCTGCAATTGCTCCCCGAGAAACAGTGCGCCGAGCAGGATGGCGCTGACCGGAATGAGGAAAGTGACCAGCATCAGGTTGGTGGCGCCCGCCGTCGCCAGGATGCGGAAGAACAGGACATAGGCGATCGCGGTCGAGAGGATCGCCAGGCCGGCCAGCGCCAGCCAGATTTCAGTCGAAGGCAGCGCCAGCGTCCACGGATGATCGACGAAGAGGGCAACCGGCAGCAGCAGGATGGTCGAGGCCGTCACCTGCCCGGCCGCGGGGATAATCGGCGCCAGGCCCATGCGGCGGAAGCGGCGGCCGAAGATGCCGGCGAGCGAATAGGTGAAGGCAGCGCCCAGCACGGCAAGCTGCGCCAGCACGTTCGAGCCGAGGCTGCTCAGCACCGACGGACCGATCATCAGCGCCACGCCGGCAAAGCCGACGATGACGCCGATCAGGCGATTGCCGGTCATTTTCTCGTCCGCCGTCAGGAAATGCGCCACCACGACCGCAAAGAGCGGTGTGGTCGCGTTGAGGATCGAGGCGAGACCGCTGGCGATATGCGTCTGTCCCCAGACGATCAGCAGGAAGGGAATGACATTGTTGAGGAACCCCATGCCGAAGAAGGCGGCCCAGGCCTGACGGTCGCGCGGCATTGCCTGCCCGGTCATCCGCACGATGACATGCAGGGCGACCGCCGCCAAGGCGACACGCGCGGTGACGATGGTAAAGGGTGGCAACTCATGCACCAGGATGCCGTTGAACAGAAACGAGCCGCCCCAGAGGACCGACAATCCCAGCAGCATGCCCCACTCCGCCGCGCCCATCGATTTCTGCGCCATCCTGATATCCTTCCCCGCTATTGAGTTATTCTCGATGAGTGCTGAAATGCAATTTCTTGCCAACCATCGAGTTTAATGGAATGATCTCGCGATCATAAGGCTCTGACAAGCGAATCTTTCTCACTCGATGGTTTAGTTATACTCAATCGTCATGGATCAACTTCCCTCCCTTTCGGCGTTGCGCGCCTTCGAAGCTTCGGCCCGGCATCTGAGCATGACGCTCGCCGCCAGGGAGCTGCATGTGACGCCCGGCGCGGTCAGCTTGCAAGTGCGCGATCTCGAAACAGCGCTTGGCGTCCGGCTTTTCGAGCGCCGTGCCCGCAGTCTGGCATTGACGGCCGAGGGTGCGGATTATTTCGCGACGCTGCGCACTGCTTTCCGCCTGATACGTGAAGCAACGACGGCGCTGACCATGCGGGCACGAGATACGGTGCTGACCGTCACCTGCACTGCCGGCTTCGCCACCCACTGGCTGGGGCC